>JAWSVN010000058.1:0-12121 GCA_033851875.1 Acidimicrobiales bacterium
AGCGTCTACGTCGAGTAGTCATCGGCCGCACCGGCGATCTCGCGCAGCGCTGCCAGGTGGGCGCCGAACCGCTTGCGACCGTCGGTGGTGAGCGAGAGCCACGTGCGAGGCCGCTTGCCGACGTAGCCCTTGCGGATCTTGACCAGACCAGCGGTCTCCAACTGGATGGCCTGCTTCGACAGGGTCGGGTCGGTCAGCTCGACCCGGTCGCGGACGTGGGCGAACTCGGCCTCGTCGACCGATGCCAGCGCCGCCACGATCGAGAACCGCACCGGCGAGGCGAGGACGTCCTCCAGACGATGGCGGGCGTGTCGCTGGGTGCCGGTCACGGTCGGCGGGCCAGCCAGCCCGCGATGACGAAGAATGGTGAGGCGACGGCGAGCGCTCCGAGCAGGCGGAGCCCGAGCGAGGGGTCGCCGTCCTGCGCGGTCAGGATCATGTTGACGCCGATCAACACCAGCACCGACACCACCAACCCCACTCCGACCGCCTGGTTGGTGCCGAGCGGTCGACTCGAGCTGTGGCGCCTGGCCCAGATCTGCGGCGCGAGGGTGGCGCCGAAGAAGGCCACCATGGCGGCGATGCGCCCCAGCCCGCTGTCGATGCCGGTAGCGAACACGCCGTAGAGGCCGACCGGGATCGCGCTCAGCGCCGTCGCGATCGCATAGCGACGGCGGTCGCCATCGGCGCCGAGCTGCAGCCCGTCGGCGGTGGCGAGTCGTTGGACCGGGTCGAGTGCCGCGTCTTCCATGGGGTGATCGTAGAAACTAGTTGCCACTCTGGCAAGTAGTTTCCGCGTGGCAGGCTCGGACCGTCGGTGCCACGCTCGGCGACGAATGCACGCGCGCTGCGTGATGCGAACTACAGACCACCCCCGGGTCGCGCCGTAGGTTTCGGGCATGAAGTCATCGCCCAACCACCGTTCACTCCACGCCCTGCTCGCCGCCTTCGCGTTCGCCGGCACCAGCTGTGGCGCGATCGCCGAGAACATCGCCGAGGAGGCGGTCGAGCAGGCGGTGGAAGCCGACACGGGGCAGGACGTCGAGATCGACTTCGACGGCGGCGACGACGGCGCCACGTTCACGGTCGAGACCGACGAGGGAACGGTGCAGTTCGACGCCGACGACGAGGGTGGCACCTTCACCATCGACGGAAGCGAGGATGGTGACGACGGCGTCATCGCGTTCGGCGACGAGGCCGACATCCCCGAGTGCTTCCAGGGTGTGCTGACGATGCCGTCGGTCGAGGCCCAGAGCATGATGTCGGGCGACGGGTTCTGCACCTTCATGGGTGTGGTCACGAGCGGCGAGTCGAGCGACGAGCTCGTCAACCGCTACGAGGCCGAGATCGCCGCCGCCGGGTTCACCGAGAACTCCAGCAAGTCGCAGTTCAGCTCCGACGGGCTCGCGCAGACGAGCCTCAGCGGCACGGACTCGGAGGGCCGCTACATCAACGTGACGATCGCCGAGCACGACGACTACTCGTTCATGGACGGCTCGACCGGCTCGGCGACCGTGATCAACGCATCGATGGGGTGATCGAAATGGGACGACGACACACGATGAAGACCGTTGTTGCGCTGTCGGCGGCGCTGGCACTGGGTGGCTCCGCCTGCGGCGGCAGCGACGGCGACGCCGCGGCGACCGATGCGGAGCCGATCGCTGTCGAGGGCGACGCCTCGGCGGGGGATTCGGCGGCCGACACGGCGTCGAGCGACGAGGCGGACGACGTCGACGGGGATGCGACGGCGGTGGGGGACGGGGCGGCGGACGGTGACGTCTCGGACCTCTCGCCCTACGACCAGTCGGTCGCTGCGTGGGACGCAGCCGGTTTCCCAGTCCCGGCGTGCTTGGCCGGTGTCTACGAGCTCGGCTTGGGCGCTCCCGGCTTCCTGTCCGACGACCCCGCACTGTGCCAGTTCCAGGTGCTCGACTACCCCGGCTACGACGATCCGGCGCCGGTCGCCGACGTGATCGAAGCCGAACTCGCCGGCCACGGTCTCACGACCGAGCGCACCGCGGGCGAGGTCGAGGGGCTGCCGGTGATCGAGGTCGCAGCGACGCTCGACGACGGCGGCCGGTTCGTGGCCGTGGTCACGCTGGCCGACACCGGCCTGCCCGAGCCCGAGCTCGGGTCGCTCATCAGCCTCATCCCCGCCGGCTGATCGGCCCAGCGGCCGGGGCGGGCCCGCCGGCTGAGCGGGCCGTTCAGTGGCAAGTTCTGCCGGCATGGGGTTCGTTGTTGCCAAAGAACCACGGCTGGTGGGACGTTGGAGCCAAAGAACCGTGCGTGGGCTACCGGGGCGGGCTGGTCGAGGGTTCACTGGCGGGTTCTGCCCGCATGGGGTTTGTTGCTGCCAAAGATCCACGAGCCGTGGGACGTTGGAGCCAAAGAACCACCCCTGACCGAGTCCGTCGCTCGATCGTCACCCGGCGCAGCGCGCCGGCGTTGGGTCACCGGGGAGGCGTGTGACGCCCTCGCAGTGACCCAACGCCGGAAGTGCGGGCTGAGCTGAGGTTTCCGGGGAGTGGTGGAACTCAGCCGCCGGTGGCCAGGTCGCTCACGTCGTCGAAGCCGTCCTCGAGCGGCACGACCACGCCGTTGTCGAGCACGCTGTAGGTGACGCTGCGGTTGAACAGGCGGTTGTAGCCCTCGAGGCCGTCGGTCCACTCCTGGGTGAAGTCGAGCACCGGCACCATGCCGTCGAGGTCGAGCGCCGAGGTGTTGTTGGCGGCCTCGAAGAACGACGCTGCGGTGATCTCACCGTCGATGGACTCGGCAATCTTGGTGAACCCGACGTAGGCCGCCCAGGTGCCCATGCCGCCGAGGGAGTTGTAGTCGTTGGCGGTGACGTCGACGCCGTACTCGTCGAGGGCGCCCCGGTACTCGTCCCACGGTGCGGTGGAGAGGTCGGGGTACATGCCGACGACGACGTTGCCGTTGGTGGCCTCCTCGTTGCCGGCGGCCGACACGCTGTTGAGGTTGCCCTGCGGTCCGTACTGCTGGGCGTCGGTGTCCGACTGCGACCAGGCGGTGTTCCAGGCGATGAACGGCGTCTCCGACACGATCGTGATCACACAGTCGGCGTCGGTCGTGGCCTGGGCCACCTCGGCGGAGTAGTCCTGCGCCGTCGGCGGGAGGATGATCACGTCGCCGAAACTCATGCCAAGGGCGCTCATGGCGTTCTCCATCGGCGGGATGAACACCTGGGCCCCGTCGATCACGACGGCGTTGATCGCCTCACAGCTGTCCTCGACGGCCTTTTTCACCGCCCCGACCGCATACATCGGCTGGTTGCCGATGTTGAACGAGTGCGGGCTGGTGAGCTCGGCAGGCGTGATCGGACAGCAGGCGCCGAACCACGTGATGTCCGACTCAGCGATCACGGGCACGATCGACTCGGCGAAAAAGGTGAAGGACCCGACCACCGAGATCATGTCCTCCTCCACCGCCTGACGGGCACACGTGGTGGCCACGGCGGGATCGAACTGCTCGTCGCAGACCGTAACTTCGAGCGGACGGCCGGCGATGCCGCCCCGGTCGTTGATGTAGTCCTGGTAGAGCTCGGCGGTGATGGCGATGTTCTCGTAGGTCGGCCCGGCGGCGTTGAGCGTCGTGATCGTCATCAGCTTGATCGGCTCGCCGGACGGCTCGTCGCCGTCCATGTCGCCGTCCATGTCGCTGTCGCTGTCGTCAGCGTCCGAGTCGTCGGTGTCGCTGCTGTCGTCACCGCTGGCGCTCTCGGTCGAGGAGTCGTCGCCGGAGTCCTCGGCGGCGTCGCCGTCGCTGGTCGTGCTGGCACACGCGCTGGCCAGCAGTGCCAACAGCGCCAGGAGCGCGGCGAGCCGTCGCCACGCTCCGGCTGGTCCGTGGGCGTGTGTGTTCGTGCGTCGTTGCATGGCGGTCCCCCTGGTGGCCATCGCGGTCGGCTCGGTCGCCGACCGACTGCCGGCGCATTCCAGCACAGACATCCGATGTTCGCCACCGGTTCGATGTTTCGACGAACGCTGTTCAGGCTCATTTGCCCAGGCCAGTGGTGAAAACTCCATTCCAGATGACTTGTCGACCGGCAACCACTACGCTCCGCTTCCACACAGCGACCCGATGTTTGGGTCGTCCGGGCCGTCGGGGGACGTGGCCGGAAGAGGGGGACCATGAACGAGGTCGTGAGATTCGCGCTCCTGGGTTTGGGCGTGGGTGCGCTCTATGCCTTCGCGTCGCAGGGGCTGATCGTCGTCTATCGCGGCACCGGCGTGCTCAACTTCAGCCTCGGCGCCACGGCGATCGCCGGCGTCTTCGTGCAGCACGAGCTGCACACCGAGCAGGGCTGGCCGTTCTTCCTCTCAGCCGTCGCAGGGGTCGCCTTCTCGGCCTTCATCGGTGTGCTCACACACTGGATGGTGATGCGGCCGCTGCAGCGCAAGCGGGCCAGCACCCTCGTCCAGGTACTCGCCACCCTCGGGGTCCTGATCTCGATCCAGGCCGGCGTCGTGCTGCGCTACGGCTCCCAGCCCCGGCAGGTCGACAGCTGGCTCCCCACCGACCGGGTCACCCTCTGGGGAGACGTCAGCATCACCGCCGATCGGCTGATCCTGCTGGCGATCGGTGTGGTGTCGGCTGTGCTGCTCTGGCTCCTCTACCGCTCGAGCCAGTTCGGCCTCGCCACCGAGGCCGTGGCCGAGAGCGAGCAGGCGGCCGCCGCCGTCGGCATCTCGCCCAACCGCATCGCCGTGCTCAACTGGGCCCTCGGTTCGGGCCTGGCCGCCCTCGCCGGCATGTTGGTCGTGCCGATCATCACCCTCCAGGTCACCGCAATGACGAGCCTGGTGCTGGCGGCCCTCGCCGCCGCCCTCGTCGGCGACTTCCGATCGTTCCCAGCCGCGACCGCGGCGGGGTTCGCTCTCGGCATCGGCCAGGCCCTGGTCGGCCGCTTCACCGAGCAGGAGGGTCTCGGCCCGTCGCTGCCGTTCCTGTTGATCATCGTGATGATGGTCTTCCGGGGCCGTTCGTTGCCGTTGCGCGATCACTTCCTCGAGCGCCTGCCGATGATCGGCAACGGGCGCATCTCGTGGGACTGGACGATCCTCGCGAGCGGGGCGGTCATCTTCATCATGTTGACCAAGCAGGCGAAGTGGATCGACGCCGCGACCGTGTCGATGGGGGTGGCGATCGTGTTGCTCTCGGTCGTGGTCCTCACCGGCTACGCCGGGCAGCTCTCCCTCGCCCAGTACTCGATCGCCGGGTTCGGGGCCTACGTCGCCGGTCGCCTGGTCGCCGTCTACGACATCCCGTTCCTGCTGGCCTTGGTGGCCGGTGTGCTCGGCACGATCCCGCTCGGCGTGCTGTTCGCCCTGCCGGCCGCTCGGACCCGCGGCATCAACCTGGCGATCGTCACCCTCGGCTTGGGCACGACGATCGAGCTGATGTTGTTCCGCAACCGTGCCTACACCGGCGGCGTGCAGGGCACCCAGGTCGGCAACCCCGACCTCTTCGGCTACGAGATCGGTTCGATCTCCCACCCGGAGCGCTACGGCATCTTCGTGCTGGCGATGACCATCGCCGCCATCTGGGTGGTGGGCAACGTCCGCCGCGGGCGCAGCGGTCGCCGCCTGGTCGCGGTCCGCACGAACGAGCGGGCCGCCGCGGCCCTCGGCATCAACGTGGTGGTGGCCAAGGTGTTCGCGTTCGCCTTCGCCTCGGCCATCGCCGCCCTCGGCGGGATCCTGCTGGCGTTCCGCCTCAGCTCGATCAGCTACGGCTCGTTCTCCAACTTCAACTCGATCACCTACATCGGTCTCGCCCTCGTCGGCGGTGTCGGCCACCTGCTCGGGGCCTTCGTCGGCGCGACGATGGCGAGTGCCGGCTTCGCCCAGGAGGTCTTCGAGTCGACCTGGGACGGCGTCGGCGAGTACATCCAGCTCATCAGCGGCATCGCGATCCTGCTCACCGTGCTCGCCAACCCCGACGGCGTGGCCGCCGAGTGGGTGAAGAGCTGGCGGGCGGCCAAGAAGGCGAAGAAGTGGGGCAAGCCCTACTTCATCCAGCTCGACGACGTCGCCGGCGATGGCGCCGATGCGGCCGAACACTCAGCGGTACCCCAGCGGACCCTCGCGGTGCGCGACCTCACGGTCACCTACGGCGCCGTCACCGCCGTCGACCACGTCAACTTCGAACTCGTCCCCGGACGGGTCACCGGTCTCATCGGACCCAACGGGGCCGGCAAGACGTCGTTGATCGACGCCATCAGCGGGTTCGCACCCTCGACCGGCTCGGTGACCGTCGACGATGTCGACCTGTCCGACGCCTCGGCCGTCGCCCGGGTGCGGGCGGGGGTCGCCCGCTCGTTCCAGTCGCTCGAGCTGTTCGAGGACTCGACGGTGTTCGAGAACCTCAGCGTCGCCGCCGACCCCCAGGACCTGTGGTCCTACGTGCGGGATCTGGTGTGGCCGAAAAACCCGCCGTTCCCGCCCGAGGTGGTTCGGGCGATCAAGGAGTTTCAGCTCGACGAGGAACTGCACCGTGACGTGCGCGACCTCTCCTACGGCAAGCGTCGACTCCTCGCCATCGCCCGGGCGGTCGCCATGCACCCGAGCGTGTTGCTGCTCGACGAGCCCGCCGCCGGACTGAGCAGCACCGAGAGCCAGGAACTCGCCGACCTCGTCCGGCGCCTGGCCGACGACTGGGGCATGGCGATCCTCGTCGTCGAGCACGACATGAACTTCGTGATGGGCGTCTGTGACTCGGTCGTGGTGCTCGACTTCGGCAAGGTGATCGCGGACGATGTGCCCGAGCGGGTGCAGAGCGATGCATCCGTGATCGCCGCCTACCTCGGCGACGAACTCGACGAGGATCCGTTCGCCGCCGAGGCCACGGCCGCCGCCGGTGGCGCTGTCACAGGAGGGATCGCATGACCGCCTTGCTCGAGACCCGCAACCTGAAGGCCGGCTACCTCGGCCGTGAGGTGGTGTGGGGCGTCGACATCGACGTCCAACCCGGCGAGGTGGTCTGCCTCCTCGGCCCCAACGGCGCCGGCAAGACCACCACCCTGCTCACGATCGCCGGCGGCCTCGTCCCGGTCGACGGCATCGTCATGTTCGACAACGTCCCCACCTTCACACCCATGTACCAGCGGGTGCGCAGCGGGGTGGGGCTCGTCACCGAGGACCGGTTGATCTTCACCAAGATGTCGGCCCGCGACAACCTGCGGGTCGGCGGCGGCGAGGTCGACCGGGCCCTGGAGCTGTTCCCCGAACTGGAGGCTCGCATGAACGTGCGGGCCGGGATGCTCTCGGGCGGGGAACAGCAGATGATCGCGTTGGCCCGGGCACTCAGCCGCGACCCGCAGCTGCTCCTGGCCGACGAACTCTCCCTCGGTCTGGCCCCGATGATCGTCGACCGTCTGCTCGGCGCGGTCCGCGACGTCGTCGACCAGCGGGGCACCGGTGCCCTCATCGTCGAGCAGCACGCCCGCAAGGCGTTGCGCTACGCCGATCGGGTGTACCTGATGGCCCGAGGGCGGGTGCAGCTCGAACTCACCGCCGAGGAAGCCAGGGCCCAGCTCGACGAGATCGAGAGCGCCTACCTGTCGGGCACCTCGGAGACCGAGGAAGACCACATCGAACGCAAACGCCGCAAGGACCTGCGCAAGGCCTGGAGGCGGCAGCGGGTGCGCGAACGCGAGGTCACCCGCCTCACCGGCACGACGATCTCCACCAGGAGGGAAGAGGATGACGACTACTACTTCGAGGCTGAACAGCAGCGTCGAGAGTGGGCCCAGCAAGCTCGGATGGAAAGGAAGTAGTCATGGCCTATCGCACCGCTGAGCTGCCGCCGGTCGACCTCGACACCTACGACCAGCTGCCCTTCTTCCCCCGCATGAAGATCCTGATGGACCACTGGGTGATCGCCGGGTTCGGCACGCCCAAGCAGACCGTCACCTTCTACGTCTGGAAGATCTTCTTCTACAGCCTGTTCGGGCTCATCGTCGCCGGCGCCTTCACCGCCGGCCTCGAGTTCAACGACATCGGCGGCTGGTGGGACGAGCCGATCCTCTACCAGAAGCTGATGATCTGGACGGTCCTGATGGAGATCCTCGGGTTCGCCGCCACGTGCGGGCCGATGGCGTTCCACTTCGACCCACCGATCGGCGGCTCGCTCTATTGGTGGCAGCAGGACACCCTCCGCGTGCCGCCGTATCCCAACCACGTGCCCCTCACCAAGGGCACCCGCCGCACCCCGTGGGACACCGGCCTCTACAAGATCATCGTCTTCTGGCTGATCATGATGCTCTTCCTGTCGGGCGACCAGATCGAGGGGCTGCCCGAGGGCACCGCCGGCACGATCCCGCAGTGGGCCCTCGTCGTCTACTGCGCCCTCATCATCACGATGGGTCTACGCGACAAGATCGTGTTCCTGTCGGCCCGCTCCGAGCAGTACGTGCCCACGCTGCTGTGCTTCGGTCTGATGGCCAACTTCGTCGACATGGTCATCGCCGCCAAGATCTTCATCGTCGTGGTGTGGATGGGTGCCGGCTTCTCCAAGCTCCAGCACGGATTCTCCTCGACCGTGTCGATCATGGTGCAGAACACCCCGTGGATGGTGTTCCCCAAGTTCCGGCTCAAGACGGTGAAGGACTACCCCAACGACCTGCGGCCCTCACGGCTCACCCACCTGATGGCTCACATCGGCGGCACGATCTGCGAGCTGCTCATGCCGCTCGTGCTGCTGTTCTCGCCGTGGCCCGAGCTCACCTGGGTGGCGATCCTGTCGATCTGGGCGCTCCACACGTTCATCATCTCGACGATCCCGCTCGCCGTGCCGCTCGAGTGGAACGTGTTCTTCATGTTCTGTGCCGGGTTCCTGTTCCTCAACTTCCCGGCCGGCGACGGCTACGCGGTGACCGACATGCACCCGGTGCTGCTCGCCGTGGTGGTGACCGTCGCCCTGTTCCCGATCGTGCTGGGCGCCCTGCGACCCGAGTACGTGTCGTTCCTCGTCGGGATGAAGCAGTACGCCGGCAACTGGGCGTCGGCGACGTTCTCGCTCCGCAACAAGGAGATCGAGGACCGCATCAACCAGCGGATCGTGAAGTCGGCCGACAATCAGATCGACCAGCTCGAGCCGCTCTTCGGTCGGGAGATCTCGGAGATCTTCCTGCAGAAGGCGGTGGCGTTCCGCATGATGCATCCGATGGGCCGCATGCACATCTCCGGCCTGATGCGCCACGTCGACAACCTCGACACCCGCATCCAGCGCGAGGGCGAGTTCCTCTCCAACGTGCTCACCGGCTGGAACTTCGGCGACGGCCACTGCCTCGACGAGCGCCTCCTCGCCGGTTGGCAGGAGCGCTGCGCCTACGAACCGGGCGACGTGGTGGCCGTGTTCACCGAGTCGCAGCCGGCGTTCTCCAAGATCGTCCAGTACCGGGTGATGGACGCCGCCCTCGGCACGGTGGAGAAGGGGTGGTATCACAACGACGATGCCTACAACTCCCAGCCGTGGCTGCCCGACGGCCCGATTCCCCACACGGTCACGTGGCGCCTCGAGGGCTACGAGCCGCCGGGTGTGCCCCACCCGGCCGACGCTCGCCGCGAACCGTCGCTCGACAAGGACGGCACGTGGCTGATCCCGTCGGCCGGCGGCAACTACTACGCCGAGCCGGGACGCAGCGGGGTGGCGCCGGCCGAGACGCCGGACGTCGACCTCACCGCGGACGACGACGCGGAACTGGCCCGCGGCGGGTGACCCTTTGACCACGGGCATCGTCGTCGGGAGCGGGCCCAACGGACTCGCCGCCGCGGTGCGCCTGGCGCGCGCCGGCGTCGAGGTCACCGTGCTCGAGGCGGCCGACACCGTCGGCGGCGGCACCCGGTCGGCCGAGATGATCGTGCCCGGCCTGCTCCACGACCACTGTTCGGCGGTGCATCCGATCGCCGTCGCGTCGCCGTTCTTCTCCGAGCTCGACCTCGGCCGCCACGGCCTGCGTTGGCTTCAACCCGAGGTCGGCTGCGCCCATCCCCTCGACGACGGCTCCGCCGGCGCGTTCGTACAGTCGGTCGACGAGACCGCCGAGCTGCTCGGCGACGACGGCGACCGATGGCGGCGGCTGTTCGGTCCACTCGCCGAGCGGTTCGATCGCCTGGCGCTCGACGTCACCCAACCGGTGCTGCGGGTGCCCGGCGCGCCGATCACGATGGCTCGTTTCGGCGCGCTGGCCGCCCAGCCCGCCACCGTGCTCGGCCGGCTGTTCCGCACCGACGCGGCGCGGGCGTTGTGGATGGGGGTCGCCGCCCACGCGATCCACCGCCTCGACCGGCCGATGACCAGTGCGGTGGGGGCGATGCTCACCGTGTCGGCCCACGCCCCGGGGTGGGTGGTCGCCGAGGGCGGCTCCGCGTCGATCGCGTCAGCTCTCGTCGCCGAACTCGAAGCCCACGGCGGACGGGTCGAGGCCGGCCAGCTCGTCACCGCTCGGCGTGACCTGCCGGCCCACGATCTGTTGTTGTTGGACGTGGCGCCGTCGGCGGCTGTCGGGATCCTCGGCGACGAGCTCCCGTCTCGCGTCGCTCGGGCCTATCGACGCTTCCGCCACGGACCGGGGGCGTTCAAGGTCGACTTCGCCATCGAGGGCGGGGTGCCGTGGACCGCCGAGGTCGCCCGCCGTGCCGGGACCGTCCACGTCGGCGGCAGTGCCGAGGAGGTGGCCGCCGCCGAGCTGGCGATCCACGGCGGCGCGATGCCCGAGCGCCCCTTCGTGCTCGTCGGCCAACAGTACCTGGCCGACCCCAGTCGCTCGGTCGGCGACGTGCACCCCGTGTGGAGCTACGCCCATGTGCCCAACGGCTACACCGGCGACGCCACCGAGGCGATCCTCGCCCAGATCGAACGATTCGCGCCGGGCTTCCGTGAACGGGTGGTCGGCACCGCGGTTCGCACCACGACCGAGATGGCGGCCACCAACCCCAACTTCGTCGGCGGCGACATCATCGGTGGGTCGTCATCGCTCCGCCAGCTCGTCGCCCGTCCCCGCCTCGCCCTCGACCCCTACGCCACCGGCATCGACGGCGTCTACCTCTGCTCGGCCTCGACCCCGCCCGGTGCCGGGGCGCACGGCATGTGCGGCGCCAACGCCGCCGACCGCGCCCTGGCCAGCGTCACTCCTCGATAGTTGTGTTCGACCATCTCTTCCCCGAAGGAGTTCCCCGATGAACGACATGTCCGACGATGCCCTCGACGCCGCCCTCAGTGACGCCGGCTATCGCGACGACGCCAGCAAGGACGGCCTGGCCGCCGTGGCCATCGTCCTTCTCGCCGCCGCCCTCTTCGCGTTCGTGATGTACCAGGTGATCTGAGTTGCTCACCGTCGCCGACGTCAGCTGGGCTGGTCCTCGATCGACCGCGTCTTGAGCCCGTTGAGAAAGCGCTGGCGGGTCTCGACCTGGAGCGCTGCGATCGTTCGAGCCATCTCGACGTCGCGGCGTTCGATGGCGTCGAGCAGCACGCGCTCGTGGGCCACGCCTCGGCTCTGGTTGCCGGGTTCGGCGAACAGCCACGTGCGGCGGGCTTTGGCGCCTCGGATCTGGAGGGCGTCGAGGATCGCGGCCAGGGTCTCGTTGCCCGTCGAGCGTGCGAGGACGCTCTGGAAGCGGTGGTGGAGGTCGACGATCTCGTCGGGGTCGGTCGCCTCGTCGCCGCGGTCGACGATCTCTCGCAACTCGGCGATCTGTTCGTCGGTCGCCCGCTGGGCGGCGAGGGCCATGGCCGGCGGGAGCAGGAGGCGCCGAACTTCGACGACCTCCTCCTGGCCTCGGGCCTGGAGCACCTCCATCACCAGCGACAGGCTCGACAGCAGCTCGCTCGGGGCCAGGCTGGCGACGTAGGTGCCGTCGCCCCGCCGAACGTCGAGGATCTGGATCTGCGAGAGCGCCCGGACCGCCTCGCGGAGGGAGCCCCGGGAGATGCCGAGGTGGTCGGCGAGCTCCTGCTCGGGCGGCAGTCGGTCGCCCGGCTGCAACTCGCCCGACTCCACCATTGCTCTGATCTCTTGAATGGCTTGGGACGTGACGCTCACGGGCTCGCTCCGGCTGGCTGACGAACCACCGGCGGGCCGTCCTGAGGAACG
>JAWSVN010000059.1:0-18315 GCA_033851875.1 Acidimicrobiales bacterium
GAGGTCCCGCGCAACTGACCGCGTGACCCTCGCCACCGGGCGGGGCCTGTGAGCCCCGCCCGACACCGAGGCGAGTAGGGTCGCGTCGTGCATCGTCGAACGAAGATCATCGCCACGATCGGACCAGCCTCCGACAAGCCTGCGACCCTCAAGGCCATGGTGGCAGCGGGCATGGACGTCGCCCGCCTCAACTTCTCCCACGGCACCCTCGAGGAGGGCCTCGACCGGCTCGCTCGAGTGCGGGCCGCTTCCGAGGATGCGGGCCGCCCGATCGGGGTGTTGGCCGACCTGCCGGGCCCGAAGGTGCGGGTCGGCAAGTTCGAGTCGCCGGTGCAGCTCGTCGAGAACGCCGAGATCACCCTGGTCCCGGGCAACGAGACCAGCACGGCGTCGAAGTTCTTCGTCGACTACGAGACCCTCACCAGTGACCTGCGAGCCGGCGATCGGCTGGCCATCGGTGACGGAGCCATCGTGCTGCAGGTGGAGGACCAGGACGCCGACAAGTTGGCGGCGCGAGTCCTCTTCGGGGGGATGACGCAGGGGCGCCCGGGCCTCCACATCCCGTCGGACCGACTCCGCATGACGAGCCCGACCGACGAGGACATCCGTCTGGCCGACGCCCTCGTCGAGAACGACATCGACATGATCGCCCTGTCGTTCGTGCGGTCGGCCCACGACGTGCGACGCCTCGGCCTCGAGCCAGCGCCCCGGGGCCCGCTGGTGGTCTCCAAGGTCGAGACCCGCGCCGCGGTCGAGAACCTCGATGGCATCATCGCGGCGTCGGGGGCCGTGATGGTCGCACGCGGCGACCTCGGCGCCGAGTGCTCGATCGAGGAGTTGCCGCATCTCCAGAAGGAGATCATCAGCCGCTGCATCGCCTTGGGCCGGCCCGCGATCACCGCCACCCAGATGCTCGAGTCGATGATCACTGCGCCGTCGCCGACCCGGGCCGAGGCCTCGGACGTAGCCAACGCGGTCTTCGACGGCACCTCCGCCGTGATGCTCTCGGCCGAGACCGCCGTCGGGGCCGACCCGGCCCACGTCGTCGCGACGATGGCGTCGATCGCCCAGCGGGCCGACCAGCAGTTCGACTACGACGGCTGGGCCCACCAGATCAAGCGCGATCGGCTGTCGGAGCCACAGAGCCAGGACGCCGCGATCACCGACGTGATGACGATGGCCACGTGGCGAGCGGCGGCCGAGATGGGCGTGAAGTGCGTGCTGTGCATCTCCCGCTCGGGCTTCACGGTGCGAGCGATCGCCCGCTTCCGTCCGAAGGCACGGATCGTCGGCTTCACCCCGGATCCCCGCGCGGTGCGCCAGCTCGCCCTCAGCTGGGGGGCGACGCCGATCAAGATCGACCGGATCGACGACAACGCCGAGGCGGTCCGCCAGGCGATGGCGGTGGCCAAGGAGCACGGCTACATCCGCAGCGGCGACATCGTTGCAGTGCTCGGCGGCTCGACGGCAACCGTGGGCGCCACCGACACCCTCCGGATGGCTCGCTGCCCGTGAGCCTGGCGGGCGGCAGGTCCGGAACGCTCGAGCGTCTCGGGCAGCGGCTGACGAGATGGCGACGCGCCGATCGCACCGTCTTCGTGCTCAGCGGCGGCGGCAACCTGGGTGCGGTCCAGGTCGGCATGTTGCGCGCCCTCGTCGAGGCGGACGTCCGCCCCGACGCCGTGCTCGGCTGCTCGGTCGGCGCGATCAACGGTGCGGCGTTCGCGGCCCGACCCGACCTGTCGGGCGTCACCCGGCTGGAGCGCATCTGGCAACGGCTCGCCGAGCGCGACCCGGACCTCATGCCCAACCGGCGGCTCCTTCCCCTCGCCGCCCAGCTCGCCCGCCGGGGCACCTCGCTCCACGATCAGGGGCTACTCCGAGACCTGCTCGACGCCGAACTCGGCGACCTCGAATTCGCCGACCTCGCCGTGCCGTTCGCCTGTGTGGCGGCCGACGTCGATACAGCATCGGCCCGCTGGTTCGACGAGGGACCGCTCCTCGAGGCGCTCCTGGCCTCCTCGGCGCTCCCCGGCGTGTTCGCCCCGGTGACGATCGGCGACCGCCGCTATTTCGACGGAGGGGTGGTCCGCGAGATCCCGATCGGCCGGGCCCTCGAGCTCGGGGCCACGCGCATCGTGCTGCTCCACGTCGGCCACCTCGACGAACGGGAGCTCGACGAGGCCCGCCGCCCCTTCGATGTGTTGGCGCACGCCTACTGGACGATGCGGGCCGCACGGCTCGACGACGAGCTGGCCCGGGTGCCCGACGACGTCGAGCTGCTCCGGTTGCCGGCCGGATCGACGCCGCGGCTCCGGTTCGACGACTTCTCCCGCGGCCCGGAGCTGTCGGAGACGGCGTATCGGGCCGCCTCGCACTATCTGCGGACCGGCACGGTGCCGGCCCCCGAGGTCGGTCCGGTGTCGGATGGTGAGGAACCCTCCGAGGTGTTCGATGCCGTCGAGGCGCTCGACACACCCTGAGGGCTGGCTAGTCTGCGAGGCGATGAGCCAGATCGATCTGCATTCGTCGGGTCCGCCCGAGACGATCCTGCCGGAGGAACCCAGCGAGCTGCGCGAGGCCTTGGCCGCGGCCGGCGCCCTCGGCGACGACGATCGCCGGGCCGCCCTGGCCGAGGTCGTCGCCGCCAACCCCCGCTCGCTCGAGGGATGGGCCCGCCTCGGCGCCGAGGGGCGCGACGTCATGGAGCGCTACGCCACCTTCCGCGTCGGCTACCACCGTGGCCTCGACACCCTCCGCCAGAACGGCTGGCGGGGGAGCGGCTACGTGCGCTGGGAACACCCATCGAACCGCGGGTTCCTGCGGGCCCTCGAGGGGCTCCGGGCGTGCGCCGCCGCCATCGGCGAGGACGACGAGGCCGAGCGATGCGCCCTGTTCCTCCGCCAGCTCGACCCGTCATGGCCACCGACGGTCGAGGGCTGAACCCGCCTCGACACGAGGGCGTCGTGGGCGTGGTCCTCGTCGGAGGACAGAGCCGCCGCTTCGGCAGTCCCAAGGCGGTGGCGGCCACGCCCGTCGGCCCGCTGGCCTCGATTGCCGTCGACGCCCTGCGCGGTGCGGGGGTCGACCCGGTCGTGCTCGTCGGCCATCCCGAGCGCGACCGGTCCACGGCCGCCCTGCTGGGCCTGCCACTCGTCGCCGACCGCCGACCCGACGCCGGACCGTTGGCCGCGTTGGCGACCGCCCTCGGCTGGGCCGCCACCGGGTCGGTCGTCGTGTTGCCCTGCGACCTCACCGACATCGACGCCGACACGATCTCGCACCTGCTGGCGGTGCGGGCGGCGGCTCCCGAGGAGACCGCCGTCGTCGCCCGGGGCGGCGACGGTCGGCCCGACCCGACCGTCGGTGCCTGGCCGGCGTCGCAGGCCCGTGTGGTCCAACGGATCGTGTCCGACGGGGCTCGTCGCTGGCAGGCTGTCTTCGACGTGATCGAGGTCGAGATGGTGACCGTCGGCGCCGATACCTTGTCGGATGCCGACGAACCGGCAACACTGCACGCACGCTTCGGTGGCGAGATCGCCGCCCAGGACCCCGAGCGCGGTACCGAGACCGAGGATCTCTCCTGAGACGCAAATCCCGCCCCGACACTTCTGCTGACATCGATACCGGTGAACTCGCCGAGCTGATCGTCGAGCAGTCACGCCTCGACGAGGTGGTCGCCGTCGCGGAGACCGAGCCCCGCTACGCGATCGACACCGAGTTCCACCGCGAGCGCACCTACTTCCCCCAAGTGGCGCTCGTGCAGCTCGCCTGGGCCGACCAGGTCGTGCTGATCGACCCGCTCGAGGTCGACCTCCGTGCCATGTCGCCGCTGCTGACCGGCGACGGGCTGTGCGTGCTCCACGCCGGCGTCCAGGACCTCGAGGTCCTGGAACTCGCGTGCGGTACGATCCCGAGCCGCCTCCTCGACACCCAGATCGCCGCCGGGTTCCTCGGGGTGCCGACAGGCTCGTTGGTGTCGGTGCTCGATCGCTTCCTCGGGGTGACCGTGGCCAAGGGCGACCGACTCACCGACTGGATGCGTCGCCCGCTCACCGTCGATCAGCGCCGTTATGCGGCGAGCGACGTCGATCACCTCCTCGCTCTGACCGACGTGATCACCGCCGAGCTCGAACAGCTCGGCCGCCTGGACTGGGCGATGACCGAGAGCAGGCTCCTGCTCGAACGTCCCCGGAATCGGCGCACGCCCGACGAGGCGGTCGCCCGGATCAAGGAGGCCCGCTCGCTCAAGGGTCGCCAGAAGGCCGTCGCCACGGCGGTGGCGGCCTGGCGCGAAGACCGCGCCGCGGAGGTCGACCAGCCGGCTCGGCAGGTCCTACCCGACATCGCGGTGGTGGCGGTCTCCCAGCAGCAGCCGACCACTCCGGAGCAGTTGGCGAAGCTGCGGGGCGTCGACGGCCGCCACACGAAGCCGGCGATCGCCGCCGCCATCCTGGAAGCGGTCGCCGCCGGGGTGGCCGCGCCGAAGCCGCCAACCCGCGACCGCGGCGTCGAGCTCCCTCGCGAGCTGCGTCCGGTCGTCACTCTCGTCACGTCATGGATTTCGCAGCTGGCCAGGGACCACAAGCTCGACCCGGCCCTGCTCGCCACCCGTTCCGACGTCGAGAACCTGTTGAAGGGTGTTTCGGGACGACTCGACGAGGGCTGGCGCGCCGATCTCGTCGGCGGCCCGATCCACGCGCTCGTCGAGGGGAAGGCGGCGATTGCGTTCGACGGCGAGGGACGCCTGGTGCTGGAGCAGCGCAGCGGCGACCCCTACCGGCAAGATCCGGCGACGAACTGACGTAGACGCGAACAAGAGGAATCGAGCGGAGACGAGCTCAGGCGAGAACCTTTGCGACCCGGTTCGCAGAAATGTCACCTCTGCCCTACACTGGAGGTTCGACCTTGCCACGGGAAGCGGGTGTGCAACCGCCCTCCGTCGGCCCCAGCACGTTTCCGAGGAGTGTCCCGTGAAAAAGGGGCGACACCGCCGTTACGAAGAAGCCCGGGCCCTGAAGCGTTCGTCGTTCGACGACATCGAGTCGCTCATGGACCGGATCGACGAGGATCCGTTCGATCTTCCCACCACCCCCGAGGCCAGCACGGTCCGGGATTGGGAGAGCGACGACGACGACGAATACGACGACGAAGACTGAATCTCCGTGGCGTCAGGACTGACGCCACCGTTCCGACGCCCCGGCAGCCGCTGGGGCGTCTGTCGTATCCGGCAACAAGAACCTCCGGAGCGACGGGGGAGCAGACGACGGGCCGCTGATGGGTCCGCCGACGGGCTGCCGCTCAGGCGCCGCCCGTGTCGGCCAGGATCTGGCCGAGCTTGACGATCTCGGCCTCGTGAACGACGCCGACGAAGTGCTCGGCGTCGTCGACCACGGCCACGACGTCGACGCCGTGGCGGTCCATGGCGACGAGCACGTCGCGCAGTGACCAGCTCGGCGTTGCGACCGGCAGATCGTCGAGCATCACCTCGGCGACCGACGTCTCGGTCCACGCCTCTCGGTCGAGCGCCGAACAGGCGTCGACCGTGCAGAGCCCGAGATAGTCACGCCCGTCGACGACGGGCACGACCCGTTGGCGCTGCCCGAGGGCGTGGTTCCACACGAACTCGGCGACGGTGGCGTCCGACGGCACGGTGAGCACGTCGGTGGTGAGGGCCGCCGTGAGGGGGAGTGTGATGCGCTCCTCGAGGTGGCCCCGGCGCTCGACCTGCTGGCCCTTGGCCACCGACGAACGGCCGGCGACGAGCTGCGACACGGCGGCGGCGACCAGCGCCGGCACGACGGCGCTGCCGCCGCCCGCGGTCGATTCGGCCACGAACATCACCGCCGCGATCGGTGTGCGGTAGCCGGCGGCAAGGAAGGCCGCGAGGCCGAGCACGGGCCAGATCCGCTCGGGGGTCTCGGTCATGCCGACCTCGTCGAGCACCGCCGACACGATCCGGCCGAGCAGCACGCCCTGCACGGCCAGGGGGATGAAGAGCCCGCCGGCACCGCCGGCGCCAACCGTCACGAAGGTGGCCGCGGCGCGGACGACGAACAGGAGCAGGAGCAGTGCGAGCGATCGTTCCTCGTCGAGCCACTCGACGACGCCGACCCCGGGGCCGAGCGAGAGCGGCTCGTCGAACAGGGTGTTGGAGACCACGGCGAGGGCGCCCAAGATGCCACCGCCGATCGCCACCTGCACGAGGGGCCCGGTGGTCGAGGCCGTCGCCTTCGCGCGCCGCACCATCGAGGCGTAGGCCCGCCCACCGAGGCCGGCGCCGACCCCGATCAGGACCGCGCCCACCAGCTCCTGGGCTCCGACGTCGCCCGTGATCACCACGCCGAGCAGCGGCTCGGGATGCACGAAGGGCACCGACACGAAGGTCAGATAGGCGGCGGCCGAGGCGACCAGCGAGGGGAGGAGGGCGCGGTGGGCCAGGTCGTCGCGGTAGGGCGACTCGAGGGCGAAGAGCACCCCGGTGGCCGGCGCCTGGAAGATGGCCGCCACACCGGCGGCGGCGCCGGCGGTGAGGAGCAGCTTGGCCGAGCCGCGGCCGAGCCATCGCTCGAGGCGGCGCTGGACGACCAGGCCGAGGCTCGAACCGGTGTAGATCGACGGGCCCTCCAGTCCGAGCGAGCCACCGAAACCGATCGTGGCCGCGCCGGCCAGCAGGCGCGCCGGCACCGGCCGAGTCGGCAGCGACGGTGTGCGCATGTGGTAGGCCTTGATGTACTCGTCCGAGGTCGAGGGCGAGCACCCGTTGCCGAGGGTCCGCAGGATCATCGCGGTCAGGCCGAGGCCGACGAGCGGGGCGAGCGCCTGCACGCCGAGGGGGAGGGTCTCCACCTCGTGGAGCACCACCTCGACGGTCAGGTACTCGAAGATGGCGACCGCGACGCCGACGAGGACGCCGAGCAACGCGGACGCGCCGAGGAGGCGGGAGCCTCGAGCTTCGGGGAGGAGGGTGCGCAGTGCAGTCCGCACCCTCAGAGGATGCCTCAGGTTGCGAGCAAACCTGCGCCACGTTCGGCGATCGATCGCAGGATCGTCTCGCGATTCGCTGCGACGTCGGCAACCGACCGACACAGCAGTGCGTCGTGCACGCCGCTTCGGGCTCGCAGCCGCTGCCAGGCCCGTGGTGTGTCGAGTCCGAGCCAGTCGGGCACGTCGATCAGGACACGGCCGGCGGTGATGCCCTGGAGCCGGTCGTGGCCACGATTGCCGCAGTGGCGATAGCGGACCGGGCCGACCGACAACGCCCCGTCCTCGACGGTCACGGCGTCGCGAACCCCGGCGTCCCAAGCGACGCGGAGCACGGCGACGAGGAGGGCGTGCTGCAGCGCGGTGCGTCCATCGACGAGGGGCGCGAGCGCCTCGACCCGCAGCCCGTCGCGATCTGCGGCGGCGAAGGCGAGCGCTGGCAGATAGGGATGCCGCAGGGTGCCCTGCGCCACCCGACGCTCGGCCCGCCGATGATCACCGACGCTGCCGAGCACGCTGATCGCCGGGTGTTCGAGGAGGGTCCTCGCCCGATCGGCGACCTCGCGGCGCTGGCGCAGCAGGTCGTCGTCGAATTGGGCGGCCGGCAGCCGGTTGAGATCGGCACCAGCCTGTACCACGCGTCGCAACGTCCGGCACAGGAGCTGGTGTTCGGGGGCGTCGTCGTCGACGTCGGCCAGGACGGTGAGCCGATCGAGGAGGTCGCCGGCGACGTCGAGCAGGGCGGCGGTCTCGGGCCAGGTCAGCAGGTCGTCCGCGGCGATGGCGCGCACGGCGTCGTGATCGAGGCCGAGCATCGCCTGGGCGAGAGCGAGGGGGTCGACGTGGTCGCCGCGCTGGCGCCAGATCGCGACGGTGGCGGCCCAGACCTCGGCCGGGACCCCCGAGCCGACCATGGAGCGAGTATGGCGATCCGTCACGTTCTGGTCATCGGTTGGGATCCCGTTGACCTTGAGTCGCGTCGCCTGGGCAATCGTTCCCGCGAGCGCGAGAGAGGATCCGGCGTCAGCTGGTCGAGCGGGCCGACAAGGTCACGGGAGTGCTCGTCGCCATCGCGCGGAGCTGGACCACGAGGCGGTCATAGAGATCGTCGCCGACCAGTTCACGCAGCTCATCCTCGGAACCGACGTACACCGGCACGGCGGCCGAGTAGGCGGTGTCCTCCTCGATGCACCACCAGTGGAAGTCGTCGCCGCCTGGGCCCCAGTCACGGCGGTCCCATCCCCGCACGAACACGGTCTCGTTGTCGTTGTCGTCCTCGTGGACGTCGAGGCGGATCGGCACCTGCCAACACACGTCGGGTTTGAGGTCGAGGGGCCGACGGCCGTGCTCGAGTGCGGCTCGGTGTAGTGCGCAGCCGGCGCCACCATCGAAGTCGGCCCGGTTCAGGAAGATGCAGGCCCCCTTGACCTTCCGCGTCACCCAGTCGCCGTCCTTGTTGCGCTTGAACGGGCCGCCCTTGCGTTCCGCCCGCGACCGGAACTGCCAGTTGGCGTCGTCGAGCAACTCGACGGCGGCGGTGACGTCGGCGAGATCCTCGTCGTCGACCAGGTGGGCTCCGTGGATGCAGCACCCGAGGGCCTCGGTGTGGTCGACGTCGACGTCGATCGAGGGGCAGCCATCGCCGTAGATACAGCGATGCGACGACAACAGGAAGGTGGCGTCGAACATCCACCGCTCGCCGCCGACCAGGAGTTCGACCCAATGGTGGCCGTCCGCGGGCGGCGCCCCGGCGATCGGATGCGGAGCGGGGGCGTTGGTGGGTTCGACCACCGCCGCATGCTACTGACCACCGGAGCCGGCGACGTGCTTGCTCACGAGGACCCAAAAGCGACTCAAGGTCCGAACGGCCCATGTCCGATAGGAACGACTACCTACTGGCCCCGCCAGCCTGCACAGGAGGTCACCGCCGCCATGATCCTCGTCGAGGAGACTCAGGAGCTGGTCTGTCGCTTTCGCTGCGACGGCCTGCTGCGATATGTCAACACCGCCCTGGCCGACCTGCTGTGCCGCTCGGCCGACGACCTGGTCGGCCGCAGCCTGCTCGAACTCGTGCCGGCCACCCTCCGGAGCGATGTCGAGGCGACGATCGCCCGCACGGCGTCGCTGGCCGACGGGCAGTCCCTCGTGGTCAACGAGTTCGGCCTGGTCGACGGCCACGGACGGCTGCGGTGGTTCGAGTGGACCGATCGCGGCCTGTTCGACCAGTCGGGCCGCCTCGTCGAGGTGGTCTCGGTCGGCACCGACATCACCGACCGCAGGATGGCGGCCGACGAGGAGGCGTTCGTGACCGACCACGACGCCCTCACCGGGCTGTTGAACAAGAACGCCCTCCTGCGGGCGGTGCGTCGCGAGGTCTCGGACCAGACGGCCCGGCGTCCCCTCGCCGCCCTCTACGTCGACCTCGACGACTTCGGCGCCCTCAACGACTTCTACGGCCACACCACCGGCGATCGGGTGCTCGAGGAGGCCGCCGAGCGGCTGCAGTCGGTCTTCCGGCGGGCCGACACGGTCGGCAGGATCCACGACGACGAGTTCGTGGCGGTCAGCCGACTCGTCCACCGAGACGAGATGGTCTTGCTCGAGCGCCGGGTCGCCGACGCTCTCGCCGCGCCGATGGTCGGGCTCGGTCAACTCCGCCTGTCAGCGTCACTCGGGTGGGCGCTCCACGGGCCGACGATGTCGGCCGACGAGCTGATCAACGCCGCCGCGGCCGAGATGTTCGAGCACAAGCGACACCAACGCCTGCGCTGCCGGCTCCACTACCAGCCCACAGCTCAGCACACCGACGCCGCCGCCGGCTGACCGTTCGGTGATCAGTCGTCGGGCTCGGGGTCGAGATCGTGCACCAGTCCGCGGTGCGCGGCCGGCGACTGAGGTCCGCCGAGTTCGTTCATCCGGTGGATCATCTGGGTGAGTCGGGCGAAGGAACGGTCGTCGAACCGGAACCCGAGCCGGGCCAGGTCGACGTGGTCGTCATCGCGTCGCTCGGCGGCCGTCGCCTCGGTCGGTTCGATCCGCCCCGACACCACGATGTCGCCGAACTCGTCGTTCAAGGTCTCGATGGCGTCGCCGTCGAGTGCCCGGTTCATCCGGACGAGCAGCCGCTTGCCGACGTAGCGGATCGAGTGGAACGTCGCATAGAACGCACACAGGTAGTCGGCGGCCTCCTCCGGGTCGTGGGTGTGGAGGTAGAGGTCGGTGTCGTCGGCCTTGATCATGCCGTTGGCGGCCAGGCCCTCGTCGACGAAGCGCTGCCAGGCGTTCCAGTAGCCCGACTCCGGATGATCGAGCAGCACGATCGGCGCCGGGTACGCCTTACCGGTCTGGATCAGGGTGAGGAGTTCGAAGGTCTCGTCGAGGGTGCCGAAGCCGCCGGGGAACAGGGCAAAGGCGTCGGTCTCCTTCATGAAGAAGAGCTTCCGGGTGAAGAAGTAGCGGAAGATCGCGAGCTTGGGGTCGCCGTCGATGATGTCGGCGGCCTTGGCCTCGAAGGGCAGCACGATGCTCACCCCGAAGCTGTTCTCGACGCCCGCGCCCTCGATCGCGGCCGTCATGATGCCCGGGCCGGCACCCGAGATCGTCATCCAGTCCCGCTCGGCCATGATGCGCGAGAAGTCGCGAGCGATCACGAAGTCGGGATGGTCGGGGGCGGTGCGGGCCGATCCGAACACCGTCACCTTGGCCCGCTCTCGATGCTGGGAGAACACCTTGTAGGCGTTCAGCATCTCGGCCAGGGCCTGGGAGGCGATCTTGAGTTCGAGGCGGCCGACGTCGGCCTCGTCCATCTCGAGGGCGGTGACGACCAGCTTGCGGACCAGGTCGTCGTTGCCGTCCTCGCCGACGAGCCCGAGCACCTCGCTGATCAGGCGGTCGACGTTGCCGTCGCCGAAGGTCGAGTTGGGCCGGGGAGCGCTCACGTCGGCGACGGTAGTCGGGCTGGCGCTCAGGCCGGTGCAGCCTGCGCGTGGCCGGCCACCACCGGAGTGTGGTCGCCGATTCGGCCGTACAGCGTCGTGCGCTGCACCAGGCGACGGCCCAGGGGCTCGACGAGCTCACGGAAGTCGTCGACGGTGACCTCGGTGCCGTGGGTGGCGCCGGCGGCTCGCGAGATGTTCTCGTCCATCAGCGTGCCGCCGAGGTCGTTGCAGCCGGCCTGGAGGAGCTGCCGCACGCTGTCGAAGCCGATCTTCACCCAGCCCGACTGGATGTTGTCGATCAGCCCGCGGTAGGCGATGCGGGCCACCGCGTGCACCAGCAGGTTCTCCCGGAACGTCGGGCCGCGGCGAGCCTTCTTCTGGAGGTAGATCGGCGACGCCATGTGGACGAAGGGGAGGCCGACGAACTCGGTGAAGCCGCCGGTCTCGGCCTGCAGCTCACGGGTGAGCAGGAGGTGACGCACCCAGTGCTCGGGGTGTTCGACAGCGCCGAACATCATCGTGACGTTGGACGCGATGCCGACCGAGTGAGCGGTCCGGTGGGCGTCGAGCCAGGCCTCGGTCGAGAGCTTGTCGGGGCACAGCACCTCGCGCACCCCGTCGTCGAGGATCTCGGCCGCGGTGCCGGGCAGCGAGCGCAGGCCGGCGTCCTTGGCTCGAAGGAGGTAGTCGCGCAGCGGCTCGCCGAGCCGGCGGGCACCCTCGGTCACCTCGAGGGCGGTGAAGCCGTGGACGTGCATCTCGGGCACCGCCTCCTTCACCGCTCGGGCCACGTCGATGTAGTAGTCGCCGTCGAAGTCGGGATGGATGCCGCCCTGGAGGCAGACCTCGGTGGCGCCCTTGGCGTGGGCCTCGACGACCCGGCCCTGCATCTCCTCGAGGGTGAGCAGGTAGGGCTTGCCTCGCAGGTTGAGGCTGAGGGGACCCTTGGAGAAGCCGCAGAACTTGCACTTGAAGGTGCACACGTTGGTGTAGTTGATGTTGCGGTTGACGACGTAGGTGACGTCGTCGCCCACGGCTTCTCGGCGGAGCTCGTCGGCGAGCGCGCCGACGGCGGCGACCTCGGGGCCTCGAGCCTGGAAGAGGGTGAGCAGTTCGTCGAAGCCCGGGGTCTGGCCGGCACGCACGCCCTCGACCACCTCGGCCACGGGCCCGGTGGTGGCCGGCGGCTTCGGCACCAGGACGACGGGGGAGACCGGGGCGCCCGAGTACCACTGGGTGGAGCGGTCACCGATGAGCACGACATCCGCGCCGTCGTCGCCCTGGGCGACGAACTCGGCCTTCTCGGGGAACACGGCCCCGGGGTCGTCACGGCCGAGGCCCTCGGCGTCGGATCGGTCGAGCACCGGGAAGCGGAGCGCCTCGTCGAGCCAACGGTCGGGGGCGGTGGCGTATTCGGGGTAGATCGTGAGGCGAGGCGCCAGGGCGAACCCCTTGGCCTCGGTCACCTCGCGCAGCCGGTCGAGGGCCGGCCAGGGCCGCTCGGGGTTGACGTGGTCGGCGGTGATCGGCGAGACACCACCCCAGTCGTCGATGCCGGCGTCGAGCAGGACCCCGAAATCGTCGCTCAGATTGGGCGGGGCCTGGAGGTGGACCTCCGGCGGCAGGACCAGGCGAGCCATGGCGATCGCCCGGTGGTAGGCCTCGTCGGGGCAGGGGTCGGCCTTCCACATCGCCGTGCCGGCCTTCGGAAGGAAGTTCTGGACGATCACCTCCTGCACGTGCCCGTGACGGGCGTGCGACTCGGCGATGGCGACGAGCGCCTCGATGCGGTCGGCCTCGGTCTCACCGATGCCGACGAGGATGCCGGTGGTGAACGGGATGGCGAGTTCGCCGGCCGCTTCGAGGGTGGCGAGGCGGCGGGCCGGCACCTTGTCGGGGGCGTTGCGGTGACAGTCGAGGTCGTCGCGCAACGTCTCGACCATCATGCCCTGGCTCGGCGACACCGCCCGCAGCGCTGCCAGCTCCTCGGCGTAGAGGGCGCCGGCGTTGGCGTGGGGGAGGAGGCCGGTCTCGGTGAGCACCAGCTCGCACATGGCGGCGAGGTAGTCGACGGTGGACTCGTAGCCCCGCTCGGCCAGCCACTCGGCGGCCGCCGGGTAGCGGAGTTCGGGGCGCTCGCCGAGGGTGAAGAGGGCCTCGTGACAGCCGGCGCGGGCGCCTTGGCGGGCGATGCGCAACACGTCGGCCGGCTCGAGGAAGGGCTGGTCGAGGCGGGCCGGCGGTTGGGCGAAGGTGCAGTAGCCGCACTGGTCACGGCACAGCATCGTGAGGGGGATGAACACCTTCGGCGAGTAGGTGACCCGGGTGCCGTGGTGGGCGTCGCGACGTTCGCGGGCAGCCGCCAGGAGGTTGTCGGTCGTCCACGTGGCGAGGTCGGCCGGGGCAGCGGGAAGGGAGAGGACGGTCATCGAGCGCTTTCGTCGTCGAGGGTGCGGATCTGGCCGGGAGCGACGGTGGCGTCGCAGGTCGGGCAGGTGACCGCATGTTCGAGGGGGGTGCCGCAGGTCTTGTGCACGAGGACCGTCGGCGGGTCGCCGTGGGCGAACCAGCGGTCGCCCCAGTGCATGAGGGCGATCAGGGCGGGGGAGAGGTCGGCCCCCATCGGGGTGAGGCGGTACTCGTAGCGGACGGGGCGGTCCTGGTAGGGCACCTTCTCGAGGAGGCCGGCGGCCACGAGCTTGCGCAACCGCGACGACAGGAGGTTCTTGGCGATGCCGAGCCCGTCGGCCAGGTCGCTGAAGCGCCGGACCCCCCGGAAGCACTCGCGCAGGATCAGCAGCGTCCAGCGATCGCCGATGACGTCGAGCGTCGCGGCGATCGAGTCGGAGCACTGCGACGCATCGTTTACGTCGGCTGTCGGCTCGGTTCGGTGGTCCCCCATGTCGGTTTCAAAGCTAAACCAAGTCGGTACACCTTTGCAACCGACCCGATCCCACGCCGCCCGCCACCCTCACCGAGCCCCCGCCGCCTGACCGCCCAACCCACTGCCCGCGGTTCATTGGCAACAANNGAACCGCAAGCGCGCGACGCCGTCAGGAGACGGTGCCGTGGCCGTCAGGAGACGGTGCCGCCGGATCGCCAGTACTCGCCGTCGGCGCGATCACAGAAGCCCTCGTCGACCAGCCAGCGGCGGAGCATGGCGGTGTCGTCGTGCAGGGTCGCCAGCTCGGCGTTCACCTGCCGCTCGGTGTAGCGCCGCCCGGGCTCGAATCGCTGGGCGATGTGGTCGAGCACGACGAGGCGCTTGTCTCGCTTCGATGGCCAGTGCACGAGTCGACCATCGCGGAACGCCGCCCGGAGCACCCGCTCGTCGGCCTCGGCCACGGCGACCCCCTCGAGGTCGAGCCCGGCGTCGACCTCGTCCCGAGGCGCGGCCCGCGCCGCCAACTTGAAGGCCTCGCCGAGCAACACCCAACCCGAGCGAGCGTCACCCTCGACCAGCCCGCCGGCCCGCAACCGCTCGAGCGCATCGACGGCGACCCGGGCGTCGACGCCGGCCGTCGTCGCGATGTCGCCCGTCTCGGACGCGCCGAGGATCAGCGCGGCGGCGACCTGTCGCCGCTCGGGTTCGGCGAGGAGGCCGACGAGCTGCACGGCCGACAGGGGAGGAGGCGTGGTCACGACCCCAGTGTGGCTGATCGAACGGGACCCAGGGGGCCGCAATTCAACGGCTGAGCGAACACCTGTTCGACCGTCGTGCTAACGTCACTCCATGACGTTCCGGCAGGGAAGCCTGCTCGCCTTGGGAGCCCCCGAGCTGCCCGCCGAGGTCGGCCCGGTCGACCGCCTCGACCTCGGCCACGGCGCGTGGATCGACCACGCCCCGGGCTGGCTCCCCGGGAGCGACGCGTGGCTGGAACGCCTGCGTGCCGAGCTTCCGTGGCAGGACCTGCAGCGTCCGATGTACGAGCGGGTGGTGGCCGTGCCCCGACGGGTCTGCCACCTCGGGCGAGGTGCCGACGTGCCCTGTGGACTCGAACGCCTCGGCGAGCTGTTCGACGCCCACTATCGCCGCCCGTTCCGGTCGATCGGCTGCAACTGGTATCGCGACGGGCGCGACAGCGTGGCGTGGCACGCCGACAAGGTGCCGATGCCGGGCGACTCGATCATCGCGATCGTCGCCGTCGGCGAACGACGGCCGTTCGGCCTGCGACCGCTGCACGGGGGCGGCCGGTCGCGTCGCTGGCTGCTCGGCGAGGGCGATGTGCTGGTGATGGGCGGCACGACGCAGGCCCATTGGCAGCACGCCGTCCCGAAGGTCGCCATCGCCGGCGAGCGGATCAGCGTGATGGTGCGGGGCTGAACGCCCCGCCGCCCCTCAGCGGAACTCTTCGGCCCGGGTGCCGAGCGTCTGCAGGACGTCCTCGAAGGCCTTGGCGAAGCTGGCGACGCCCTCGTCCTCGAGGGTGATCGCCACCTTCTCGAGATCGATCCCGAGGCCGGCGAGCCCGTCGATGACGGCGTGGGCGCCGGGCAGGTCGGCGTCGACCGTGCGAGCCACGGTGCCGTGGTCGTCGAAGGCCACGAGGGTCTTGTCGGGCAGGGTGTTGACCGTGTCCGGACCGATGAGGGTGTCGACGTAGAGGGTGTCGGGGTAGTCGGGGTTCTTGGTCGACGTCGAGGCCCAGAGGGGACGCTGGACCTTGGCCCCCTTGGCGGCGAGGGCGTCCCACCGCTCCCCGCTGAAGGTCTGGAGGAACAGCTCGTAGGCGAGCTGACCCTGGGCGACGGCGGCCTTGCCCTGCAGCGCTGCGGCCTCGGCGGTCCCGACCTCGTCGAGCGCTCGGTCGACGGCGACGTCGACGCGACTGATGAAGAACGAGGCGACCGACGCGATCTTCGACAGATCGGCGTCGGGGTCGGCGGCGAGACGGTCCTCGAGGCCCGCGATGTAGGCCTCCATCACGGCCTGGTAGCGGCTGAGGCTGAAGATCAGGGTGACGTTGACCGAGATGCCCTCGCCGATCAGGGTACGGATCGCCGGGATGCCCTCGGGGGTGGCGGGAACCTTGATCAGCAGGTTGTCGCCGGTGAGGCGGCCCCACAGGTCACGGGCCGAGGCGACGGTGCCGTCGGTGTCGTTGGCGAGGGTCGGCGAGACCTCGATCGACACGAAGCCGTCGCCACCGTTCGACGACGCATAGAGCGGGGCGAGCAGATCGAGGGCGCCCTGGATGTCGTCGACGGCGAGGTTCCAGTAGGCCTCCTCGACCTCCTGCCCGCCACGGATGAACCGCTCGAGGTCGGCGTCGTACTCGTCGGTCTCGATCATCGCGTTGGCGAAGATCGAGGGGTTGGAGGTGAGGCCTCGCACCCCGCGGTCGATCCAGGCCTGCATCTCACCATTGGTGAGCCAGCCCCGGCGGAGATTGTCGAGCCACGGGCTCTGGCCCTCGGCGTCGTGGAGGTCGTGCAGTCGTCCCATGGTTGTGCTCGCTTCTCTCGGGTCTGGCTGGTCGGTGCGGCAGGTCGGTGCGGCGGGTCGTCGGGGAGCCGGTCAGTCGGCGAGTGCCGCCAGGAGCTCGTCGACGGCCTGGATCACGGTGTCGACGTTCATACCCAGCTTCTCCATCACCTCACCGCCGGGAGCGGAGGCGCCGAACCGGTCGATACCCACGGCCACATCGGCATGGCGATCCCAACCCAGGGTGACCCCGGCCTCGACGGCGACGGTGGGCAGCTCGGGAGGCAAGATCTCGTCCTGCTCGTCGAGACCGAGCGACTCGAACGCCTCCCAGCACGGCATCGACACGACCCGAGCGGGGGTGCCCTTCTCGGCCAGGGCGGCGGCGGCGTCGAGACACAGCGACACCTCGGAGCCGGTTCCCACGAGGATCACCTCGGGGTCGACGGCGTCGGCGACCACGTAGGCCCCCTTCGCCACGGCGTCGACGTCGCTGCCCTCGAGCACCGGCACGCCCTGACGGGTGAGGATCAGCGCCGTCGGGCCGTCGGAGGTGAGGGCGAGCTTCCACGCGCCGGCGGTCTCGGTGGCGTCGGCCGGGCGGATCACACGAAGTCCGGGGATCGCCCGGAGGCTCATGACGTGCTCGACCGGCTGATGGGTCGGGCCGTCCTCGCCGACGCCGACCGAGTCGTGGCTGAACACGAAGACCGTCTTGGCCTCGCTGAGCGCTGCAAGGCGCACCGCCGGCCGCATGTAATCGGCGAACACCAGGAAGGTGGCGTTGATCGGGAAGAAGCCACCGTGGCGGGCGAGGCCGACCGAGGCCGACGCCATGCCGTGTTCGCGGATCCCGAAGAAGATCTGGCGACCGGCGGGGTCGTCCGCGCTCTGGACACCGAGGTCGAGCTTCACGCCGTTGTTGCCGGTGAGGTCGGCCGATCCGCCGATCAGGCCGGGCAGATGGGGGGCGAGGGCGGTCAACACCTTCTGTGACGCCTGCCGGGTGGCGAGCTTGTCGCCGGCGTCGAAGGCCGGGAGCGCCGCCGCCCACGGGTCATCAGCGGTGAAGTCACTCCACATGGCGGCCCAGGTGTCGGCGTCGTCGGATGCGGCGACCCGGTCGGCCCAGGCGGCGCGCTCGGCGCCACCGCGGGCGCCGGCCTCGCGGTAGGCGGCGAGGACGGCGTCGGGCACCCAGAACGGCTCGTCCGGGATCCCCATCGCCTCCTTGGCGGCGGTGATCTCCTCGGCGCCGAACGCCAGGCCATGGGCCGAGTGGTGGTCGGTGAGGGTGGGCGACGGATAGCCGATGTGGCTGCGCAGCACGATCAGGGTCGGCTTGTCGGAGACGGTCTTGGCTCGCTCGAGAGCGGCCGTGAGGGCGTCGAGGTCGTTGGCAACCTCGCCGATCTCGTCGACGTCCCATCCGTAGGCCCGGAAGCGACCGGGCACGTCGTCGGAGTAGGCGAGGTCGGTGTCGCCGTCGATCGTGATGTGATTGTCGTCGTAGATGGCGATCAGGCGGCCGAGCCCCTGGTGGCCGGCCAGCGAGGCGGCTTCGTGGCTCACACCCTCCTGGAGACAACCGTCACCGGCGATCACGTAGGTGTAGTGGTCGCTCAGCTCGGCGCCGAAGCGGGCCCGCAGGTTGCGCTCGGCGATCGCCATGCCGACGGCGTTGGCGAGACCCTGCCCGAGCGGCCCGGTCGTCACCTCGATGCCGGCGGTGTGGCCGGCCTCGGGGTGGCCCGGCGTCTTGGAGTCCCACTGCCGGAAGTCCTTCAGGTCGTCGAGCTCGAGACCCTGGCCGGTCAGGTAGAGGAGGGAGTACTGGAGGATCGACGCGTGGCCGGCCGAGAGCACGAAGCGGTCACGGTCGGGCCACGCCGGGTCGGATGCGTCGTAGCGCATCACCCGGGTGAACAGGACGTGGGCCAGCGGGGCGAGGGCCATCGCCGTGCCCTG
>JAWSVN010000060.1:0-15349 GCA_033851875.1 Acidimicrobiales bacterium
GCCTCCGGGTCGGCGACCGGGCGAAAGTTGAACGCCGCTTCGCTCGGGCGACGCAGCGCCGGGCGGTCGGTCGGTCCGAGTTGATCGGGGGGCGGGGCCGCCGGGTTCCACAGCGACGGCTGCACCGGGCCGGTGCGCTCGTCGACCAGGGTCCACCCCATCGGCGGCGTCCGGGTGCGGGTGTGGTGTCCACACAGCGGAATCCCTCGGTTGTTGTCGCCGAGGTCGACGATCACCACCCGGGCGCCGTCCGCGTCGAACTGCACGCTCGCAGCGGCCTGATGGCCACAGCTGAGGCGAGCACAGAGACGTTCCACGCGAACGAACGGTACCGGCCCGACCAGCGGCAACGGCGGATGGCACGCCCGGCGGGCATGATGGACACCATGGATGCCGCCGTGGTCCCGCTGCTCGCCACCCTCGCCGACCCCTCGCCGGGTGCAGAGCTGGTCCGTGTGGTGACCCTGAAGGGGTTCGGGTTGCGCGACGGCAGCGACGGCCTCGTCCTCCACGATGCCGGCGGCGACGACGCCCGGGTGTCGGGCCGTGTGCTCGGCGGGCTCGCCGACGCCGCCCTGCTCGACACGACCGTCGACGGCCGCACCGTGGTCCGGGTGCCGGTCACCGACCGCGACGCCGATGCGGCCGGCATGGTGTGCGGAGGCACGGCCGTGCTCCTCCGCTCCCCGGTCGCCGACCTGCCGGTGGAACTCGGCGGGCTCCTGGCCTCGGCCACCCCCGTCGCCCTGGTGTGTCCGGCCGACGGCTCGGGCGCCGACACGATCGTCACCCGACGCGACGTCGCCGGCCCGCCGGTCGCCGACGACGTGGCCGAACAGGCCCGGGCCGCCCTCGCCGGCGGTGTCTCGGAGTCGTCCACCGTCGAGGTCGACGGTGTCGAGTGGCTGATCGCCTGTGCGATCCCGTCGCCGAGAGCCGTCGTCGTCGGGTCCGGGCCGATGGCCGACGCGATCGTCGCCCAGGGTGCGCTCCTCGGGTGGCGGGCCGAGGCGATCGAGGACACCGACGCCGTGGTCGACTTCGTCACCGGAGCCGGTCCGGCCGACGCCGTGATCGTGCTCAGCCACGACCGGGCGGTCGACATCCCGATCCTCGACGCGTCGCTCGGCTCGGCGATCGGCTACGTGGGAGCGATGGGGTCGCGCGGCACTCAGACCGCCCGACGGAATCGGCTGACCGAACTCGGCCACGACGAGGCCGCCGTGGCCCGGATCCACGGTCCCGTCGGCCTCGACCTGGCGTCTCGGACCCCGGCCGAGACCGCCGTGGCGATCGTCGCCGAGTACCTGGCCAACCGCTCGGGCCGGACCCCGGCCAGCCTCGGCGCCGGCAGCGGGCCGATCAACCATTGATGCCGGGCGAGAAACGCCGACAGTGAAGTGATGGCCATCGCCGCCGCGGGCCAGGTCGAGCCCACCGTCACCATGAGCCCCTACGGGTCGCCTCACCGCGCGCCCGACGGGTCGGCAGCCCGCGCCCGCGGTGCCGTCCGTGACGGTCTCCGCCACTGGGGCATGTTGACCGCCCGCTGGCGGGTCGAGCCCGACTACCTGATCGTCGGCGCCAAGCGAGGCGGCACCACGTCGTTGGCCCGCTGGCTGGTCGACCACCCCGACGTGCTTCCCCTCTTCCCCGCCCGCGAGACCCGCAAGGGCATCTACTACTTCGCCCCCAACTACGAGCGGGGCGCACGGTGGTACCGATCGCACTTCCCGACCCGGACCGCCGTCGCCGCCCAGGCCCGCCGTCGCGGTCGACCCGTCGCAGTCGGGGAAGCCAGCCCCTACTACCTGCATCACCCCCACGCCCCGATCCGGGCCCGGCGCCTGGCCCCGGCGGCACGGATCATCATCCTCTTGCGCGACCCGATCGAACGGGCCCATTCGCATTGGACCGAGCGCACCCGCGCCGGGGTCGAGACGCTGCCGTTCGCCGACGCCCTCGCCGCCGAGCCGACACGGCTCGGCGACGCCGAGGAACGGCTGGCGGCCGACCCGTCGTTCGTCCACTTCGGCCACCAGCACTACGGCTACGCCGCCCAGAGCCACTACGCCGACGCCGTCGCCCGCTGGCTCGCCGCCTACCCGAGTGACCAGGTACTCGTCGTGCGGAGCGAGGACCTCTACGACACGCCACGGAAGGTCTACCAGCACGTGCTCGACCATCTCGGCCTCCCCGCCCACGACCTCCCCGAGTTCGCGGCCCACAATCGTCGAGGCCGGCCGGCGATCCCCGACGACGGGCGATACCGCCTGGCCGGGACCTTCGACGACGACATCGCCGCGCTCGAGTCCCTGCTCGGCCGCTCGATGGACTGGGGCGACGACCGATGACCCGAGTGCTGTTCATCGGTGGCCTCGGTCGCTCCGGCACGACGTTGATCGAGAAGCTGCTCAACGAGGTCCCGGGCACCGTGTCGGTCGGCGAGACCCTGCACCTGTGGGAGCGCGGCGTGCGCGATCACGAGCGATGCGGGTGCGGGGAACCGTTCGCCGAGTGCCCCCGGTGGGCGGCGATCGGCGAGCGAGCGTTCGGCGGCTGGGATCGGGCCGACGTCGACGACCTGATCGAGCTGCGCTGGCGTATCGACCGGACCCGCTCCATCGGCTCGATCGTGCGGGCGGTGCGGTCCGGACTCGACGACGAACAGGCCCGCTACGTCGACGCCCTCAAGGCCGTGCTGCAGGCAGCAGCCGAGGTCTCGGACGCCCAGGTCGTGCTCGACTCCTCGAAGCACCTCTCGACCGCAGCCCTGCTCGCCGCCGACCCGGACCTCGACGTTCGGGTGCTCCATGTGGTGCGCGATCCCCGCGGCGTCGCCTATTCGTGGACCAAACAGGTGGCTCGACCCGAAGCCGACGGCGACGACATGCCGACCTACTCCCCGGCCCGCACCGCCCTGCGGTGGGTCACCGACAACCTCGGCTTCGACGCATTGGGGCGGCTCGGCGTCTCGGTCACTCGGCTGCGCTACGAGGACGTGCTGGCCGACCCCGATGGATCGCTCCGCCGGATCCTGGCGGCGGCGTCGCTCGACGTCGATCAGCCCCTCGATTTCATCGACGGTCGCACCGCCCACGTGGAACGGCCGATGCACTCGATCGCCGGCAACCCGATGCGCTTCGGGGGCGACGACCTCGTGCTCCGGCTCGACGACGCGTGGCAGACGAGGCTGGGGGCCCGTGACCGCCGCATCGTCACCACGATCACCCGACCGGTGCTCGGCCGCTTCGGCTACCGCCCGAACCCGACCACTCGCCCGTTCGACGCCTGAACGCCCTCGGCGGCCAGGGCGCGCGCGTGGCGGTCGGGATCATGCGGCAGAAGGCGGCCGTTGGCGGCGACGACCCGCCACCACGGCAGGTCGTCGACCCGGCGCAGCACGCCGCCGACCGCACGGGCGGCGCCCGGGTACCCGGCTTCGGCCGCCACCTCGCCGTAGCTCAACACGTCGCCCGGCTCGGTCGTGTCGAGCACCCGCACCACGGCGGCCTCGAACTCGGTCAGGTCGTCACGCTCGTCGGGCGGCATCGCTGCGACCGTTCAGTCGTTGGCGGCCCACCACGCATCGAGTCGCTCGTGGAGCTCCTCGATCGGCAGGTCACCGTCGGTGCGCTTGGACTCGAGCAGGAAGGCCAGCGCCTTGCCCACCTTGGGTCCACCGGTCACGCCGTAGCGATCCATGACGGCCCGGCCGTCGATCTGGGGCCGCTCGGCGGCCTCGGCGTCGGCGCGAGCGAGGTCGACGATCCGCTCCTCGAGCTCGTCGATCAGCCGGTTGAGGCGCTGCTCCTTCGCCCGATTGCGGGTGGTGCAATCGCTGCGGACCAGTTCGTTGAGGAGACCGAGCAGATGGCCGGCGTCGCGGGCGTAGCGCCGCACCGCGGCGTCGCTCCAACCGTCGCCGTAGCCCTTGAACCGGCCGGACAGTCGCACGAGCTCGACGACGTCGGCCACGACGCCGTCGTCGTAGCCGAGGGCGCGGAGCCGCTTGCGGGTCATCTTGGCGCCGACCGCCTCGTGGTGGCGGAAGGTGACCCCACCGTGCTCGAACGAGCGGGTGGCGGGCTTGCCGATGTCGTGGAAGAGGGCGGCGAGCCGGAGGCGCAGATCGGGTCGGGTCTTGGCCACCACGGCGATCGTGTGGGCGAGCACGTCCTTGTGGCGGTGGATCGGGTCCTGCTCGAGTCGCAGCGCCGGCAGCTCGGGCACGATCGCCTCGGCCTCGCCGCGGTCGCACATCGCCCACAGCGTGTCGGTCGGGTCGTCGGGTAGGAGCGCCGTCTCCAGCCGCTCTCGTGCCTCCTCCGGCGTCATGGCTGGCAACCTAGCGGTCCTCGGCCAGCGAGAGGACGAGATCACCACTGGCGTCGAGCACGAGGCGCGACGATGCGTCGTCGTCGCTGACGACGGCGCTGTCGACCGCTCCGTTGGCCGTCGCCGACACCAGGTAGTCGTCGTCGGGTACCTCGACCCGGACGTTGGCGCCGGCGAGGACGACCGAATCGGGAGCGGTGTCGAAGGTCAGCGCCACGTCGTCCGAGCTCGACAGGTCGAGCGCTGATGCGAGCAGGCCGTGGCCGTCGATGGGCCCGGCGCTCACCACCCGGGCCGAGCCCGAGACCGGGCCCAACGCCACCGGGCCGTCGGCCGCCAACACGGTGAGCGAACCGTCGAATCGGGTGACGGTCACCGCCGCACCGGCGATCACGACGACGTCGGCACCGGCGGGGACGACGACGTCGAGGGCAGCCCGGCAAGGGCCCCGACCCGGGCACCGCACCTGGAGCACACCGCGACCATCGTTCGAGGATGCGGAGATCTCGGGCCGGCTCCACAGCCAGCTCTCGGAGACGGTGGCAGTGGCAGTGGCGCCACCGGAGTCCCCGGCGGGTGACGAACGGAGCGTGACGGGCCCGGCGACGTTGACGATCAGCAGGTCGTCGTCGGCCAGCTCGACCGTCGACGACGCCGATCGATCGCCCCAGCCGAGAAACGCGACGAAGGCGGCGACGACCACGAGACCGGCGCGCACCCCCCAGCGTCTGCTCGTCACCGCGTCATCGCGTTCGGGCCGGGCCACCCCGCCAGTTTGCCGCCGTCGAGGGCGCTTCGCCCCGGTTCAGGCCGCCCCGGCGACGACAGCGAGGAGGTGGACCGTGGCGATCGCCCCGACCCACCGGGTCGTCAGACGGTGACCGACCATGCGAGCGACCACCGTGCCGGTGACGCAGACGATCGCGACGAGCATCCCCCAGGTTGCGTGACCGGCACTTGCGCCGACAGCGAGCTGGGCGGCGACACCGACGACCAGTACGGCGAGGGCGGCACGGGAGATGCGGTCGCCGTCGAGCGTCGACGACACCCACGCCCCATCCATTTCGTCCGCCCTGCCCTGCATCGCCGCAACCACTGTTCTTCCTCTCGAGACTGTGTCTCTTCGCGCCCGAGTCCGCTCCTCGGTACCGCACGTGCCGCCACTCGGTCGCCCAGTGTTCACCACGGTCGCGCGACGCGGCTGGAGCTGCCAGCCGACGGGGCACAATTCACTGTTCCGCAACGTTGTGGCACGAGATTGGCAGAAATCGCGACTTTCCGGGGTTGCCCAGCGTCGGAACACCGCGACTCGAACAGGAAGGTCACCGTCATGAAGAAGTTTCTCGTTGGTGCCATCGGTGGCGCCGCTCTCATGGTCGTCGTCGCCCTGTGGACCGGTGTCGCGTCCGTCGGACTGCCCTGGATCGAGGTCCCGGAGTTCACCGACGTCGACGTCGCCCTCGAGCTTCCCGAAGCGGCCCGGATCGTCGGCATCGAGCAGATCGCGCTCGACTGCCGGGCCCGAATCCATGCCGAAGTGCCGGTCGAGGGACGACGAGACCACTCGGCGTTCGGGCAGACCTACCGCACCGACACCGTCACCCTCGAGGCGATCGGCGACGTCGACACCTGCGTGGAAGGAACGTCGGCCGAGGTCGTCTATCACCGTGACGGCACCACCGAGGTGATCATTCCCGGGGAATCGATCGTGTTCGTGCGACCGCGCGTCGATGCCGTGGCGACCGCCGACTCGGTCGAGGTCAACAAGGGGCTGGTCGGCCGCTTCACCGACGTGTTCCCCTGGGTCGACACCGACCTCGGGCTCACCCCGCTCGCCTACGCCTACGCCCAGACCGTGATCGGCTCCAGCTCGTGCATGGAGGCCGCCTACACGGCGACCGAGGACGTGCTGATCGACGCCTACCGCCAGCAGTTCATCGAGGCCGGCGCCGACCCCGACGACCTGGTCGTGCGGATCGAGGGCGAACCCCTCTTCTCCGAGCTGCCCTCGGTCGACCTCGGTGATGTCGAGATGACCGCAGCGACCGAAGGCACCTGCCTGCTCGCCGAGGGTCTCGGCGGCGGGGTCACCCAGATCGACCGCTGACCGCCGCTCCTGGTCGCTGCTACTGATCGTCGCCGGGCAGGACGACCTCGGGCAAACGCTCCACGACGGACGAGGCGATGTCGCCACCGTCGGGGATCGAGAAGGTCGGCACCGGAGTCGTCGTCGCTGACGTCGGCGGCGGCGTCGGGGCTGGCGTCGGCGGCGGCGTGGTCGGCGGTGCCGTCGTCGTGGTCGTCGGCGCCGTGGTGACGGGACGCTGGGTGGTCGACGTGCGCTGTGTGGTGGCGGGAGCCCTGGTCGTCGGAGACTGCGTCGTCGCGGGCACCTGCGTGGTCGACGTCGTCGGGGCCTCGGTGGTCGACGAGTCGGCAGCCGTGATCGTCCCGTCCTCGGCCAACAGCGAGTTGATCGTCTCGAACTCGACCGTGGTCACGGGCCGATCGCCGTCGACGGTTCGGTCGTCGACACTCGAGCCGGCGTCGGCCTCGGCCACGCTGCCCTGCACGTCGATGTCGAAGTCGCCTTCATCGTCGCCGCCGCCGAAGTCGGCCAGGAGGAGCGCACCGACACCGTTGAGCGCGATGAAGGCGATCACCCCGAAGGTGACGTGTCGCGCTCGCCGGTTTCTCGTCGCTTCCACCACCACGCCATTCTCCGCTGGCAACACCCGGTTCGGCCACCCTCAGGGGAGTTTCCACTCACTGCGAAGGTCCAACGAGCCTACCCTCGGGGCGGTGGACCTGCGGATCGGCCCCACGCTCACCATCCCGGAGCGTTGCCTTGCGTGGTCGTTCGGGCCGAGTGGCGGCCCGGGCGGGCAGCACGCCAACACCTCCAACACGCGCGCCGAGTTGGTCTTCGACATCGAGACCGCCGACTGCCTGACCGACTCCCAACGCCGGCGGCTCCGGGTCGAACTCGGCGCGACCGTGCGAGTGGTCGCCGACGACACCCGTTCCCAGCATCGCAACCGCAAGCTCGCCGAGGAACGTCTGGCGGCGCGGCTGCGCGACGCGTTGGCCCCTCGGCCTCAGCGACGAGCGACGAAGCGCACGCGCGGCTCGGTCGAGCGACGGCTGCGAGCGAAACGGCAACGCTCGGAACGCAAGGCGCAGCGGCGCCGCCCCGACCACGACTGAGGCCACCAACCGGTCGTGACCGGACGAGTCGACGGAGAGGACCGGGTAGGGGATACTCGCCCGATGAGCGACGACGCAGCCACGACTCCTCCGATCACCAAGGCGTGGGACATGGTCGACGCCGCCAAGGCCGACCTCGAGAACCTGTCGGCCGACGAGGTCGAAGCCGAGCTCGCCGCCGGGGTCGCCGCCGTCGACATCCGAGACCATCGCGAGCTCTACCTCAAGGGCAAGATCCCGGGTGCGATCCACGCGCCGCGGGGGATGCTCGAGTTCTGGGTCGACCCCGCCAGCGAGTACTACCGTGACGTCTTCACTCCGGACCGCCGCTACATCGTCTACTGCGCGGGCGGCGGCCGCTCGGCCCTCGCGGCGAAGACGATGAAGGACATGGGCTACCCCGACGTCGCCCACCTCGAACCGGGCTTCGGCGGCTGGGAGGCCGCCGGCAAGGAGATCGAGGATGTGAAGGCGGCGTCGAAGTGGGTGCCCCGGGCTGGCTGACCGACGCTCCTGGGATCTCCTCCTAGGCCTTCCGGCCCACTTCCTCTGGGCACGATTGCCCATCAGGCCGGCGACCGTTTCTCCCGACGTAAACCCTGTGAGGTACTCGAAGGGCGATCGAGGCTCGCAGCGTCGGTCGATCCTGGCCAGCGCGCTGCTGGCCGGCACGATCCTGGCGAACAACACGGCGGCAGCCCAGGACACCCCTACCGCGCCTGCGACGTCGGCCGAGGTCGTCGAGGAGCGGGCGCCCGCGCCCCTCGGGCCGGTCGTGCCGCCGGAGCCGGCGGTCGATCCGGAGGAATGGACGATCTACGTCCCCAACCCCGAGAGCGACTACGAACTGCCCGACCCCCTCACGTTCGACGTCGAGACGACGACCTACACCGAACTCGAGTGGGTACGGACCGACTTGTTCCGCCAGCACTTCCAGGCGGTGCTCGTCGACGTTGCCGCAGCGTCGCAGCTGGCCGAGGCCAGGGCGCTGGTGGCGGCGGCCGTCGCCGACCGTGACGCTGCCCAGCTACATCTCGACGTTCTGACCTCCGGGCTCCAGGCCGCAGCGATCGACGGCTATCTCAACGACAACTCTTCGCAGGCCACCGACCTGTTCGCCCCGAACCTCGAGACGCTCGGTAACGCCGACCTGTCGGCGTTCACGACCTCCCAACTGATCGCCGCCCGAGACCAGGCGCAGGAGGAGCTCATCGAGGCCGAAGCCGCCCTCGACCAGGCCGAAGCGGCGGAGGGTCGTGCCGCCGTCATCAAAGCCGCGACCGCGATCGCCATCGAGGAGCTCGCAAGCCTCAACGTCGACTTCGAGGAACGGGCCGACATCCACAGCCGCACCGATCGCTCGGCCGACCTGTCGGCCGATGCGCTCGACCCCGAGGTCGACCTCGGCTCGGTCATCGGGCTGTTCCGGGTCCACCAGGAGCTCGAGCCGGCCCTCGACGCGCTGATCGCCCACGCCCGCGTCGACGGCATCACCCTCGGCGGCGGTGGCTACCGAACCATCGAGTCGCAGATCGAACTCCGCCTCGCCCACTGCGGTGGGGCGACGCCGCCCTCGATGGCGGCGCCCGGCGACGACGCCTCGGAAGAGGACCTTGCGGCCTTCGAGGCAGCGTCGGAGGCGTGGCGCAACTACGTGATCTACGAGGTCCCGGCCGGAAGCTGCTCGCCGCCCACGGCCGTGCCCGGCAACTCCCAGCACCAACTCGGCCTCGCCGTCGACTTCAGCGGCGCCGACGGCTCGATCCTCACCTGGCAGAGCCCGGAGTTCGACTGGCTGGTCCGCAACGGCGCCGACTTCGGCATGATCAACCTGCCGAGCGAGGCGTGGCACTGGTCGACGACCGGCCACTGAGCAACCGCTGACCGCCCGACGCGGAGCGAGGCCAACGGGTTCAGACCAGGAGGTCGGGGGCTTCCAACGTCGCCGCCTGGGCAGCGTGCCGCTCGGCCATCGTCATGAACATCGCGTCGCCTCGCTCGGTCCGCTCGACCATCATCGACGCCGAGATCGCCATCAGGAGCCCGCTGTAGGAACCGCGGCGGTAGCCGTCCCACAGACCCGCACGGTCGAGGTCGACGCCGGCAGCGGCGAGCCCGTCGCCGTAGCGATCGACGAGGGCTTCTTCGTGGTCGGCTCGCTCGTCGGCCACCAGGCCGGCGCCGACGAAGTAGGCGAGGTCCACGACGCCGACTCCGTGGCTGACGGTCTGCCAGTCGACGACGGTCACCGGATTCGGCGTGCCCAGGTCGGGGTGGATGAGGAGGTTGTCGAGCCGGTAGTCGCCGTGGGTCACGGTCGACACGGCGTCGTCCTGCCCGCGGGTCGCCGCCAGGAAGGCCTCGAGCCGTTCGATCACGATCGCGCCCTGCTGGGCCACCGTCGGGCTGTAGCGGTCGCCGTAGCGGTCCTGGAAGCCGGTCCACAGGGTGGGCAGCAGCTCGAGGAGGAACGCGGTGCCGGCGACTGGGTCGCCGTGGAGCCACTCGAGATCGGTGAGTGACGGGTCGCCCCAGCGGGGGGCGTGGAGTCCGACCAGTTCGTCGACGGCGGCCACCGCGACGTCGATCGAGCAGCCGGCGAGCTGATCGCCCTGGCCGGCAGGTGCGGCGTCGGCCAGGAGCAGCACGAAGTCGCTCCCCGTCGCGTCGAGGTCGGCGAAGTAGAGGGTCGGCACCGTGACGTCGAGGCTGTCGGCGAGGTCCTGGTAGAACCGCACCTCCTTCGCGTAGTTCCCCATCCGGGTGGCCGTCGCTCGGCTGGTCGGGTCGGCGGCGGCCAACTTCGCGACCAGCGTTTCGGGGCCGTGCTGGGGTCCGTCGTATCGAAGGTGGATGCGGACGCTGTCGGCGACCTGCCCGGTGCCGAGAGGAGCGACCCGTGCCTCGCTCACCACGCCGTCGGTCAGGTGGCCCCCTTCGCCGAGGACGGTGGTGAACCACTCGGGTGTGAGCGCGTCCGGGTGATAGCGCAGCGGTGCCAGATCGGTCATGTCGTCCCCCTGTGATGCGGTGGTGCGTGACCGGGTTGTGGCCGTGGTCACATCGCACCGCCGAGACTAGCGATCAACGCTCGCGTGAGCCATCTGGGGACTGGCGCCGCGTTCCGCTCGATTCCGAGACTCGCGAATGGGGCCGCGGTGAAGCAGACGTCGGTCGTGGTGAGGGCTCACGAGTGCTGGATCGACAGGCACTGAAGAACACTTGACGCCGCGGGTCACCTGCGTCCCGCGGTGTTCACACGCTCACCGTGACCTGCCCTCCGCCGAGGGGCGTGGCCCCCGAGCGCCCAGGCCCTACGATCGAAGACCGCCCGGCTCCGGCCGGGTTCAGCCCCCGTAGCTCAGTGGATAGAGCGTCGGTTTCCTAAACCGTGCGTCGCAGGTTCGATTCCTGCCGGGGGCACTGCGACTCGATCAGGCGGACCCCACGATCGAGGAGATACGCCACCAACGGTCATCCTCCCAGCATGATGAGTCGATGACGTCGCTTCGTCCCATCCAGCTACCCCGTCGCCTCGCGGTGAGCGTTGTCGCCACCGTCGTTGCCGCGTGCTCCGGTGGGAGCTCGACCACAGCGGTCAGCGAGAAGCTCGGCACCGAGCTCCTCGATCTCGTCGCCGCCGTCGATGCGCAGTCCACCTTCTTCTACTCCGACATCGACAGCGCCACCGACACCGCCGGCCTGGATCCGATCGAGCCGGGCGAGTCGATCATCCCGTTGCTCGACGAACTCCTCGAGCGAGGGGCGAAAGTGTCCTTCGGCGGGCTGTCAGGGGATCTCGAGGAACCGGGCTGGGAGCAGGTCGTCGGCGTGAACCCGGGCGACATCAGCGAGGTCGCCAGCTTCTTCTACGTCGCGTTCGACGCCAGCCTCATCACCCCGCGGGACCAACTGTCACTCGACGAACTCGAGGACCGACTGAGGCTCGACCCGGTGTGGGGCCCCGACCTCGTCCGGGTCGAGACCGAAAACGGCACCTACCTCGACTGGGACACCGTCGACGACCAGGGATCCGACATCGCGCGAGCCGGTGTCCTGCGCGGTCTCGGGCAGCCTGGGCAGGTCGGACTCGCCGGCGACACCATCGTGTGGTCGATCCACTCGGGACTCGTCGAGGACGCCCTCGACCTCCGCGAGAACGCCGATCGGTCGCTCGCCGCCGACGACCTCGTCGTCGAGCTCCTCGCCGACTACGACGGGCCAGCACCTCAGGCGTTCATGCTCTGGGTCGACCCGCCGAACGACTTCAGCTTCATCGTCCTGAACCTCGCGACCGATGACGGCCGCTACGAAGCGCAGCTCCGCGTCATCGATCCGACGATCGAGGGGGAACCGGCGCTTCCGCTCGTCGGGACCGAGCCGGTCCCGACGAGCCGCAGCGGGCGGGTCCTGATCGCCGAGGCGACATCCGACGACGCGTTCGACCAGCTCCTCGACTGCATCCTCGATCCCGGGTGTCGCGAACCTTCGTGAACGGCGCAGCGGACGGCGTGGCGGCCGGCCCGTGCCAGGTCACCCGCCGTCGTAGTTGCAGTAGGTGGCGCCGAGCTCTGGCGGCAGGGTGTCGACGATCAAGCACGTCGTGCGGATACCGACGCCATCGACCTCCCAGCTCCCGATCCAGCCGCGCTCGAGGAACTCGACCGTGACCTCACGCCCGGCGTCGATCGCCGCGATCAGATGGTCGTGCACGGTGAACGGCGACAGGCGGCCGGGGTGTCCGTGCGGTAGCCCGTCGACGGCGGGCGGTTCCTCGTTGACGAGGAAGTAAGAAGTGCCGAGCGTCGGCTCGCAGTCCGGGCAGACGAAGGCGTGCTCCCAGTAGACGTTGGGACCGCCAACGAAGGTCGCGGCCTCCCGCGCATGCAACAGGGCCGCCCGGTCGTCGAGCTCGGCCGGCACGTCGATCGACCCACACGGGACGTCCAATGGGTCACCCGAGATGATCACGTCCAGGGAGTAGGTGACCTGCTCGCCTCGGGGTGCGGTGAAGTCCAGTCCATTGACGCTGTGGAACCATCCCAGATCAGCGCCGTTCCGTCGGAGCGTGGAGAAGACGCTCGGGTCGGACACGACGATCTCGGGAATGCCGTCGCGGAGGCGGAGCGAACACGTCACATCGACGTCGTCGACCGTGATCATCCGGCCGCTCCCGCAGTCGAGGTCGATCCAGCCGTCGACGCCGAGCACCGAGGCGGTCACCGACACCGGGCCGTCTGCGCCCCGGCCCGCGAGGTGCCGGATGAACGACGCTCCCGTCGACGGCTCCGCTTCCGAGACAGGCTCGACGGGCCACCCTGCGGCCTCGAAGACCGCCGAGCGCGCGTCACCGTGATCGAGGGTGGGGGAGGCCGAGCCGGAGAGCGCTTCTGCCCCGTCGACGAGGATCCGGATCGGGACGGCGGTCCCGTGGATGCCGGTCACGAACACCGTCGGGCCGGACTCGGCGTCGGTGACCTCGCACGACAGGTCGGCGACGTCTCGAACCGGCGCCGCGTAGCCGAATTCGCTCAGCCACTCGACCCACACGACCTCGCACGGCCACGGATACGCCTCGGTCGTGCTCGCCAGGAGGACCAGCGGCTCCGTGGCGAGCGGCGTCGCCAGCACGTACAGCGGGAGTGCCTCCTCGTAGCCGATGTCGTCCGACGAGGAGCCGTCGGCGACGGGTTCGAGCTCGGGTCGTGGCCAGGTGACCCAGTCACCCAACTCGCCGATCGGCCGCCCGCTCTCGGGGGCGAGGGTGGAGGTGAACGATTCGGGGGCCGGCTCCCAGTCGGCGATCGCGTCGAGCGTGGCGGCGTCGATCGTCGGCGACTCGAACCCGACACAGCGATACCCGGCGTCGAGCTGGGCTTCGTCGAACTCCACGTACGCATCGTCGGTGGCCGCAGTGGTCGACGTCGTCGCCGCCGCCGAGGTGGGGGTGCTCGACGTCGAGACAGCCTCGACCTCCGCCACGGTCTCGATCGATTCGGGCTGCGTGCACGCCGCCGCGACAAGGGTCAATGCGAGTGCCACCCGCCGGAGCATCGACATGGCGTCATGTTCGTCAACGACCGGCGCCGCCCTCAAGCCCCGCAACGGGCTTGTCATCGAACCGTCGCCTGGACCGCCTCGGCCGCACGTACAGCTCGTGGTGTTCCGCGGTCGATCCAACCGGCTTCGTCCGGGTGAGCCGGACGCCCCCGATCCAATGCGGCCCAGAGAGCAAGACCACAGGGGATGGCGAATTGTGCGACGCCGGGCAGCGGTGCCCTCCAGCCATCGTCGGCCCCGAGCAACTCGATGCCGGGCAGGACGATCCACCGCCACGACGCCACGCTCAGCGCTGCAACCCCGAGCCACATCGACATCGGAAGCCGGCTGGCCGCCGCTCGCAAGCGACTGCCGAGATTCGGGGAGGCGATCAGCGGCATGTAGACGACCATGAAACCCGCGAAGTTGATCCCCATTGCCAGCAGGACACCGAGGTGAAAGCCGATCGCAGCCAGGGGTATCCAGCGCGCCACGCGTGGGAGCAACAGCGCTGCCAACGGGGCGAGCTCGATGATCACGGTGCCCCAGTCGAGCAGCTCGCGAACTGGCACCGGCATCCCGACCACCACACGAGCCAGGATCGGCTCGAACGGGTGGACGATCCGGTAGAACTGGACCCAGTTCCCCGCCATCTGGGACGAAGGTGACAGCCAGCCGCCCTCGATCTTCGCCATCGCGGCGGTGAAGAACGCGACCGCCCACACCGAGTAGAGCACGGCCAACGCGCGGGCGTTGTCGAGAGCGGGCCTGACGGCATCGAGAGGTCGAGATCGAGCCAGTGCGGCGTCCACCGAGTAGGCGTTACCCCAGCCGGTCGAGGCGAGGATCGCCGGCATCAGCACGATGAGAAGATCATGATCGATCTTGCCGAAGCTGTACTCCACCGAGTGGTGAACCAGCATCAGGCCCGAGTAGGCGAGGCAGGCAACCCGAGTCTTGAAGCCGACGAAGCCGGCGGCAGCAGCGGCGAAGGCACCCGCCACCACGAGCGACAGAACCGGAGACGGCGGAACCGCACCGATCAGCGAGGGCAGACCTGGGGGCGGATCTCGCAACCAGTCCGGGAACTCCGTCGCCCACCCCAGCGATTTGATCGCTCCCGGCGCGAGGGCGAAGAAGAAGAATGCGATGCGTACGACAGCGAGCGTCTCATCAGAGCGGTGGAACGTGTCGTCCTGGAACTGGTGGAGGCGATCGATCATCACGACTCCCGCTCGATTCGTGCGAGGGTCGACTCGGCCTCACCGACGACTCGTCGCACCACCGCGACCTCGTCCACCCGTGCCCCGAGACCGAGACGGACGGCGGTCGCATCGAAGAACTCCCACTCGGCTTCGTCACCGGTGAGGTCAGCAAGTCGCGAGTGCATCGATCGCTGCTGGCCAGGCGGAGCGCCGTCGAAGGCTTCGGCGTAGCCAACGGTGTGGGTCGTATCGGCGATCGTCAGCTCGAGCTCGACGATCGGGACCTGATCGACACTGGAGACCTCGCCGATGCGATGGAAGCCCGGCATGATGATCGACGGGTACGGCTCGCGGGTGTTGTTGGTGAGGAAATACTGGCCGAGGAGCGCCACGACGATCCACGCCACCATCGGCACCCCCGGATTCGATCGGCCGCCGCCCGAATCAGTCCCTGGCTGACCGTCATTCATGCTGAGGCCGTCGGCGCAAAGGTGACCATCTTTAGCGAACGGCGAACAGCGGCGGGCGAGGCCCCACGAGAGTGTGAGGCGTCCGGCGCC
>JAWSVN010000001.1:0-11559 GCA_033851875.1 Acidimicrobiales bacterium
TGCGCCTGCGGCTGTGACTCTGTAACCCCCGGTTCGGGGGCGGCGGCGGCTTTACTGGTGGCATGCCGCCTGCCCCTGAGCCCGCCGACGCCTCCCCGAACGCCACCGCCGATGGCGCCCGGCTGGTGATCGTCGCCAACCGGCTCCCCGTCAAGCGGGTCGAGGCCGAGGAGGGGCAGAGCTGGGTGACGAGCCCCGGCGGCCTCGTCGCCGCCCTCACCCCGGCGATGGCCGACTACGACGGCGTGGCGTGGCTGGGCTGGACGGGCGAGACCGGCGACACGCCGGCGCCGTTCGAGCACGGCGGCCTGCGCCTGGTGCCGGTCTCCCTCTCCGAGGACGAGCGCGAGCTCCACTACGACGGGATGGCCAACGGCACCCTGTGGCCGCTCTACCACGACAAGGTCGAGCCCTCGGAGTTCCACCGTCACTGGTTCGACGGGTTCCGCCGGGTCAACGAGCGGTTCGCCCGCCAGGCCGCCGAGGTGGCTGCCCCCGGGGCGGTGGTGTGGATTCACGACTACCAGCTCCACCTGGTCCCCGGCATGCTGCGGGAGCTGCGACCCGACCTGCGGATCGGCTTCTTCATCCACATCCCCTTCCCACCGTCGGAACTGTTCAGCCAGCTCCCGTGGCGCAACCGCCTCGCCGCCGGCCTGCTCGGCGCCGACCTGGTCGGGTTCCAGACTCCCGAGGGAGCCGCCAACTTCCATCGGGTCGCCATCGCCCTCGACCTCGCCACCCGACACTCGGCCAACGAGCTCGAGGTCGACGGCCGCACCGTGCGAGTCGAGGCGTTCCCGATCGGGATCGACGCCGAACGCTACGACGTCGCCGCCCGCAGCGTCGAGGTGACCGAGGCCGCCCACGACCTGCGAGCCCGTCTCGGCAACCCGCGGGTCGTCATGCTGGGCGTCGACCGGCTCGACTACACCAAGGGCATCGACGTCCGTCTGCGAGCGTTCAAGGAGCTCCTGGCAGAGGGGTCCATCCACCCGTCACAGGTCACGATGATCCAGGTCGCAGAACCGAGCCGCGATCGTGTCGACGCGTATGTGTCGCTGCGGGAACGGGTCGAACAGCTCGTGGGCGAGATCAACGGCGACTACGGCCGGGTCGGCGTGCCGTGCGTCCACTACATCCATCAGACCCGGTCCTTCGACGACCTCCTCGCCCTCTACCGGGTGGCCGACGTGATGCTGATCACCCCGTTCCGCGACGGCATGAACCTCGTGGCCAAGGAGTACGTGGCCTGCCGCTACGACGACACCGGGGCCCTGGTGTTGAGCGAGTTCGCCGGCGCTGCGCATCAGCTCGACGACGCCCTGCTGGTCAACCCCTACGACATCGACGGCCTCAAGGAGAAGATCGTGCAGGCCGTCGAGATGGCCCCCGAGGAGCGACGCCGGCGCATGCAGACGCTGCGGGAGGGCGTCGCCCGCGACGACGCGGCGTCGTGGGCCCGCAACTTCCTCGGCATGCTCGGCCGCTAGCCGTCCTCGGTTGGCCCAGGCGCGGCCCAGGACGATCCGTCAGCGGGCCGGGTCGACGAGGCGGCGGGCGCCGACCGCACCTCGGCCGTCGGCGATCTCGGCCAGCGCGGCCGCGAGGCCGTCGAGCCCGAGGGAGACGCCCCTGAGGCGGTCGACTCGGAGTCGGTCGTCGGCCATCAGGGTGAGGACTCGCTCGACGTCGCCCACCCGGTAACCGAGCGACCCCTTCAGGTCGAGCTCGCGGTCGAGGAGCAGGGCCGGCACCACGGCGGTGTCGTGACTGGCGACCGAGACCGCCACCACCGTGCCGCCGCGTCGCGCGAGGCGCACGGCGTCGGCCAGCGAGCCAGGCCTTCCGGCGGCGTCGAAGACGACGTCGGCCCCGACCCCGGTGGCTGTGCGATCGAGCCAGGCCGCGGCGCCGTCGCCCGGGTTGAACGCGGCGTCGGCGCCGAGCTCGCAGGCCAGTTCCCGACGGTCGGCGTCGGGGTCGACCGCCACCACCCGGGCTGCGCCCGCGAGGCGGGCCACCTCGGCGACGAGCAGGCCGATGGTGCCGGCGCCCACGACCGCCACGACGTCGCCGACCCGGAGCCCGCTGCGTTCGACGGCATGGGCGGCGACGGCGGCCGCCTCGACCAGGGCGGCGTCCTCATCGGGCACTCCTTCGGGAAGCCGATGCACCCGTCGGGCGTCGACCCGGATCCGCTCGGCGAACCCGCCGTGGCCCGACGACCACTCGTCGGCGCCGACGATCGCGGCCACCACCTCCGGGCAGTTGCCCGGATGGCCGGCCCGGCAGGTGGAGCAGCGTCCGCACGCCGGCGGAGCGCCGACGACGACCCGTTCACCCTCGAATCGGCCCCGCACCCCGTCGCCGATCGCCACAACGGAGCCGGTCCAGCCGTGCCCGAACCAGCTCACCGGGTCGATGGAACCGCGTTCGAATGCTTCGACGTCAGACGCCGACACGCTGCACGAGCCGATGGCCACGACCACCGTCCCGGGGGCGGCATCGGGTTCGGGGATGTCGACGATCTCGACGGTTCGAGGACCGGTCAGTCGGGCGCAGCGCACGAGCTCAACCTACTCCCCAGGGCCACCGGGCGGTCAGCGACGCGGGTCGTCAACCACGCAGGGTCGCCAACACGTCGAAGAAACGGGGGAACGTCTTGGCGACACAGCCCGGATCGGCGATCTCGATCCCGGGGGCGACGAGGCCCATCACGGCGAAGCTCATCGCCATGCGGTGGTCGTCGTAGGTCTCGACGACCCCGGGGGCGACGGGACCCGGCACGATCGTGAACCCGTCGTCGTCCTCGGTGGCCTCCACGCCTCGGGCTCGCAGTTGGGCGACGACGGCGGCGAGTCGGTCGGTCTCCTTGCGGCGGATGAAGCCGATGCCGGTGACCGTCGTCGGACCATCCGCGAACGGGGCGATCGCCGCCAGCGTCTGGGCGGTGTCGGAGATGTCGCGCATGTCGACGGTGACGCCGCGGAGCCGTGCCGGCCCGGTCACCTCGATGGCGTGGGGTTCCCGGGTGACGGTCGCCCCCATCCGTTCGAGGATGTCGACGAAGGCGACGTCGCCCTGCACCGACGACGAGCCGAGCCCTTCGATCCGCACCGTGCCACCGGTGACGGCGGCGGCGGCGAAGAAGTAGGAGGCGGCGCTGGCGTCGGGCTCGAGGTCGACCTCGGCCGCCGTGTAGCCGGTGTTGGGCACCAGGTAGCGCCGGATTGATGAGCCGTCGTCCGCCGTCTCGGTCGAGGTGGCGACCTCCACCCCGAAGTCGGCCATGGTCGCCAGCGTCAGCTCGACGTAGGGGACCGAGACGAGGTCACCGACCACCTCGAGGGTGATCGGTGCGGCGGCGACCGGTGCCGCCAGCAGCAGACCGGACAGGAACTGGCTCGACACGGTCCCCGCCACCGACACGGTGCCGCCGTCGAGGCCGCCACCGGTCACCGGGATCGGGAGGGTCTCGCCGCCGACCTGGGCCCCCAACAACGTGAGGGCGTCGACCAGGTCGCCGAAGGGTCGTGCCCGGAGTTGGGGGGCGCCATCGAGCACGCTCGAGCCGTCCGCCGCCGCAAGGACGGGCAGCAGGAATCGGCCGGTGGTACCCGACTGGTTGACGTCGACGGTCGGGGTGTCGGTCAGCGTCGGCGCTCCCCCGAGACCGTGGATCGTGGCCGTCGTCGAGTCGCCGAGACGCTCGATCCGCACCCCGATCGACGCCAACGCGCCGAGCATGGCGCGGGAATCGTCGGCCAGGAGCACCCGACGCAGAACGCTGCTGCCCCGAGCGAGAGCCGCACACACCAATGCTCGATTGGTGTGGCTCTTCGAACCCGGCACGTCGACGGTGGCGTGCGGCGGCCGATCGAGGGGCGGCACGGCGAACGGCGGCACGGGGGAAGGAGCACCCATCCGGTCAGTATTGCGGGCCGAACTCCCGGCCCCTCAGGTGTCGGCGAGAGCGGCGTGGGCGAGGGCGGCGTCGTGGCTGCGAACCATCGCCACGAAGGGCGCGCCGTCGGTCGTCGGGGCGATCAGGTCGACCCGGACGCCGGCGGCCTTGAGCTTGACGGCCGCTGCGAGTGCGTCCGCTCGGTCCACCCCGACCTCGATCCGTTCGAACGACACCGGTCCCATCAACAGGCCTCTTCGCCAGGTGCCGCCGAGGGAGCGACCTCGTCACCCCCGAGAGCGGGCCGGTCGGCGGCGCTCGGGTCGGTGAGATCGATCACCGGCGGCATGACACGCACGGTCCGATGCTCGTCCCACAGGTCGGCCAGTTCGTCGAGGGCCGCCCGGAACCGGGGATCGTTGACGGCTCGACTGGTCGGTCCGCGACGGAGATCGTCGAGATCCACCGCCTGCTCGGCAAGGCGACGGCGCAGCTCCCGTCGTTCGCCCTCCAGGCGATCACGGGCCTGTTCGTGTTCGGCCGACGAGGGCGCCGCCCGCCCGGTCGAGCCGACCGGCTCGGCGGCGCCCCGGTCACCGAGTTCGACCGACCGGAGCAGCGACAGGTGACGGATCCGCTCGGTGATGTCGGCGATCGATGCCCGAGCAGCACGCAGACGTTCCTCGGCCAGATCGGCAGTGGCGCGGTCGTGCGCAGCCTCGGCCCTCGCCTGCTCGGCGGCGGCGACCGCCGCCCGAGCCCGCCGGCGGGCGTCCTCGCGCTCGGTCACCAACCGGTCGAGGTCGTGGGGCCGACGACGTCGTTCCCGCGCCAGCCACACCACCCACGCGATGAGGAGGCCGGCGAGCACACCGGCGACGAACAACGAGATCACCGCTAGGTCCACTTCCCACCTCCCACCAGCTGGGCGCCCGACTCGACCCCCTCAGTTGTAGCCGACCGGCGCGCCCCGGTCAGCCGCGGATGGCTTCGCCGCTGGCCGGATCGAAGAAGTGGAACCGGCTCGTGTCGACCACGATCGAAAGGGGCTGACCCATCCGCGGATGAGCACGGGGGCTGAACTTGCCGACGAAGATCGTGCGCCCCTGGGCATCCCGGGTGGCGTCGACGGCGTCTTCGCCCTCGAACTCGGCGTCCATGATGGCGTAGGCCTCGGCGGCCAGCGGGAAGTGGACGATGATCTCCGAACCCAACGACTCGATCAGCGAGGCCTCGGTCTGCAGGGTGCGGTCGGGCGACGGGTCGACCGCGGTCTCCTCGGCCTCGAGATCCTCGGGACGGATCCCGACGACGATCTCCTTGCCCAGGTAGCGGGCCAGACCGGGCTTCGAGGCGGCGAGGGCGGGGTCGACGGCGAGCTGGTGACCGGCGATCTCGACGGTCGGGGCCTCGGCGGTGCCGCTGAGGGTCGACACCATCAGGTTCATCGATGGCGACCCGATGAAGCCGGCGACGAAGACGTTGTCGGGCGACTCGTAGAGGTTCTGGGGCGAGTCGACCTGCTGGAGGTAGCCACGCTTGAGCACGGCGACCCGATCGCCCATCGTCATCGCCTCGACCTGGTCGTGGGTGACGTAGATCGTGGTGACGCCGAGGTCGCGCTGGAGGCCGGCGATCTCGGCCCGCATCTGGACACGCAGCTTGGCGTCGAGGTTCGACAGCGGCTCGTCCATCAGGAAGGCCTTGGGCTGGCGCACGATCGCCCGACCCATCGCCACCCGCTGACGCTGACCGCCCGACAGCTGGCCGGGCTTGCGCTCGAGTTGTTCGGTGAGGTCGAGGATGGCAGCGGCCTTGCGGACCCGTTCCTCGATCTCGGCCTTGGGGACCTTGGCGAGCTTGAGTGCGAAGCCGATGTTGTCGGCCACCGACATGTGGGGGTAGAGCGCGTAGTTCTGGAACACCATGGCGATGTCCCGGTCCTTGGGATGCACGTCGTTGACCATGCGGTCGCCGATGTGGAGTTCGCCGCCGGAGATCTCCTCCAGGCCGGCGACCATGCGCAAGGCCGTCGACTTGCCGCAACCCGACGGGCCGACCAGGACGAGGAACTCGCCGTCTTCGATCTCGAGGTCGAGGGAGTGGATGGCGTGATACCCGTTCGGATAGATCTTCTCGATGCCCTTGAGCACTACCTCGGCCACAGCGCACTTCCCTTCGTCCCAACGAGTCGGACTCACGCTAGCAGGCGGTGCAAGCGCTTACGTCGGCGACCGACCACTAGCCTCCGAGGGCATGTCAGAGCCGATCGACGCCAGCGCCACCGGAGCCTCGGTCCTCGGGGTGGCCACCCCCAGCGACCTCCAGTTCACGTGCCCCCGGTGCGGCAACGAGGTGACCGAGCGACTCTTCGGACCGTGCGGCACGTGCCGCGCCGATCTACGAGCCACGCAGGGCAACGAGCAGACCGACCTCGAGGCCGCCGAGTACGAGCCCAAGATGAACGTCGTCCCCAACGCGATCGCTTCGAAGGAATAGCTCACTCGACGGAACAGCGCCCTCGGCGGAAGAGCCGATCAGCCCACCCGGTCGAGCCAGTCCTCGAGCAGCCAGCCGGCGATCGACATCCTCCCCCTCGGTACGGGCGGCAACGAGTCGGGACCGAACCAGCCGGCCTCGATGATCTCCTCCTCCTGGATCCGAATGTCGCCCCCTGTCCAGCGGGCCCGGAAGCCGACCATCAGCGAATGGGGGAAGGGCCACGGCTGCGAGCCGAAGTAGGAGATGTCGCCCACCTCGACGCCGACCTCCTCGCGGATCTCCCGAGCGACGCACTCCTCGAGCGACTCGCCCGGTTCGACGAACCCGGCGAGGGTCGAGAAGAACCGCGCCGGGAAGGCCCGACCCCACGCCAGGAGGACCTGGGGCCCCTCGCTCGGATGCTCCCGCTCGACGAGGGTGATCGTGGCCGGCGAGAGGCGAGGGAACGACTGGAGCCCGCAGCTCGAGCACTGCATCGCCCGGTCGACCGGGTGGCGCTCGGTATTGGTGCCGCAGCGACCGCAGAAGCGATGGTCGTCGGCCCACCGCAAGACTTGGGCGCCTCGGCCCGCGAGCACCCACTCCGGCTCGGCGAGGCGGCCATGGGCACCCCGGAGATCGAACCACGCGGTCTCGCCGTTCGGGCTCCCGTCGGCCGTGCTCTCGTCGTTCGTGTCGCTGGCCCGGGCCCGACCGACCCAGACCGGGTGCGGCCCCTGCAGACCGAGGAGGTGGGGCGCCCCGTCGAGCGGGACCGGCGCCTCCTCCCCGGTCGGCAGCGTGGCGTCGTCGAGCAGGACCCGACCGCGCTCGTCGAGGACGACCCAGCTCGCGGTGTCGAGGGCGACGTGCTCGGGCAGGGCGACCCGGGGCGTGAACCCGGACGAGGTGATGCTCATGGCCGCCGACCCTAGTGATCGGCGGCCCGAGCAGGGAAGACCACCACCGGCGACGCCACTGCTCAGACCCTCAGGGCAGCGGCGGGCGGCACCCGACCGGCTCGGAGCGAAGGAGCGATCGACGCCAGCAGCGACGCCACGACCGTGATGCCGGCCAGACCGGCAAGCTGGGTCCACGGCACGGCGAAGGTGAGGCCCTCTTCGAAGGCACCGCTCCGGGTCATCGACAGCCAACTGGTCGACAGCCCGATGATCACGCCGACGGCGACGCCTTGAGCCCCGATGAGCGTTCCTTCGACGAGGAACGCCCGACGGATCACCTCGGTCCGCACGCCGACCGCTCGGAGCACGGCGAGGGTGCGACGGCGTTCCTGCACCGCCCGCAACAGCACGACGCTGAGGCCCGAGATCCCGACCAGGAGCCCGACGGCCAGGTAACCGTTGAGCACCGCCAGGAACGACTTGGTCCCGGCGGTCTCCTCGTCGGCCCGCTCGGCGAAGGTCGTGACGCTCGCCCACTCGAGTGCGGGGACGTCGAGAGCGGTGGAACCGAGGGCGGTCGGGTCGGCCGTGTCGAGCCAGAACCGGTCGGGGGCGAACCCGCCGGGCACCAGACGCTCGGCCAACTCGGCCGGGACCAGGAGGCCACTCTCGCTGAGCCACAGATGGCGGGCGACGGCGACGACGGTCGTCTCGACCGGCCCGTCGATGCCCTCGAAGGTGACGACGTCGCCGAGGCCGTATCCCTCGTCGTCCCCGACGACGATGCCGGGGCGGCCGTCGCCGGCCAGGCCGGGGTCGGCCCACATGGCGGCGGCGTCGAGATAGCGGTCGTCGTGGGCATCGAGCTCGGGGCCGAGCCCGTCGGCCCCGAGGGCCGCGAGGTCGACGAAGCTGACCCGGATCGGGTCGTCGTCGGGCCGTCCGACCCGGGCGATGTCGACGGCCACGGCACCGTCCACGGCATCGAGGGCCACGAGTTCGTCGGTCGACATCGAATCGGCCGGCACGTCGATGACGGTGTCGAACCGGCCGCCCGCCTGTTCGGCGAGCTGGCCGCTCGAGGCGGCGAACACCTCGCCGATCACGGCCACCATCGTCACGGTGAACACGACGAGCGCCGACATCGCGATCAGCAGGCTGGTGCGCATGCGGTGTTCGAGGGGTTCGAGCACCCCGAGGCGGAGACCGAGGCCGGCGCCGGTGCGACCGAGGCGATGCCACACGGGGTCGAGCGCCACGAGCAGGCGGACGGCGAGGGCGATCGACACGAGGCCCTGGAGGAGGAAGAACGTCACCTCGACGTCGTCCATCGGCTCGCCGCCGACCTCGAACACGGCGATGGCCCAGACCAGCGCCGCTGCGGTGGTGAGCAGCGCGGCGCGGGCACGCCCGGTCTCGCCGCTCCCGAGGGCCAGAGCGAGCCAGGGCGAGGCGCCCAGCAGGCCGACGATCGGGGCCAGCAACAGGAGCTCGGCCGAGTCGCTGGCCTGCGAGCTTCCGCCCAACGACAACACCCCACCGGCGAGGGCGAGGGCGACCGCGCCGAGGATGCGGTGGCGCCAGACGGCGGCCGGCTTGGGGGCCGGCGCACGGTCGGCCAGGGCCGCCACGATCTCACCGCGAGCCGTCCACGTCGCCGCGGCGACGACCGTCAGCAGGGAGATGGCGAGCCCGATGGCCGCCCCCGCCGCCAGGGTCGTCGGCTCGACCGCCACCGACAGGCGGGGCTCGCCCGGTTCGACCAGCAGGGCGTTGGAGCCGGCGACGATGCCGGCGCCGATCCCGGCGCCGAGCGCGGTGCCGCCGAGCGCTCCGACCGCACCGTGGACGGCGCCCTCGGCCACCAGCAGGCGAGCCACCCGACCCCGGCGGTAGCCGAGCGCCCGCAGCGTTCCCTGTTCGGAGCGACGATCTTCGGCGACGAGGACGAAGAGGTTGACGATCAGCAGGATCCCGGCGGCGACGCCGAAGCCCCCGATCGTGCCGAACAGCGACGTCATCTCGGCGCCCTCGTCGGCGGCGAGATCGAGCCACTGCTGCTTGACGGGTCGCACGATCAGGCCGTTGCCGGCGTGGTCGGCGACGAGACGCTCGAGGGCCTCGACGGCCTCCGCCGACCGGTCGGCGCCCGCCCGTTCGTCGCCGATGTTGGACGCCAGGAGGTGCCGGGTCTCGACCTCGGCGCCGAGGGCGGCGAAGGTGTCGCCGGCCACGACGATCGGCGCCAGGAAGGCGGCGCCGCCGCCGGGCTCGATGGCCGCGACGACGAGGTCGGCCGGTCCGGCGCGCGACGACACGGTGAACGGGTCCCCGACCGCCAGGCCAAGGTCGTCGGCGAGATCGTCACGGATCACGGCCGCGCCGGGGGCGGGTGCCGCACGGTCGCCGGCCATTCCGGCCGAGCGTTCGACGACGGCGATGGCGTGGGCCTCCCCGTCGACCGAGACCGTCGCGGTCGCCACGACCGCCGCACCGTCGAACACCTCGTCGGTGTCGGCGACGGCGGCGACCAGGGAGGGCGCCGTCTCGACCCCGGTGAGGTCGACGGTCTCGTCGACCCAGCCGAGCTCGTCGACGACGCGCTCGGAGAGGGAGTGGTCGAAGCTGTCGCCGGCGACCATCGAACCCGAGATCAGGCCCGTGGCCAGCAGCGTGCCGCCGGCGACGAGCAGGGTCTCGGTGGGTCGCCGGGTGAGGCGGCCGGCGACGATGCGACGCTGGCCGGGGTGGCGGAGCAGGCCGACGAGGATCGGCGTGAGCAGGAGCGTCAGGACGACGAGGGCGACGATCGTCATCGGACCGCTCCCTCGGCGGTGACGACCCGCCCGTCGGCGACGGTGACCTGTCGGTCGGCGGTGGCGGCGATCGCCGGGTCGTGGGTGACCATCACGACGGTCCGCCCGTGGGCCCGGAGGCCGGCGAAGATCTCGAGGACGTTCTCCGCCGCCGCCCGGTCGAGGTTGCCGGTCGGCTCGTCGGCCCAGATGATCGCGGGGTCGGTCATCAGCGCACGGGCGATCGCCACCCGCTGCTGCTGTCCACCCGACAGTTCGGCCGGGCGGTGGTCGGCCCGGTCGCCGAGCCCGACCGTGGCGAGCAGCTGCTCGGCCCTGGCCCGGGTGGTCGAGGTCGAGCGCTGGGTGGCGAGGGCCGGGAGTTCCACGTTCTCCCGAGCGGTCAGCACCGGGAGGAGGTTGAACCCCTGGAACACGAAGCCCATCCGCTGGGCTCGCAGCACCGTGCGGCGACGGTCGCCGAGGCGGTGGAGGTCGACGTCGTCGATCCGGATCTCGCCGGCGTCGATCGAGTCGAGGCCGGAGAGGCAGTTGAGGAGGGTCGACTTGCCGGACCCGGAGGCACCGAGGATGACGGTGAAGGCGCCCGACTCGAGGTCGACGTCGACACCGCGCAGCACCGGGGTCTCGATCCGGCCCGACCGGTGGGTCTTGTGGACCCCTCGGGCCGACACGATCGGCACCCAGGTGGGTCGCTGCGGCTGATCGAGACCGGCGGTGGCCTGGGTGGGCTGGGTGGGCGAGGAGGTTGCCGTGTTGGTTCGCATGGTCCCATCGTCGAGAACCGGCGGCCGTCGTTCGATCGGGGGTCACCCGGACCGCTCCCCCATCCCCCTCAGGGTCGGCCGGGGTCGGGAACGCTCACACGATGCGACCGTCACACGATGCGACGCTGTGCCGCCCACCGGGTGAGCTCGTGGCGACTCGACAGCTGGAGCTTCCGCAGCACGTTCGACGCGTGGGTCTCGACCGTCTTGATCGAGATCGTGAGACGGCGGGCGATCTCCTTGTAGGCGTAGCCGCGAGCCAACAACCGCATCACCTCTTGCTCCCGGGGCGACAGCTGATCGAGCTCGGGGTCTTCCGGTTCGGGGATGGCGGCGCTGAAGGCGTCGATCACGAACCCGGCCAGGCGGGGTGAGAACACGGCGTCGCCCTCGGCCACCCGCACGACGGCGTCGATCAGCTCGTCGCCCCGGATCGCCTTGGTCACATAGCCCCGGGCCCCGGCACGGATCACGGCGATCACGTCGTCGGCAGAGTCCGACACCGACAGGGCGAGAAACTTCGTGTCGATGCCTCGGGCGACACAGCCAGCGATCACGTCGGCGCCGGTGCCCGACGGCAGGTGGACGTCGAGGAGGACGACGTCGGGCGGGCGATCGGAGATCACGTCGACGGCGTCGGCGACATCGGACGCCTCGCCGACCACGTGGACGGCGTCGCCGAGCTC
>JAWSVN010000001.1:11610-17244 GCA_033851875.1 Acidimicrobiales bacterium
CTGGTCCTCGCTCACCTCGGCGTAGAGGTCGACCCGGTCGACGCCAGCGTGCTTGGCGGCGTTGACGACCGCCTCGCGAGCGGCGGCCACCGCGGCGGCGACGGTGTCGTCGAGGGTGCAGTCGCCGACGACGACGACCTCGACCCGAACCCCCCAGTCGGCCTCGCACCCCGACGCCAGGTCGTCGATCACGCCGCGAAGGCTGCCGCCGTGGCGCGAGACGCGATCGGGATCGAGCCAGTTGCGCAACTCGCGTTCCTGTCGACGGGCGAGCTGAGCCATGGCGGTCGGGTCGTCGCTCTTCTGGATCAGGACGAGGGTCTGGAGCACCGAGTCGTGGAGGTGGGCGGCCACCTCGGCCCGCTCCTCGGAGCGCGCTCGGGCCTGCCGCTCGGCGTCGAGCGAGCGCACCAGCCCCCACCACCACGGGGCGGCGGCTGCGACGACGAGGACCAGGGCGGCGCCGACCCCGACGGTCGCCTCGAGGGCGGTGCCTCGACCGATGACGTTCACGACGAACAGACCCACGCCGCTGACCGCCATCACGAGACCGGCCACGACCTGCAGTGGCCCCCAGCGGGTCGGTGCCCCGGCTCGCAGCGGCCGGCGGGCCAGGACGACCCCGGCGGCGACGACGGCGCAGGGCCACAGGTGGCGGGCGGGCACGATCGTGAGGCGGTCGGCGACGATGACGAGGCCGATCACGATCAGCCAGAGGCCGAGCTGCCGGTCTCGAGGCGTGGCGCCCTTGGCCACCGGTTCGGTGCGAGGTGGCGACGACGAGTGCTCGACCGCCGCCGTCGCGCCCCAACCGACGGCGTAGAGCAGGGCGCCCCAGCCGCCGACGGCGAAGAGGACGACGAAGGCCAGGCGGACCCAGATCGGGTCGACCCCGATCTCGCGGGCGACACCCGCTGCCAACCCGCCGACAATGCGGTCGTCGCGGTCGAGGCGCGGCAGCTGCCACCGGTCGCCGCCCGTGCGCGCCGGTGGTGGCGCGTGACGAGCCGCAGACGGCTCGGCTGGGCGTCCGGGAGGGCGTTCGGTCGACGACGGGGTGGACATGGCTGGGTCCATGTTCGCACGGCCGACCGGTCCCGCACACCGGGGTCGACCCCGATCGGCGGCATCGGCCATCCAGGGTCGCCTCAGGGTCGGCTCAGGGTCGACCCTGATGGTGGTCGATGCCGTGACGGGGCAGGCTGGAGGGGTGACCGCCCCGCTCGAGCCTCCTCCCGACCGGCGCCTCCGTCGCCGCGACGGCCCGCTCGGCGGCGTCGCCGCCGGCATCGGTCAGGCCTTCGACGTCGACCCGGTGCTCGTTCGCGTCGGGATCGTGGTGGCATCGATCGCCAGCGGCTCGTTCCTGCTCGGCTACGCGGCGGCCTGGCTCTTGATCCCGTCGGCGACCGACACGAACCCCACCCGGTTCCGCGCCGCCGGCCGGGGTCCACGACTGTGGTTGGGTGTGCTCCTCGCCATCATCGCGACGGGCACGCTGCTGCCGGGCGCCGGCCTCATCGACGGCACCTGGATCGCAGCGGCGGCGGCGATCGGGGCCGGCCTCTGGCTGCTCGAGCGCCAGCCGGCGCCGTCGTGGCGATCGGCGCCGCCACCCACCGGGGATCCGGTCCGCCCCCTCGGGACAACCGCCTCGGCGAGGGCGGCATCCGGCCCGCCTGGCGGGGCCCTTGGACCGGCGGGCGGGGCCCCCGGACCGGCCACGGGTTGGGGCACGACGTTCCTGGCCGACGACCCGCCCCGACCGGCGCCAATCCCAGCCATCGATGAGCGACCTCGGCGAGCGCCGGTCGCGTCGGTGACGATCGCGGTCGCCGCCGTGGTCGTCGGCGGGCTGATGGCGCTGCAGGCCCTCGACCTGAGCCCGGTCGCCCCGGCGGTCTATCCGTCCGCGCTGGCGGCGGTGCTCGGCGTCGGCCTCATCGCCAACCTCGTGATCAACCGGTCCGTCGTCCGGTCGCTCGGGTTGTTCGCCCTCTTGGCCGCTTCCCTCGCCGCCATCCCGGCAGCCGAGGTCATCGAGGCCGGCTTCGCCGAGGGCACTGGCGAGCGGCTCGTCGTCGTCGCCGACGAGGCCGATCTGGTCGACCGCTACGCCCTCGGCATGGGGTCGCTCGAGGTCGACCTCTCGTCGGTCGAACCCACCGAGGACCGGACGGTCGAGGTGGAACTGCAGCTCGGCGGTGTCGTCGTCACGGTCGGCCCCGACACCCTCGTCGACGTGGTGACCGACAACGCGTTCGGCGAGGTCATCGTCGCCCTCGACGAGGCGCCGCCCGACGCCGATGGGCCGGTCCTGACCGTCGTGATCGAGCTGAAGGCAGGGAGCGCCGAGGTCCGACGATCGTCGTGACCCCGGGCGCCACCGACCGGTGGCCGGCGTCGTTCACAACCGGTGTGGGCCTTCTCGAGCCGACCTGTCAGGCCGGAGCGGGAGCCGGCGGCACGAGCCGGTCGTTGCTCCGCTCGAACCAGAAGAGGGCGGCGGCACCGATCGTGAGTGCCACCAGGATGTAGAGGACTCGGGGCCAGACGACGAGCGGGTCGGTGATCGTGCCCATGCCGAGGTCGGTGTCGAACACCCGCTCGATCAGCCAGCCGACGCTGATGGCGGCGAGGGCGAGCGAACCGGCGACGAAGAACGGCTTGTAGACCCTGGTGCGGGCCAGGAGGAACAGGAACGGGAAGCACAGCACCACGACGGCGGCCTGCCCGATCTCGATCCCGAGGTTGCGGCCGAGGAGCGACAGGAGCTGGGTGGATCGGGGCACGTCGAGGCCCTCGACGAGCGATGCGAAGCCCATGCCGTGGAACAGACCGAAGGCGAACGACAACACCCACTCCTTGTTGGCGGCGACCGGCCGCAGGTTGTGGAGAGCGGCCACGGCGATCGAGCCGGCGATGATCGACTCGACGAGGCGCGACGGCGGCAGCGGCAGGATGTCGAGGCCGGCGAGGGTGAAGGTGATCGAGTGGGCGACGGTGAACATCGTGACGATCTTCGTCACCCGCCACAGGGCGTTGCCGAACGACGGGGCCGGCTTCCACGACGACCCGAAGACGAGCACCGACGGCAGGAGCAGCACGAGCACGAACAGCACGTGGTCGGGGCCGGTCTTGATGTGGTCGACGCCGAGCTTCACCGACGCCTGCATCGTCTTCCACCAGCCGCTGTCGCCGAGGTCGACGGCCTGGGTGCGGCTGCCGGCGTCGAAGGCCGCGAAGATCTCGTGGCCGTTGTCGAACACGCCGCCCTCCCAGTCGTTGCCGATCAGGAGCAGGGCATCGCGCCCCTCGATCTCGTCGACGAAGGGGTCGAAGGTCAGCTCGAAGTCACGAGGGACGTCCGCCCCGTCGGGCACGACGATCTCGAACGGGAAGATCGCGTAGTTGTCGTCGGTCTCGGGCAGGTCGGAGAAGAACAGCTCGCCGACGGCGACCTCGGCCGGCCAGGTCGCACCGTCCACCGTCAGGAAGAGATGCTCCTCGTAGTAGGACGAGATGGCGGCCGCCTCGGCCGCCAGTTCGGCCGTGACGGTGGCGTCGTCACCGGTGAGGTCGAGCCCCAGCACCGTGGCGACGTCATCGAGCGGCGACTCGATGCGCCCGCCGACCGCGGTGCGACTCACATCGAGGTAGAGATAGGTCTGGTCACCCTCGTGGGCGCCGGCGGGTGCGGCCCCGAGGAGCGTCACGAGCGCCAGGAGCAGGGCGGCGGCGAGGCCGATGCTCCTTCGTGATCGGATGGTGGTCATGGGGTCCCTCCTCGGGAAGGTCGACTGGGTCGGTCGGCGCCGAGCAGGCGGACGACGATGTTGCGTTGGATGTCGGACGTGCCGCTGTAGGCGAGGCCGCCGAGGGCGTCACGCACCTCGGCCTCGACGCCGGCGGCGACGGTGTAGCCCTCGGCGCCGTGGAGCCGAACGGCGTCGACGGCCGACTCGACGGCGGACTCCGAGGCCTGGAGCTTGGCCAGGGCGGCGGCCATCGTGACCGACTCGCCCCGGTCGTGGAGGATCGCGGCCTTGTAGACGAGCAGGCGCGACGTCTCGTGGCGGAGCTTCATGTCGGCGAGGCGATGGCCGACGGCTTGGAACTGGCCGATGGGCTGGTCGAACTGGCGGCGGCTGCGCGCCCGCTCGATCGAACGCTGGAGGAGCCGTTCGGTGGCGCCGAGCTGGCAGCCGTAGAGGAAGGCTCGTTCGGCCTCGACGGCGGAGGTGAAGATCGACATGCCGGCGCCGCGCCGGCCGAGCACCGCGTCGGCGGGCACCTCCGCGTCGAGGGTGATCGAGCCGAAGGGGCACGACTCGAGGCCGGCCTTGGCGATCGCGGGGCTCACGGTCACGCCCGGGAGATCGAGGGGTACGAGGAACGCCGTGATGCCCCACGGGCCCTTCTCGGGGTCCTCGGTGGCGAAGACGATGGCCAGGTCGGCCACGGGTCCGAGGGTCACCCAACACTTCTCGCCCTGGAGACGAAAGCCGTCGGCGGTCGGGGTCGCAGTGGTGGTGATCGAGGCGGCGTCCGAGCCGGCAGCGGGTTCGGTCATGGCGAACGAACCGATGGCCGAGCCGTCGACGAGTGGACGGAGCCAGCGGTCCCGCTGGTCGTCGCTGCCGGCTTCCTCGAGGGCGGTCTGGGTGGCGAAGACCTGGCTGGCGAGCGAGAAGGCGAGGCCGTTGTCGGGGGTGCCGAGTCCGAGGCCCTCGAACCGGAGCAGGGCCTCGACGCTCGAGCGGCCGGCACCACCCCACCGGGGATCGGCCCGCAGGCCGAGCAGTCCCAGGTCGGCGGCGGTCTGCCAGCGGTCGCGATCGAATGTGGTCGACCGCTGGGCGAAGCGTTCGGCTGCGAGGTCGGCTGTCTCGCGCTTGAGCGGATGGTCGACGTCGAGCAGCGCGCTCAGCGCCAACGTGTCAGCGCTCAGCGCTGGTCGGTCGGCGCTGGTGTCGCCGTCGGTCCTCGTCCCCACCACGCCTCTCATCATCCTCCCGCCACCACACGTTGCACATCGGGAGATCGCCCTGTCTCGATGGCTCGTCCGACTCATCACCGGCCAGAACCCCCGTGCTACTTTGCCGCACACTACGGCGCCGGAGTAGCGCGTGTGGGATCGGGCAGCCGCCCGGGGAAGGTCGTGGTGGTGGGGCGTCAGTCGGCATCCAACGATGCAGCAGCCAACGGTGCATCAGCCACACGGACCGGGCCCTCGACACTGTCGATCCTGGTGGCCGGCGCCGCCGAACGTGACGCCTCGGCCGTCGCCCTCGTCGGCCTCACCTCGACGCTCACGTTCGGCGACTTCGCCGCCCGCGTCGATGCCACCGCGCGCCAACTCGTGGCGGCCGGCCTCGAGGCCGGCGACCGCGTCGGCGTGTCGTTCCACAAGGACGTCGATGCCTACGTCGCGGTCCACGCCGTGCTCCGAGCCGGCGGGGTGGTGGTGCCGATCGACCCGATGGGGCCTCCGGCCACGCTGAGCCGGATCGCCCGTGACGTCGAGGTGCGTGGACTCCTGCTCGGCGTCCTCGCCGCCCGCCGGTTCGACGCCACGCTCGACGAGATCGCGAGCCTCCTGCCGGCGTTGTGCATCGTCTCCGACGGAGACAC
>JAWSVN010000001.1:17276-29239 GCA_033851875.1 Acidimicrobiales bacterium
AGTGCCCTGGCCTACGCCACTCGGGCGGCCGGACACCTCCGCTCCGACGATCGCGTCGGCGGGATGTCGCCGTTCCACTTCGACATGTCGACCCTCGAGCTCTACGCCGCCCCCCTCGCCGGCGCGGCGGTGGTCGTGATGAGCGAGGCCCACACCCGGCTCCCGGCCAGCCTGACCGAGCGCAGCCACGCCGAGGGCGTGTCGCTCTGGTACACGGTGCCCTCGCTCCTCGCCCAGGTCCTCGATCGGGGCAACCTCGACGAGAATCCCCTCTCGTCACTCCGGTCCCTGTGGTTCGCCGGTGAGGTGATGCCGCCCGGCGTGCTCGACGCCCTACGCGCTCGGTTGCCTCACGCCGAGTTCGTGAACGTCTACGGGCCGGCCGAGGTCAACGAGTGCACGCGCTGGACGGTGCCGACCGACCACCCGAGCGAGCAGCCGTGTCCCGTCGGTTCGCCGTGGGAGGGTGTCGACCTCCGGGTGGTCGACGACGACGATCGCGACGTCGCACCGGGCGAACGCGGCGAGCTGTGGGTGTCGGCCCCGACCGTGATGACCGGCTATTGGGGCCGCACGCCGACCGACTCCGACCTGATCGAGCGCGACGGTGGACGGCCGCCCTGGTACCGCACCGGCGACGTCGTCGCCGCCCGGCCCGATGGGGTGATCGACTTCCACGGCCGCCGTGACCACCAGGTCAAGGTGCGAGGGGTGCGGCTCGAACTCGAGGCGATCGAAGCCGTCGTCACCGATGCCCCCGGGGTCCAGAACGCCGTGGCGGTCGTGTCGCCGGACGGCGACCGGATCGACGTCGTCGCGGTCGCTGCGGCAAGTGGGGTCGATGGCGGCGACGCTGCGCCCGATCTCGCCGCCCTGCGGCGCTGGTGTGCGACGCGGCTCCCGCCGGTGGCGGTCCCGGCTTCGATCACTTTTGCGCCCGACCTGCCGACGACTCCCACAGGGAAGATCGACCGGGCGGCCGTGCGGAAGTGGCACGCGAACGACCGCTCGACCGTCCTCAGCCCCGCCCCTTCGGGCCCACCACCGTCAGGATCATCGTGACCGACCTCGCCCCCGTGGAAGCCGACCTTCTCGCCCTCATCAACGACGAACTCAGTCTCGACCCGGCGCTGCCCGTCGAGGCCGACACCGACCTGTTGTTGACCGGGCAGGTCGACTCGCTCGGCGTCGTCCAGATCGTGGCGTGGCTCGAAGACCGGCTCGGGATCGAGATCGACCCGGCCGACGTGGTGCTCGAGCACTTCCAGAGCGTCGACGCGATGATCGGCTACGTCCGCCGACGTACGAGTTGAGCGCAACGGTGAGCGCGATCGTCTCCATCCGGCGCGGCCGTCCGCCGTCGCCGATGCAGCGGTCGCTCTACGTCTCGCAGCGCCGCAGCCCAGACGCGCCGGTGCAGAACATGGCGTTGTTGACCCACGTCGACGGCCCGCTCGACGCCGGACGTCTGGTCGCCGCGTTCGACCGCGTGGTCGCGTCCGCAGCCGTCCTCCGCAGCCGGTTCGTCGACGGGCCGGGCGGGGTCGAGGTCCGAGCCGACGCCTCGGTCACCACCGAGATCATCGACCTCGAGCGCGATCAGGCCGTCTCGTGGGCCGAGGCCCGGGTCGCTCGTCCCCTCGACCCGGCTCGCTGCTGCGTCGACAGCGTGGTGCTGCGCCACGAGGACGGCACGGCGTCGTGGTTCCTCGACCTGCACCACACCGTCACCGACGCGACGGCGGCCTCGCTCGTCTTCGCCGCCACCGCGGCGGTCTATCAGGGCGACGAGCCACCGATCACGCCGTACGCGGATGTGGTCGACCAGCTCGCCACCCCTGACCGCACCCCGTGGGCCGACCGCTCCCCCGCCCCGACCCTCGGACGGCTCTACGGCCCCAAGCGGTCGGGGGCCACCCGAGCCGAGCGGGTGCGGGTCCTCGCCGACGCCGACCTGGGAGCGCGGGCCGAGCAACTCGATCCGACGCTCCGCCTCCTGACCGAGGAGTTGACGTGGACGGCGTTGTTGGCGACAGCGGCCGCCGTCCACGTCCACGTCGTCACCCGCGCCGATCGATTCGCGATCGGGATCCCGATCCACAACCGACGCACCCCCGCCCAGCGTTCGACGCTGGGTCCGCTGATGGAGGTCTTTCCCCTCGACGTCGAGATCCGGGCCGACGACACCCACGGTGACCTTCATCGGCGGGTCGCCCGGGGCTTGCTCGACCTGCTGCGCACCGCCAAGCCGGGGACCGCACCGACGGCCGACCACGAGATCGTCGTCAATGTGATCCCCAAGACCGGGTTCGGCCCTTTCGCCGGCATCCCCGCCACCACCCACTGGGTGCACACCGGCACGATCGACGCCGGCCAGCTCGCTCGGGTGCAGCTGACCGGCTACGGCGAGCAGGGCCGGGAACTCGTCGTCGACCTCGACGAGAGCGCCCTCGGCCCGCCGACCGGGACCGCTTCGGCGACCAACACGGCTGGGACGCGGGCAGCCGGCCACTTCCGGACGGCACTCGACACCCTGCTCGACGCCCCGAGCACGCCGCTGGCGTCGACGGTGCTCCACGACGCGGCCGAGGCCGACGCGATCGACCGCTGGGGCGACGGTGGGCCGGCGCCGGCGCCCCGCGATCTCGTCGAGTGGCTGGGTGCCGCCCTGGGCGGACGCGACGAGGTCGTCGTCGAGTGCGACGGCGAACCGTCGTGGACCGGACGCGAACTGTGGGCCCGAGCCGGGGCGGTGGCGGCGACGCTGGCCGAGCGCGGCGTGGAGCCCGGCGACCGTGTGGCCCTGAGCGTCGAGCGGAGCCCGGCGGCCGTGGCCCTCGTCCTCGGGTGTCTGCGTCGAGGCGCCTCGTTCGTACCGCTCGATCCCGAACAGCCCGCTGCTCGGCGGCAACTCCTCGCCGACCGGGCGGGGGTGGCGCTGGTGGTCACCGACACCGAGGCAGCATCGCTGGTCGATTCTGCCCCGCCCGTCGCTACTGACTCGCCGGGGCTCGATCCGGTCGTCGAGGCCGACCGCGACCCCGACCGTGAGGCCTACTGCCTGTTCACGTCCGGCTCGACCGGCGAGCCCAAGGGTGTGCCGATCACCGTCTCGGGGCTGGCCCGCTACCTCGCCCACGCCGTGGCCAACTACGGCGACGCGCCGGTCGTCCCCCTGTTCGGGGCCCTCACCTTCGACCTGACGGTCACCAGCGTGTTCCTGCCCCTCCTCGCCGGCGGTCGCTGCACGGTCGTCCGTGGCGACAACCGCCAAGCGATCGCCGCGCTGGCCAAGCGTCGCGATCTCACGTGGCTCAAGGCCACCCCGTCGCACCTCGAGCTCCTCCTCCGTCTCGACCCGGAGGTGTTCTCCGGCGTGCGCACGATCGTGGTCGGCGGCGAAGCCTTCCGCCGCGACCTCGCCGACCGGATCCACGCCGCGGCGCCCGACGCCCGGGTCCTCAACGAGTACGGGCCGACCGAGGCGGTGGTCGGCTGCATGCTGCACGACGACCGACCCGACGCTCACCCCGCCGAGGCGGGCGCCGACGTGCCGATCGGACGCCCCATCGAGGGCGTCGACCTGAAGATCGTCGGACCCGGCCTCACGCCGGTACCGCTCGGCGCCGCCGGCGAGCTGCTGATCGCCGGCCCCGGCCTGACCCCCGGCTACCTGCCACCGGTCGACCTCGACCCCTTCGTCGAGATCGACGGCCGCCGCTGGTACCGGACCGGCGACCTGGTGCGGCTGGCGACCCCCGAGACCGCGGTCTACCTCGGCCGCATCGACGCCCAGCTCAAGGTCGGCGGGATCCGTCTCGACCCGAGCGAGGTCGAAGCCGCGCTCGCCGCCCACTCGGGTGTGGAATCGGCGACCGTGCGGATGTGGTCGCCGACGGTCCGGCGCCCTCGCCGACACTGTGTGTGGTGCGGACTGCCCGACACGGTGCCCGACGTCGGCTTCGACGACGACGGGGTGTGCGACACGTGTCGGGCCCACGAACGGGTGGAGCCGGTGACGCGGAGCTGGTTCGGCACCGAGCTCGACCTGATCGCCCGCCGCGATGCGGCCCGAGCCGCCCGGACCGGCGACTACGACTGCCTCCACCTGCTCAGCGGCGGCAAGGACTCGACCTACGCCCTCTACCGCCTGGTCGACCTCGGCTGGCGTCCCTACGTCCTGACCCTCGACAACGGCTTCATCTCGGAGCAATCGAAGCAGAACGTGGCCCGCACGATCGAGCACCTCGGGCTCGACCACGAGTTCGCCACCAGCGAGGCGATGCCCGCGATCTTCCGCGACAGCCTGGAGCGTCATTCCAACGTCTGCCAGGGCTGTTACAAGACGATCTACACCCTGGCGACGAGCCGGGCGGTCGAGCTCGGCATCCCGGTGGTGGTCACCGGCCTGTCACGAGGCCAGCTGTTCGAGACCCGCCTGATCCCCCAGCAGTTCCAGCTCGACCGCTTCGACCCCGACGCGATCGACCGAGCCGTGATCGAGGCCCGCCGGGCCTATCACCGGGTCGACGACGCCGCCCGCCGCCTCCTCGACACCACCGTGTTCGACGGGCCCCTCGCCGATGGGCGCGACGTGTTCGAGACCGTCGACTACCTCGACCTCTACCGCTACCTCGACGTGCCACTCGCCGAGATGCTCGACTACCTCGACACCAACGCCCCGTGGGTCCGCCCCACCGACACCGGCCGGTCGACGAACTGCCGGATCAACGACATCGGCATCCACACCCATCTCCTCGAGCAGGGCTTCCACAACTACGCGATCCCCTACGCCTGGGACGTGCGCCTCGGCCACAAGACCCGCGACGAGGCGATGGAAGAGCTCGACGACCGTCTCGATCCCGACGACGTGGCCGAGATGCTCACGGCGGTCGGCTACGAGCCGCGGCGTCGTGAGGTGTTGACGGCGTGGTTCGTGCCGGCCGACGGCGGCGACCTCGACCCGGCCGAGCTCCGGGCCCACCTCGCGGGGCTGCTCCCGAGCCACGCCATCCCCGCCGCGTTCGTCGCCGTCGACGCCGTACCGACCGGCTCGAGCGGCAAGGTCGACACGGCGTCCCTGCCGGCGCCTCGACTGGTCCACCGACGACACGACCTCGTCGCCGTCCGGGCGCCGGAGCCGCACGAAGCTGTCGTGATCGAGGTGGCGGAGCGAGTGCTGCGAGTCGAACCGATCGGTGTCGACGACGACTTCTTCGCCCTCGGCGGCGACTCGCTCGCCGCCCTCGAGCTGGTCGTCGCCCTCGGCGACCAGCTGGGCCGAACCCTCCCCGAGGACCTGCCGTTCACCCACCCGACGCCGGCCACCCTCGCCGCCGCCATCGACCAGTTGGCGCCGGCGACCTCGGAGCCACCGGCAGACGATCCCGGGACCTCGATCGACGCATCGACCGCTGCGTCAACCGCTCGGTCGACCGCCGAGGCCCGACGCACCGGGCCGCCGGCGCTCACCCCGGGGCAGGAGGCGATGTGGTTCGAGCACCGACTCGACCCCGATGCAGCCCGCTACAACGTCGCCCACCATCACCGGCTCGCTGCGGGTCTCGACCTCGAACGACTCGAGAACGCCTGCTCACGGGCGGTGGCCGCCCACCCCGAGCTGGCCTGGACGCCGTCGGTGCCGCGCCACCGGGTCGACCCCGACGAGGCCGTCTCGTTCACCGTTCTGGACAGCGACCGCATCGACCCGGTCGCCGCCGACCTCCATCACCACCGACCGTTCGACCTGTCGAGTCCACCGCTGGTCCGGATCGTTGCCTGCTCCACCGGGACGGCCACCGAGGTGCTCGTCGTCGTCCACCACACCACCGCCGATGCCGCCGGGCTCCGCCGACTCTGGCACGACATCGAGCGCGCCTACGCCGGCCGTACGCTCGACGAACCCCGGCGCTCACTCGCCGCCGCGGCCGCACCGGGCGACGAGGCGGCCGCCGACCTCGACCACTGGCGTCGTCTCCCGGCCCCCGACGCCACCTGGCGACTCGAGCGCCCCGACGCCGCCGTGGCTGACGGCATGATCCGCCGAACCATCGGGGTGTCGCCCGATCAGCTGCGAGCGGCCGGCCGCCCCCGAGGCGACGAGACCGAGGCCGTCGGAGGGGCCGATCTCTGCCTCGCCGCCTTCGGGCGCACACTCTGGGACCGGTGCGACGGTGAGACCGCCACGGTCGGCATGCTCACCTCGCTCCGGCGACGCCCCGAGGACCACGACCTCGTCGCCTTCCTGCTCGGGACGACACCGGTGCAGATCCCACGGCCGACCGCCGGGCGGCGCGATCACCTCACCGCCGTCGCGGCCCTCGCCCGCGCCGCACGCCGCCACCGGTCGACGCCCCTGGCCGAGATCGTTGCGACCCGGCGCGCCGACGGGCTCGCCCCGCTCGCCACCGACGTGCTGTTCGCCTTCGATCGATTGGAGGACGAGTCGCCAGAGGACCGCCAGGGCGACGGTGACCGCGACGGCGCCTTCGGCACCGACGACCTCGAGGTGCGCTTCAACGGCGAGGCCGTCGCCCGCCTCACCGGCTTCGTCGAGGTCCGGGCCGACCGCATCGACCTCGCGGTCGAGCATCGCGGCACCGACGTGTCGGCGGCGGACGCCGAGGCGTTCCTCGACGACTGGGAGGCCGCCATCACCGACCTCTGTGGCCAGTCGAGCGCCGAGCCCGGCCCCCGGCACCCCAGCGTCGCGGTGGGGCCGTCGCTCTCGTCCACCGGCGATGTGGTTGCCACGATCCTGCGACGCCTCGACGGTCGGCCGGACGCCCCCGCCGTGCGCTGCGGCGACGAGTCGTGGGACAACGCCACCCTCGATCGGGCCTCGCGCCGGGTCGCCGCCGAGCTGGCCGCCGACGGGGTCGGCCGAGGTGACCGAGTCGCGATCCATCTCGAACGGTCCCCCTGGCTGATCGCGGCCATCGTCGGCGTGCTCCGGATCGGGGCCGCCTATGTCCCGATCGACCCGACCGCTCCCCTCGCTCGCCGCCGCCTCGTGCTCGATGCCGCCGACGCCGTCGCGGTGATCGCCGACGACGACCACGACCTCGACGGCGCCCGCGTCGTCCGGCTGGGCCGGCTCTCCGTCGACGGTGATGCCCCCGGGCCTGCCGCCGACGGCACGGCCGCCCCCGATGTGGTCGGGGCCCCCGACGACCCCGCCTACGTCATCTTCACCTCCGGCACCACCGGCACTCCCTCGGCGGTCACGATCGATCGCGGCCAGCTCGACCGGAGCACCGCCGCCCGGCCCCAGTTCTACGGCGACGACCCGACGTCGTTCCTCGTCGTCTCGTCCGCCGCCTTCGACTCGAGCGTCGCCGGCCTGTTCTGGACGTTGACGAGCGGGGGCGAGCTGGTCGTACCCACCGACGCCGAGGTCCACGACGCCGACGCCCTCGCTTCGCTGCTGGCCTCGGGCACGATCAGCCACACCCTGATGGTCCCGACCCTCTATCAGGCCGTCGTGCAACGGGCCGCCCGGATCGCGGGCCCCTCGGGCTGGCCGTCGACCGTCGTCGTCGCCGGCGAGGGCTGTCCACCGTCACTGGTCGACCTCCATCGACGGCGCCACCCCGACACCCGGCTCGTCAACGAGTACGGGCCGACCGAGGCGGCCGTGTGGTGCACCGCCCACGAGCTCGTCCCCGGCGACGGCTCGACGACGGTGGCGATCGGCGGACCGATTCCGGGGGCCTCGATCGCCGTCGTCGACCGCCACGGTCGACCTCGACCCGAGGGCGTGGCCGGCGAACTCGTCGTCGGCGGCGACAACCTCGCCGCGGGGTACGACGGCGACCCCGAGCGGACCGCCGACCGCTTCGTCGACGGGCCCCTCGGCCGGGTGTTCCGCACCGGTGACCTGGCGGTGATGCGCGACGGGGTGGCGACCCATCTCGGGCGGATCGACCACCAGCTCAGCCTCGGCGGCGTGCGCGTCGAACCGGAGGAGATCGAGGCCGTCCTCCTCGACGACCCCGCGGTCGACCACGCGGTGGTCCACCTCGCCGATCTCCGGCCCCTCGATCGGCTCCTCGCCGACGCCTCGACCGAGCAGCAGCGGACGGCGATGGCGAGCGCGGCCGCCGCCGACGACCCGACGGCGGCCCTGCGACAGGCCCTCGCCGCCCTCGTGCCGACCCTCCCCTCGCTCGTGGCGAGGGTCGTGCCCGCCGACGGCGCCACGATCGACGTCGACCGCCTGCGAACCGCCCTTTCGGTGTCGTTGCCCGCCGACCGCCGGCCCTCGGTGATCGCCGTCGAGGCGCAGCTGCCCCGCAACGCGAACGGCAAGCTCGACCGCGACGCCAGCGCGGCCCTCCCCCTGTCGACCGATGCCACCCCTCGGCCGGCGACCCCGCCGGCCCCTGGCCACGACGACGGATCGATCGCGGCGGCCGACCGGGCCGCAGCGACCGACGTGATCGCCGCGACGATGGGACGAGCGCTGGACCGGGCCCCGCTCGGCCCCGACGACGACTTCTTCGACGCCGGCGGCCACTCCCTCCTCGCCCTGGTGGTGGTCGACGACCTCGCCGAGCGAGCGGGTCTCCCGGTCACGGTCCGGGATCTCTACCGGCACCGGACCCCGGCACGGCTCGCCGACACCCTCGACCCCGGCGAGGTCGGGACCGCATCGACGAACGACGAGCACTACCTACTCGAACTCCGCCCCGGCGGCGACGACATCCCCCTCGTGGGAGTCCACGTGCTGGGTGAGAACGGCGCGTTCTACCGCCCCCTCGCCGATCGGCTTCCGGAGGGCCACCCGGTGCTCGGGCTCGGCCTCGCCGGACGAGCGCCCACCGCCGACACGCCGCACGAGGCCCGCGACGTCGCCCGACGCTATGCCGACGAGCTCGAGGCCCACCGCCCCGGCGGCGGCCCGGTCGTGTTGGCCGCCGTCTCGATGGGGGCGTTCGCCGCCCTCGAACTGGCCGACGAGCTGCGCCACCGTGGGCGACTCGTGCCGACGGTGATCCTCTTCGACGGGCTCGGTCCCGACCCCGTCACCGGCCGGCTCGAGCCTCGCGAGCGGGTCCGTCTCCACGCGACCCAGCTGGCCGCCGATCCCCGTCGCTACGTCAGCCAGCGTGTCGAGAAGCGGACGGCTGTGATGCGTCGACGCGTCGAACTGCTCGAACTGCGGATGCGGGAACGGGCCGCGTTCCCGATCCCGGATCGGCTCCGGTCGCGGGCGTTCGTCGAACAGAATCTGGCGTCGACCACCCAGCGCGCCGTCGCTCCCTACCCGGGTCGGTTGGTCGTGTTCAAGGCTGCCGACGACCCGTTCCTGGGCCATCTCGCCGCCGAGGGCATGGGGTGGCACCGCACGGCGCGCGGCACGCTCCACATCGAGGTGGTCGACGGCGGCCACCTGTCGATGCTCGACACGCCGTTCGTCGACGCCCTCGCCGTGCGGGTCGGGGCCGAGCTCGAACGAGCCCGAGGCTGGCGGGACGACGAAGACCTCGTTCACCACGACCTCGGCCATGCCCTCGCCGAGGGGCGGCTCGACGCTGCCCTCGTCCGGTGGCGGGGCCTCCTCGATCTCCCATCGGGTGCAGGCGGCGCCGGCCCCACGGGTGGCTCGCTCGCCTCGAGGCTCCTCGACGCCGTGGCATCGTCGTCCGACGCGGTCGCCCGACGCATCGACGAGGTCCGCGGTGACGCCGAGCGGCTGCTGAGTGCCGACGCGCTCCGATGGGTCCCTGGCGCCGCTCGGCCCACGTTCGCGGTCGCCCACGCTCGCGTCGCCGACGGCGGCGCCTCGCGGAACGCGCTGCTCGACCGACTCACCGAGGCCGGCTGGTCGAAGGCCGCCGGCGGCGGGGCCGACGACTTCTTCGACGTGATCACCCCCGACGGCGACGCCCGGCTCCGCCTCCTCGCCACGCCTGCCGATCGAGCAGGCCAGGACAACCGTGCCGACGGCGTGTCGGCCGAACGCTCCCTCGGCGTCTACGTGGCGACGCCCGACGACCTGATCGATCCACTCCTCGACCTGTTGGACCTCGGCCCCGACGGCCACATCGCCGACATCGGCTGCGGCGACGGACGGGTCCTCGTGGCCGCGGCCCGCCGCGGCTGGCGAGCGACCGGGATCGAGATCGACGACTCGTTGGCCCGCCGAGCCCGCCAGGCAGCGGACGAGCAGGGCGTCGCCGATCGGGTGACCGTCCACATCGGGGACCTTCGCGACGACGAGGCGGCGCCGTGGCTCGAGGGCCCGTCGGCCGTGTTCGCCTTCCTGCCGGCCGAAGTCGTCGCCGAGCTGCTCCCGACCCTGCTGGCGACGGTTCCGCCCGGTGCCAGGGTCCTGACCCACGAGCAGCTCGCCGCCGACTGGCCGGTCCGGCCGACCGGGCGGCGCGTCGTGGCCGCCGGTGCGGGCCTGACGACGGCCACGTGGTGGACGGCTCCGGGCCGCCCCTGATCAAGGGCTCCAGCGGGCCACGGCCGTCTTGGTGCCGGCAGCAATCTCGGTGAACCCGCCGTCGTGGATCTCGACGGTGGCGGCGTCGACGGCGTCGGCCCACGCCGTCGAATCGGCGGCCATGTGCACCCGCACCGGGCGACCGGCCGCCGCCCACGTCGCTCGCCGCTCGTCGTCGGCCCGCATCCACGCCCACTGACCGGCATGGGCGGACTGGGCGGCCCGCTTGCCCCATGACATCTCGACCTCGGGCGTGAGGGTCACCACGAGGGTGCCGGGCGGCCTCGGCTCGGCGCGGTCGGCGTCGGGTTCGTCGAGCGGCGTCGACTGGATCTGCAGGCGCGCCACCTCGGCCGGCGGGGCGTCGACCGGGCACGGCACGAAGGCCCGCACCTCGGCGCCTCGATGGTGCACGGTCACGCCGTCCGCCGCCTGGGCCCGTTCCCACGCCGCGCCTCGTGCTCGTCGGACGATCTTGCGGATCCGGCGGCCGTTCCAGTGGTCGACCGCCTCGGCCCATGGCCCGTCACCACAGCTGCGGCCGTCGGCCAGGAGCCCGACCGTGGCCAGGATCGCCGCCTCCCATATGGCGTCGACCGGCGGCGGATCGATCTTCTCGACGCGCGCCGCCAGCTGCATGGCCCAGGGCCGTTCCTCGCTCATCGATCTCCTCTTCCGACGTCGAGGTCTACGGTGGCACACCGTGTCGCACATCGGCACCCTCAACGAGGGTTCACTCCACGTCGCGCTCAAGCAGCTCGTCGCCGAACCGGGCGACGAGTTCGAGGTGCCCCTCCACGGCTTCGTGATCGACATCGTGCGCGCCGCCGAGACCCCGGACGAGTGTCTCATCGAGATCCAGACGGGGTCTTTCGCAGCGATGGGCACCAAGCTCGACCGCCTCCTCGACGACCACCGGATCCACCTCGTCCACCCGATCGCGTTGCGCACCACGCTGGAGCGTCCGGGCGGGTATCGCCGACGCTCGCCTCGGCGTCAGTCGCTCCACTCGGTGTTCGAGGAGTTGGTGAGCGTCCCGACCCTGCTCGACCACCCGGGGTTGACCCTCGAGGTGGTGCTGGTCGAGGCGACCAAGATCCAGATCGCCGACCCGCGAGCACGTCGGGGTCGGGGCGGCTGGCGCACCGTCGACCGACGCCTCGACACCGTCGTCGAACGTCACCGCTTCGACACTCTCGACGACGTCGCCGCCCTCCTGCCCGACGAACTGCCTTCGCCGTTCACCACGGCCGACGTCGCCGAGCGGGCGCCGATGCCCCGCGACCTCGCCCAGAAGGCGTGCTACTGCCTCCGGGCCACCGGTCACCTGGTCGAGACCGGACGCACCCGAGCCGGCGTCACCTACGAACGGGCTCGCCCCAGCGGTGGGTGAGGGTCACTCGCTGATGATGACCGGGGTGCCGACCTCGACCAACTCCGCGAGCCGGGTGATCAGGTCGTTGGGGAGGCGCACGCAGCCGAGCGACGAGGCCGTGCCCATCAGGTCGGG
>JAWSVN010000061.1:0-11949 GCA_033851875.1 Acidimicrobiales bacterium
GAGGGAAACGAGCATGGGAGTGCCTCCGTGCTTGGTGGTTGGTTGCGGGGTTTCTTGCTCGGCACCGCTGTTCCCCGCGACGGGCGCTCGAAACCTCGGAGCTGGCAGACTGCCGAGGTGGCCACATCACCTCCGGAGCTGAGCATCGACCGCGGCGCGTCGGTGCAGCGACACCAGCTCGATGCCGACTCGTGGGTCGAGATCGCGTCGGGCTTCGTTCCCGAGGCCGCCGCCCACTTCGACCGCCTGGTCGACTCGGTGCCGTGGAGCCAGACCGAGGTGCTGCGCTACGACCGCTACGTGCCCGAACAACGCCTGAGTGCCGGTGTTCGTCCGGAAGGCGACGATCTGCTCCGCCAGACCCAGCTCCATCTCGCGTCGCGCCATCGGGTGCGGTGGGACGGTGTGGCGGCGATCTGGTACCGCAACGGCGACGACTTCCAGGGCATGCACAGCGACCGCGAGATGCGCTGGCTCGACGACACCCTCATCGCGATCGTGGTGCTCGGCGCCCGTCGACCCTTCGTGGTGCGGCCCCGACGCCCGCTGCGAGAGGTGGCCGAGCGGGTCCCCGCCGGGGAGCATCCCGACGACCTGGTGCTCGAACCCGGCGACGGGGACCTGTTGATCATGGGCGGCGCCTGTCAGCGCGACTGGCTCCACGGCATCCCCAAGGCCGACACCGACCAGGGGCGCATCTCGCTGACGTGGCGCTGGACGTCCCGGCGCGGTCGTCCCGACACCAACCCCACGTTCTACGACGGCCGGTCGTTCTCCGACGGACCTCATCGGGCGCCGACGCGCAGTCGCGGGGGTCGAGGCCGGTGACCACGACCGATCCGGCAGCGCAGGAACCATCGGTGCTCGAGCGTGCCGACCATCTGGCCGAGACGGTCCTGGCGCCCGGCGCCGCCGAGGTCGACCGGGCCTCGCTCGTGCCGCCCGAACGGCTCGACGCCGTCGCAGCCGCCGGGTTCCACGGCCTCACCGCCCCGACCTCGGTCGGCGGGATCGGGGCCACCCCGGCCACCGTCGACGCCGTGGTCGAGCGGTTCGCGGCGGCCTGCCTGCCGACCACGTTCGTGTGGCTCCAACACCTGGGCGTGGCGGCGCGGGTGGCGGCCTGCGACACCCCGGCCGCAGAGATCGCGCCGCGCCTGGCCGACGGCTCCCGACGGGCCGGGGTCGCCATCGGCGGCGTCCGTCCGGGGGTCGAGCCCCTCATCGCCAGCCCGATCGGCGACGGGTGGCAGCTCGATGGACCGATCCCGTGGATCACCGGGTGGGGTTCGATCGACGTCGTGTTGGTCGCGGCCATGACCGGCGAGGAGCGTTCCCGGTTGGTGTGGTCCCTCGTCGACGTCGGGTCGGCGAGCGCGTCGCCGCCCGCCGGCTGGACGACGCGACGATTCGACCTGGTGGCCACCGACGCCGCGTCGTCGGTGGCGGTGCGTTGCGACGCTGTGCTGGTCGGCGCCAGGTCGGTGGTCGCGATCGACGACCGGGCCGACTGGTTGGCGGCCGATCATCTCGGGCTGGCGATGAACGCGGCGCTGTCGCTCGGGATCACCCGGCGGGCGGTCGGTCTGCTCGAACGGTTCGACGGCCCAGCCGCCGAGTTCGCCGCCCGGCTCGACGACACGCGGTGCCGTGTCGTCGCCGCCGACCCTCGACGCACCCGAGCAACCGACGGCGCCGCAACAGTCGAGGGGACCGTGCTCGCCGATCGGCGGGCCGAAGCCGCTCTCCTCGCCTGGGAGGCAGCCGCAGCCGTAGCCACCGCCCAGGGTGGTGCCGGGCTGGCCGCCGGGTCCGAGACCGAGCGCCTCGTCCGCGAGGCGCACTTCTGTCTCGTGTTCGGCACCCGTCCGGAGATCAGGGCCGCCCAGCTCGCTCGACTGACGCGGCGGTAGTCCTGGGCTCGGTGTCGCTGGCGGGGGTCCGGGCTCGGTGGCGTGCGAGGAAAACCCGGAGCAGCAGGGCCCCGCCGCCGGCGATCGTCGCCGTCACCGCACAGGTCGCCCACAACGTCGAGTAGCCGAAGCGCTCGGCGATGAGGCCGCCGAGCACCGGTCCCGAGGCCGCACCGATGTAGATCCCGGTCTGGCTCATGCCCGTGGCGGCGGCCGGGGCGGACGGGTTGTTGCGGACCACCGACAGGTTGAACAGGCCCGGCCAGGCCCAGCCGGCGCCGAACACCGGCACCAGGGCGAGGAGGTAGGTGGCGGGCCGATGGGCCATCAACACCGCGAACGCGGCGGCGCCGATCAGCAACAGGAGCGCGACCCGCCGGATCGGCAGGAGCCGGGGCCCGTCGGCCAGACGGCCGTGCACCAGTCTCGACACGATGCCGACGGCCGAGCCGGCGGTCAGCAGTAGGCCGGCGGGGCCCTCGGCCACCCCGGCCCCCTCGGCCGCGGTCACCAGGAAGGCGGTCAGCGCACCGGCCGTCGCCGCAGCGAGCAGGCCGACCGCGCCGTAGCCGGCGAGTAGCCGAAGGGGCAGGTCGGGTCGACGGCGAGGCGTGGGCGCCGTCGCCGGGGCACCGGCGGCCTGGATCGGCGGGGCCGCCGACAGCCCGATCAGCGTGGCGAAGGCGGCGAGGGCGATGGCGGTGGCGATGGCGAAGGTCCAGCGCCATCCGTAGGTGACGGCGACGAGGGGAACGAGGGCGCCACCGACCAGTGTCGCGGTCGGCATGCCCGCCTGCTTCAGCGCGAACGCGATCCCCATCCGGGCTGCCGGCAGTCGTTCGACGAGAAGGAGATTGGCGGCCGGCTGGGTGAGCGCATTGGCACTGCCGCCCACCAATAGCAGCGCGCCGAGGGTGAGCGGGGAGCGGGCGACCGAGACCACCAGGACTCCGATCACCGCCGACACGGTCAGCCCACACTGCATTGCCCGCACGCCGCCGAGGCGCTCGGCCAGACGTCCGAGGAGGGCCGAGCCGAGTGCTGCGCTGGCGAAGAAGCCGCCGACGACGAAACCGAGAGCCCGGTCGCCGAGGCCGATGTCGGCGTCGAGCTGCACCGCCACGGCGCCCGTGAGGAACGCCGGCATGACGCTGGCGGTCGTGCCGACGATGGTCGCCGTCAGCGCTCGTCGTTCGAGCGATCGGGCAGACGGGGGCACCCGCGGGAGGCTACTGCGCCTCCACGGTCTCCGGGACCTTCGCCTTGCGGTGCCCGGTGATCAACTGGTCGAGTCGATCCGAGGCCTCGAGCAACGTCGAGGCGAGGTCGGAGGCTTCGTTGGCCCGCTCGAGGGATCGTTCTGCGTCGGCCACGATGTCACCGACCTGTTCGGCGATGTGGGTGGTCGCGGCGGCGACCGTGCCGACCTCGCCCGACGTCTGTCGGATCGTGATGGTCTGCTCCTCGACCGCGGCCGCCACCGTGCGCTGGTCGTCGGCGATCGTCGTGATGTCCTCGTTCATGGCGCTGAACGCCGTCGACGACCCTTCGCTCGTGCGTCGGATCTGATCGATGTGTCCCCGGATCTGCTCGGTCGCCTCGGAGGTCTTCTGGGCCAGGGCCTTCACCTCGCCGGCGACGACGCTGAAGCCCTTTCCGGCGCTGCCGGCACGAGCAGCCTCGATCGTGGCGTTGAGCGCGAGCAGGTTGGTCTGATCGGCGATCGTGGAGATCAGCTCGGCGACCGACTCGATCTGTTGCGACGCCACGTCGAGGGAGGCGACCTGGCCGACGCTGTCGTGGGCGGTCTGTTCGGCCGAGGCGGCTCGAGAGGCCGTCATCGAGGCGGTCTCGGAGATCGAAGTCGACGCCGAGTGGAGCTGGGTCACCGCCGCCGACACGGCGGTGGCGGCGGCCGAGATCTCCTCGCCGGTGGCGGCGACCGCCTGGGCTCGGCGCACCGTGTCGAGCGACGAGGCTTCGAGTTGTCGACCGAGACTCTCGACGTTGTGGGCACGCTCGACCAACACGTCGGTGGTGCGACGGAGGTTGCCGATGAGGCTCTTGCCCATCACGTAGGCGATTGCGCAGGCCACGACGAGTGGTACGACGGCGATCACCAGCGCGATGTTGCGGGCCCGGCGAGCGTCGCCGGCCACCTGGTCGCTCGTGTGGGTGAACTCCTCGCCGAGCGGCTCGAGGATCGCGGTCACCTCGCCGATCAGCGTGGAGTAGACGGCGAAGACCTCTGCGGATCCGAGGCCGAGCTCCTCGGCGGTGGCGCCGTTGAGGACCTCGGTCCGGATCCGGCCGACCTCGGCGAAGAGCGGGCCGTCTTCGACCGCCTGCCAGTGGGAGATCACCTCGGCCGGGGCGACCTCTCGGAAGATGTCGGCCGCCATCGAGCTCTCACCGAGGGCGACGCCGATGTCGGTGCGGCTACCGGCAGTCCCTGTTGCCAGGGCGCTCGACACCTTGGCTCGTTCCAGACCGAGATGGTCCCGCAGGCGGAGCAGCGCGCCGTAGGCCTGCATGTCGCGGTCCAGCCGGCTGTCGCCAGAATCGGTCGACAGATGGTTGACCGTGGCGATCAGGTGGTCGATCACCTCGGAATAGGAGACGACCGCCTGGCCCGCGTCGATCGACTGACCATCGACCTGATTCCGGAAGCCGTCGATGAGGCCCAGCTCCTCGAGCGCGGTCTCGAGGTCGGGTGTCATCGACTCCGGATGCTCCGCAGCGAGGGTCAGCAGCGCGGTCCGACGCTCGTCGGTGACCGCCCGGCGTTGGTCGAGGTCGGCTCGCACGTCGTCGATGCCTCGCAACCAGTTGGCGCTGAGTCCCCGTTCGACCGCCGCGCTCTCGGTGAACAGCGCGATGTGCTGGGCGAGGGGTAGGTCGTAACGCGATCGGTCGACGGCGCTGACGATCTTCTGCTCGACCGACACGAACATGCCCGACGAGACGAGGAGTGCCACGATCGGCACGACGATCAGGGCGATGATCCGGAGCCGGAGGTCGAGTCTCATGGCGCGGAGCTTCGGGGGACCCCGATCTGCCATGAGCGGATCAGCAAGGATTGATCAGAGGGGTTATCGGTGCGGTGGACACATCGGGCAGGGGGCCCGCCCGACCGCTGTGGCCGATGCTCGGCCGACGGCGAACACGTCGTCGCTCGTTCCGGGGAGCTGGGAGCACGTCCGATCGGCGTGGAAGAGTTCGGCGCCCCCGGCGGTCATGTAGACCACGTGGGGGAGAGCTGGCGCGGCTGTCGTCATATGGCTGCCTCCATGAAGACAAACATCGACGCTTGGACTCCAATCCTTGACGTGAACTTCGCAACCCTGGAGTCGCGTCAGGTCGGCCCGGCGAGACGCTCAGCGCCAGCCGGTGGGACGCCAGCGGGGGCGTCCGGCGCCGGCGGTCGCCGGGCGGATCGTGCCGCGCGGCGCGCCGAGGCTGACGATCTCGAGGAAGTCGCCGGGACGGACCGGCCGGCCGGCGAGCTTCTCCCACTCACCGACCTGATGCGGTTCGAGGGTGTCGGGGTCGACCTCGAACAGGAACCACCCCCGCTCGGCCAGCTCGGCCTCGTCGAGCCCACCGCCTTCCGCCACCATCTTGCCCACATCGGTCACCATCCGACCGGCCGGCATCGCCTCGGCGTTGCGGACGAGGAGATCGGGGCGGCCGAAGTTGGCCGCCAGACCGACGCTGTAGGCCCAGCTCCCCCCGAGTTCCTCGGCCTCGACCATCTGCACCAGCCAGCCATACTCATCGAGCAGGCGCTGCTCCCGCTCGATGACTTCCTCCAACGACATTCCGTCACACAGATCGCACATGAACACAGTGTCGTCGGGGGGTGTGACAGGGAAGCAGGGTGTGGCAGGAAGCGCTGCGAGCCGGCGTCCTACCCCCACGCGGCGTCGATCGCCGGCCTTCCTCCCAGGTCGACCGTCTCCAGGCCGCCATCGGCGGTCTGGACGACCACATCGCCAGCGTCGTCGACGACCAGGAAGCGGGTGCCGTCGGGTGACCCGTCGAGGTGGACGGCGCCCGCCAGGGTCGGAAAGCGGTCGACGACCTCGCCGCTGACCGCCTCGACGACGACGCCCTCGACCCCGTCGCCCGACTCGACGAGCAGCACGACCGTCCCGGCCTCGCCCGAGGTGGCATCGAGCACGGTGCCCTCCAACCCGATCGACGCGCCGACGACGGGCGCGGTCGGATCGGCGACGTCGACGAAGGAGACGGTCGACCCGTCGTCGATGGGCGCGGCGACGGCCAGCAGCCGGTCGTCGGCCCACGCCAGGCTTCGCCAGAAGATGTAGGCCTCCGGGTCGCCGACCGCATCGGCGAGCACCGACCCGAGGTCGACCACGGTGATCCCGGTGGCGGTCTCGGCCACGGTCACGCCGAGGTCACCCACGCCGACGGCGACCAACTCCCCGTCGGTGCTGATGGCCGGTCCGAGGCCCATGACGGTCACGGTGGCGGCCTCGAGGATCGAGTCGGTCCCGGCCGTCGCGGTCGGGTCGACCCCGAACGACGACCCGAACGCCGGTTCGCAACAGTCGTCGAGCCACACGCTCACCGCCGCGCCGTCGTGCACCACGTCGATCGTCTGGAGCGCCTGCAACGGCCCTTCCGACTCGTCCTCCGACCCGGCGCCGAACTCGGCGCCCCAGCCCGGCACCCGGGCGATCTCGTCGCCGCTCGCCACGTCGATCGCCACGGCATCGAAGGTGTCACCGTCGATCATCCACACGACCGAGGGTGTCTCCTCACCCGGTTCGGAGGCCTCCCCGTCGTGATCGTCGCCTCTCCCGTCGCCCTCGTCGGGCGAGGAGCCGGTGGTTGGCTCCGAGCTGGTCGTCGTGTCGCCGGCGACGCTGGTGATGGTCGTGGACGACTGGGCGGGGGCGCGCTCGGCCCCATCGCCTTCGGAGGAGGAACCGCACGCAGCGGTCACGAGGACCGTCGCGGCGACGAGGCTGAACAGGCGAGCGCGCATCCGGACGAACCTACAGGAGCCGGCTCGCGAGACGGGGGCAGCGAGACGGGCCAGACCCGACGAGGGCGACGGCTTAACGGTGGTAGTCGGCCAGAACTTGAGCGGAAAAAGTGCCCTCACACTGGGTCGTTCGATGTCGATCGCTGTCGGTCATCGCCCCCTCGCCCCACCCTCGTTCGCCGCTCGTTGCAGCGGCTCGGGCCGCCCGGTTCCGGCGGCTGTCGGCGCTTGCATTCGTCGTCGCAGTGGCGGCCTCGGCCGCGTTCGCGATGCCTGGCGCCGTCGCCGCGGACGACGCCCCGCTGGTGATCCTCGACGCCGAGCCGATCATCGACGGTCACGCCCCGGCCAGCGAGGTCGACACCACGGGCATTCACGGCGCCTTCGCCACCCTGGCCGACGCCCCGGCCTCGGCCCCGACCGAGCTGCCGGCAGGGACGTGGGCGGCGAGCGTGACCGACACGGTCGTCGTCTACCAGGACCCCACGCCCCAGGCCGTGCGCCAGGTGGTCGACGGAGCGGTTGGCCAGTGGGCCGACGTGCTCGACCTCGACCCCGCGACGCCTCTGGTCGTGTCGTTCGGGTGGCGTCCGATGAGCGCCGGCCTGCTCGGCTACGCCGGGCCGACCCGCTACGTCGGCGGCGGCAGTCTCCCTCCCGGCTACCACCCGGTCGGACTGGCCAACCGCCTCCTCGGCCACGACGTCCTGCCGGCCGAGGCCGACATCGTGGTCGTGGTCAACTCGTCCGAGTCCTGGAACCTCGACCCCTCCGCCGAGCCGCTGACCTACCAGAGCGACCTGCGGTCGACCGTGCTCCACGAGTTGGCTCACGGACTCGGGTTCGTCTCGTCGGCCCAGTGGCGTGGCGGCGACTTCGACACCACCGACCCCGTCCTCTTCTCCTACGACCGGGAACTCGTCGCCGGATCGAACGAATTGCTCGCCCTCGACGGGGCCGCTCGCCGGGCCGCTCTGGTGTCGAACGATCTCTCGATCGGGATCGGCGACGGCCGCGAGTGGCCGGTGCACGCCCCCACGACGCCGGCCGCCGGCTCGTCGATCGGGCACTTCGACGAGGGTGCGGTGCCGAGCGGAGCTCCCGGGTCGATGATGACGCCGCAGCAGCAACGCGGTACCACCGAGCGTCGGATCGACGCCCCGATCATCGGGGTGATGGCCTCGATCGGTTGGCCACTCGATGCGCCCGTGAACGGTGCCGCCACCACGTCGGTGCAGCGAGACCGGGTCGACGGCACCGATCGCTTGTCGGTCACCTGGACCGTCGATGACCGCCGCACGGCGGTGCCGGCCGACGGGTTCGTCGTCGAGGTCCGCACCGGTGGCCAGCTGCTCGCCACCGTCGATCTCGCTGGGTCGGCCCGCTCCGTGACGGTCGATGTCGCCGCGGTGAACGCGTCGCTCTCGGTCGATGTCGTCGGCACCCGAGACGGCATCCGGAGCGCCAGCCTCGGACACGCCGCCGCGAGCCCGGCCGTCTCCTCCGGCCCGACACCGTCGTTCGACGCCGCAGCACGGCCGCTGCGGGACCAGGTGCGGCGTCTCTACCTCGCCTACTTCGGGCGTGAGCCCGACGCGGCCGGCCTCGACCACTGGATGCGGCTGAGAGTCGAGGGCGTGGAGGTCGAGGACATCTCGGCCGCGTTCGCCTCGTCGGACGAGTTCGCGACGACCTACGGCGAGCTCGACGATCCGGCCTTCGTCGACCTGGTCTACCGCAACGTGATGGGCCGCAACGCCGACGACGGCGGTCGAGCCTTCTGGGTGGATCGTCTCCGGCAGGGGGCCGGTCGAGGTGAGGTGATGAGCGCCTTCGCCGAGTCGAACGAGTTCTACGCCCGCACCGGCACCGCACCGCCCGAACCGTCGCACCACGGTCAGGTCCGGCGGCTCTACGAGGCCTACTTCGACCGGGCGCCCGACGCCGCCGGCATGGCGTTCTGGACGGCTCGGCTCGCCGAGGGACGGTCGCTCGTCGAGGCGTCGACGACCTTCGCCGGCAGCGACGAGTTCGTCGCCCGCTACGGACGGCTCGACGACGCCGCTTTCGTCGACCTCGTCTACCGCAACGTGCTCGGACGCGACGCCGACGCCGGCGGCCGCACCCACTGGGTGAGACAGCTCGGCGCCGGCCTCGACCGGGGAGCGGTGATGGTGGCGTTCTCGGAGTCAGCGGAGAACATCGTCCGCACTGGCACCCTGCCCTGAGACGCGGAAATGACCCGGCCCAGGGCCGGGTCATTTCAGGCAAATGGGTGATCAGCCGGCGTCGGCTTCGGCGTTGCCGTCCTCGATGTCGACGCTGCCGGGGTCGACATCGATGTCGGGAGCCTCGGCGTCGATGTCCGGGCCGTCGACGTCCACGTCGAGCGAGGGTGCATCGACGTCGACCGAGCCGGGTTCGGCGTCGATGTCGGCGTCACCGCCGAGGGCGAAGAACAGGATGACGGCCAGCACGACCGCAGCCACGGCGGCCAGCACCCACTTCATCGCGCCCCCGGAACCCTCGTCCTGGCGCTCGGGGGAGCGGCCGGAGGTGGGGCCCCCGGGAACGGTGCGGGTGGTCTCGGTGCGGGTGGGAGTGTTGGTCGCCATGATGGTCCTTTCGTCGGGCGAGCGTGGTGTTGGGGCTCGGGATATCCGATCCCTTCCCCGTCAAACATGCTCGCTTCCATTTCCTCGCTCGACTGGATGATTATTCGCTCCTGACGGGGTGTCCGTGACTGGGTAGCGTTCGCCCGTGACCTCTCCTCCTCGCCGCTGCCGGATCGTCGTGACCACCGACCCGGAGCTCGACGACCTCAACTCGATGCTGCGGCTCCTGCTCTACGCCAACGAGATCGAGCTGGCCGCCCTCGTGACGTCGTCGAGCCAGTTCCACTACGCCGGCGACCCGGAGCGTGGCATCGAGCCGTTCCGCTGGCCCGCCCCGGGAGCCCAGCTCCACATCGAGCAGGCGATCGACGCCTACGCCGAGGTCTACGACACCCTCGTCGCCCACGACGAGCGCTACCCCACGCCGACGTCGCTGCGGGCCATCACCGCCGATGGCAACCTCGCCACCGTCGGCGACACCGGCCACCCGACACCAGGGTCGGACCTGATCGCCGACCTCCTCGTCGACGACGAGCCCGGCCTGATCGTCGCCCAGGCGTGGGGCGGCTTCAACACCATCGCCCGTGCCCTGCTCACCGTCGAGGAGCGGGCTCGGGAGGCAGGGGAGTGGGACGAGGTCCGGGACCGTGTCACGGCCCGCACCATCCTCACCGGTTTCGGCGAACAGGACGACACCTTCGCCGAGTTGATCCGGCCTCGCTGGCCCGAGCTCGAGCTCCGGCAGGTCGCGACCCTCGCCTGGTGCTATCCGGTGCGGGCGGTCACGTCGCCCGATGTGCACGGCTACCTCGACGCCGAGTGGACAGCGGCCAACGTGTCGAGCGTCGGTCCGATGGGAGCGGCCTACCGGGTGTGGGGCGACGGCCTGCAGATGGCCGACGGCTTCGACGCCGAGGACTACTTCGGACTGACCGGCCGCACCGCCGACGAGCTGCGGGCCGACGGCTACCAGGTGTTCGTGCCGCCCGAACCGGCCGGTGCGTTCATCTCCGAGGGCGACAGCTCCAACTTCGCTCTCCACATCGACAACGGGCTGCGCAACTTCGAGCACCCGACCTGGGGCGGCTGGGGCGGTCGCCAGGTCGCCGACGCCGACGACCCGCACCGCTGGAACTCGGTCGGGTTCACGGCGTTCGGCGGCGACACGCCGCCTGAGGGGTTCACCCCGTCGGACTGGGGGGACGTCGGACGTTGGCTGCCGGCGTTCCAGCGCGACTTCGCGGCCCGCCTCCGCTGGACGGTCACCGCCCCGGCCGAGGCCAATCACCCGCCGACGATCGACGTCGCCGGCGGGCTCGACCGCACGGCGGGACCTGCTGAGCGGGTCGAGGTGCGCTGGACGACCGACGACCCGGACGGCGACGCCGTGACCGTCGACGCGTGGATCTACGCCGAGGCGGGCATCGACGCCGCCGTCGACGCCCGCGAGAACGGCTCGGGAGCCGGAGCTTCAGGTGTGGTCGTCACCGTGCCGGCCGACGCTGCGCCCGGCGACCTGATCCACCTGATCTGCGAGGCGACCGACGACGGTGAGCCGGCGATCACCCGCTACGCCCGAGTCGTGATCACGGTCGTCTGATCGCGGGCCATCACGACAGGCTGCTGGCGGTGACGATGGCCGGGCCGTCGCCGAGATAGAAGATGCCGGGCAGGCCGGCGGTCTCGAAGCCGTCGGACGGGTTGCGTGCGAGCGTCGAACCCTCGATGAACAGGTGGCCGGTGCGATCGTTGGAGACGAAGAAGATCGCACCGCCGCCTTCGTTGGCGTGGTTGTCGGTCATCACCGTGCCGGCCACCCGCAGCTCGAAGAAGCCGCCGTCGTTGTAGATGGCGGCACCTGAGCCGCCGCCCGGCGTGCCGGCCTGGGCCGGGTTGGCGCCGTGGCCGATCGCCTCGTTGTGGCTGAACACCGAGTTGAGCACGGTCATCGACACCCCGATGCTCGACAGGCCGCCACCGTTGGAGCAGACGTTGCCGAGTCCTTCGCCGCCGCCGAAGGTCGAGTTGACGACGTACACCGGCAGGCCGTCGTACTGGCTGAGCACCCGCACCGCAGCGCCGCCGACGTCCGGGCCGGTGGCGTCGCAGCGATTCCGGGCGAACACCGCGTTGACGATCTTGAGGCGCCCGCCCCGCACGAAGATGGCGCCACCGCCGCCGCCCTCCACCGTCTCGCCGGTGGCGTCGCCGTCGACGAAGGCGATGTTCTGCACCGTCAGGCGGGGGTGGTCCTGGTTCTGGCAGTGGGGCGTGGTCCAGACCTGGGCTTGGTCGCAGGTGTTCATGTAGAGGATGCGGCGCTCGCCTCCGCCCGAGAGGGTGACGAGGCCGCCGCCGTCGATCACGATGTCGGGGTCGGCGTTGTTGAACACCCGGGCCGTCTCGG
>JAWSVN010000062.1:0-5187 GCA_033851875.1 Acidimicrobiales bacterium
ACCTGCCAACGAATCCACGGGCACGGCGGGCGACGGGCGCGGCAGCGGGCATGGCGTGGCAGCGGGCGTGGCGGGCAAGAAGCAGAGCCTCAGTCGTAGGTGGCTTCCACCGACCACACGCCGGCTTCGAGGGTGAACAGGTGGGCCGAACCGTCGTCGAGGGTGGCCTGGAGGCGGGCCCGGCGGCGGTGACGGCCGGGGTCCCACCAGCGTTCGTCGGCCGGCCACGGTCCGGCCCACGCCACCACCTGCCGGGTCCGCCGCTGCCTCCCCTCCCCCAACGCCACCAACGCCGGCGGCGCCGAGAGCTGCCCCCGCCCATCGACCTCGACCGGACGGGTGGCGGCATCGAGCACCTCGACCTCGCTCGGGTCGTGCCAGATCGCGGCCGGTGACGGGCGGGGCACCGCACCCGGCCACGGCTCGGCGATCCACGCCTCCTCGACGGCCTGACGCGACTCGCCGAGGTCGACCGCCGCCGCCGGCACCAGGCGGATCTGTTCGGCCGGCCCCCGCCCGCCGTGCCGTTCCGGCACCTGCACCGCCTCGGCCCCCATCAACCCCTGGAGCCGAGCTACGGCCCGGGTGACGTCGTCGGCCCGCGCTGCCCGCCCGCTCCAGAACCGGAGCTGGCGACCTCGCGCCGGCACGACCTCGTCGGGGATCAGCGACAGCCGCACGATGGCGTCGGCCGAGGTGCCGTGGGCGTCGGGGTCGACATCGAGATCGGGGTCGACCGCGGGTTCACGGGCGGCGGCGCGGATCCGGAGCCAGCCGTCGAGCTGCCACCGGGCCCGTTCGGCCAACGCCGCGGCCGACAACGCCCCGTCGTGACGCCACAACCGGAGGTGACAGGCCCCCGACTCGGTCTCGGCCTCCACCCCCACCCGTACCGCCGCCATGCCGTTGCCCTCGAGGGTCTCGTGGAGCTGGTCGGCCAGGGCCTTGGCGGCGAACGCGCAGCGGTCGATGCGGTCGGCCGGCGGCTCGAAGATCCAGGTGGCGGTGAGGTCGGGTGCCGGTCGACGCAGCTCGGGCGGGTGTTCGTCGAGCCCGCGGGCCAACCGATGGGCGAGCCGACCGAGGGCACCGAACCGGCCGACGACGTCGCCGGCGTCGAGGGCGGCGAACCGGCCGAGGGTGGTGAGGCCGAGCCGGCCGAGCACGTCGATCAGGTCGGCGACCTCGGGGCCGTCGAGGGCGTCGACGAGGGTGCCGACGGGCAGGTCGGCCAGGAACTCGGGCACGCACCCCGGCACCAACACCACCGGACCCACCCGCGCGCTGGTCGACCGGGCGGCGAGGCGGGCGGCGAAGGTGCCATCCGCGATCCCGATGCGGACCTCGCCCTGCCCGGCCAGCACCGGGGTGACCACCCGCACCATCTCCTCGGCCAACGCCTCGTCACCCCCGAGGAAGCGCGACGGACCCCGCGTGGGGAACCCGACGAGCCCCGGGCCGGCGACCTCGACCCGCGGGGTGAGGGCCTCGAGGGCGAGGGCGACCGGCTCGAACCGACGGGCCTCGCGTTCGACGTCGCGCTCGACCACCGCCACCTCGGGACAGCGCCCCTGGGCATCGCGTCGACGCTGCCCCACCGCCACCCCCTCGGCCCGGGCGGCGGGCGAGGTGGCGACCACCCGGTTGGCGGTCACCACCGCCACCGGTTCGTCGAGGGGCAACCCCCAGGCCACCACCGGCCAGTCGGGGCACCACGCCACCGCCATGCGGGTGGCGGTCATGGGCGCACCATCACGCGGTGACGAGACCGAGCGGCGCCGGCGCTGCGGGAGCAGGTGTGGCTGCGGGAGCCGGCGCGGCCGCCGGCGAGACCGGAGCGAGGCGACCGTCCGGGCCGGGCAGCCATACCGAGACGGAGCGACCGCCGCCACGGATGCGGCGGCCGTCGGCCCGCACGGTCACCCGCCGGCCGGCGAGCACCCCGTGGCCGTCGCCCAGGCCCTGCCAGGTGTCGGTGACCACCTCGAGCCGCAGGTCGGGGGCCTCGGGCCAGTGGCGGGCGCCGTCGAGGTGGAGCAGCACACCCCCTTGTTCACGGGTGCGGGCCGAGAGGCGACGCAGATCTCGCCGCCCGACCGGCGCGGTGGGGGCGACGGCCACCACCTCGACCGACTCGAGCAGGGTGGCCACCACGGTGGCCCAACGCCCAGGGCCCGGGTCTTCCACCACCAGCACCCGGTCGAGGCGCACCCCGAACTCGGCGGCGGCGGCCAGGTTGAGGTCGGGCACCCCCACCATCGCCACCCAGCCCTCGTCGCCCAACGCCTCGGCCAGCACCGCCATCGCCAGCGACCAGCGCCCCCGCCCGGTGACGGCCAGCGTGGAGCCCTGCTGCAGCCCGCCCTGGGGGAACAGCGACCGCACCGCCTCCGGCACGGGCAGCACCTTGTGCTCCGCCAGGGTGACCGGCGAGATCTTGGCCAGGAGGTCGGGGTCGAGCTCCGGCCGGCTCGGCGCGGTCGCCACGGAGGATGCCATCCCCCGAGTATCGAACACTTGTTCGATATTCGCAACCGGGCAAACAATCCTGCCGTCGAAATCCCTGGTCGACGACGTTTCCAGAAATATTCGAGAAAACCGCGTAAGGGGCTGCGGGCTGGTCGGTCAGGACCCATGAAGCGCACGGAACCGCCGGGCGCCAACACGGAGAGACACCGACATGACCACCACGACCACCACCGCCACCAGCCTCATCGCCAAGCACCGTCTGGCGATCGCCCTCCTCGCCGCACTGACCCTGCTGGGTCTCACCCCCAGCGCCGTCTCGGCCCAGCCGAGCGACTTCGTCCAGTGCGTCCCCACCGAGTTCCAGCCGTGCCAGACGGTCGACCCCGACCCCGACCCCGAGCCGGGCACGCCGTTCGTGGTCGTCGACGACCTCGTGTTCTGCGGCCTCGACGACAACCACCAGAACCCCTGCGACGAGCCCGATCCCGACCCCGAGACCCCGTTCGAGGGACCGAACGACTTCCAGATCTGCGAACTCGACGACAACCTCCAGAACCCCTGCGACGACGACGAGGAGGATCCGGGCCCGCAGATCCTGCCGCCCGGCGAGAACGGCGGCGACGGTGGCGGCGACGGCGACGGCGAGGAGCCGGAGCAGCCCGAGGAGCCCGAGACCCCCGAGCCCGGCATCGACGAGCCCGTCACCGGCGACCCGGACTTCACCGGCTGAGCCCGCTGCCTCCCCACTCGTCCCCATCACCCCCGGAGGCGAGCGGCCCCGAGCCGCTCGCCTCCCCGACACCACGTCCCCCACCGACCACACGACACCGAAAGAAGATCGCCATGCGCAGCCACACCACCAACAGTCACACCACCAACAGCCACACCAACCCCGCCACGACCCGCCTCAGCAAGCTCGCCGCCGTCGCCCTCGGCGCCGCCCTCACCCTCACCGCCTGTGGCGGCTCCGGCTCGTCCGACGCCATCGACGTCGACGTCGAGACCGCCCCCACCACTGCTCTGCCGACCACTGCCCCGACCACCACTGCCCTCCCCACCGACGACTCGACCGACCAGACCGCGCCGGCAACCGATGAGGCCGACGAGGCCGCTGCCACCGTCCCCGCCACCACGGCGATCCGGGCGATCAGCGCCGTCGACCAGCTCGACGTGTTCGCCGGCCCCGACAGCGACATCGTCGTCGCCTCCCTCGACGACCGCACCGACTTCGGCTCCGCCCGGGTGCTCCTGGTCGAGGAGACCGTCGATGGCTGGGTCCGGGTGCAGCTCCCGGTCCGCCCCAACGGCACCTCGGGCTGGGTTCGCGCCACCGACGTCACCCTCGAGGAGATCGACGCCCGTGTCGAGGTCGACCTCGAGACCCGCACCGCCACCGCCTGGCTCGACGGCGAGGTCCTCCTCACCACCCCGGTCGCCGTCGGCTCGCCCGACAACCCCACCCCGACCGGCACCTTCTTCGTCACCGACAAGGTCGACACCGTCAACGACGGCGGCGCCTACGGCCCCTACGCCCTCGGCCTCTCGGCCCACAGCGACACCCTGACCGAATTCGCCGGCGGCGACGGCCAGATCGGACTCCACGGCACCAACGCCCCGACCTCGATCGGCCAGGCCGTCTCCCACGGCTGTGTCCGCTTCCCCAACGTCCTGATCACCGTCCTGGCCACCGAGCTGCCCCTGGGCACGCCCGTGGTCATCGCCTGACCCGGCCCGGTGAACGGTGCGGATCGGTGAGCCTGCAATACTCGGCACGATGGCGGCGGAGGGAACCCACCACAGCGACGCAGCCCTCGTGGGCGCTGCAGCCAGCGGCGACCCGACGGCGTTCGGCACCCTCTTCGAGCGCTGGTTCGACCGGGTCCACGACGTCGCCCGCAACATCGTCCGCAACGACGACACCGCCGCCGAGGTCGCCCAGGACGTCTTCCTCACGGCGTGGCAGCGCCTCGACCAGCTCGACGACCCGGAACGCTTCGGCGGCTGGCTGCTCCGCACCAGCCGCAACCGGGCCCTCAACCGGCTCGAGAAGGACCGTCGGGCCCAACCCCTCGAGGGTGACGTCATGACCGGCCTCCACGACCGCCACCACGGCGACGACCGTGACGACCTCGTCGGTTCCAACCGGGTGCTCGCCACCGAGGCGATCAGCGACGCCAGGGACCAGCGGCAGCTGGTGTGGGCGGCGGCCGCCGCACTCGGCGAGCGCGACGCGAGCATCCTCGACCTCCAGCTCCGCCACCAGCTCGACCCGGCCGAGATCGCCGACGAGCTCGGCGTCAGCGCCAACAACGCCCACCAGCTCCTGTTCCGCCTGCGGGGCAAGCTGGGCGACGCGGTCGCCAACCATCAGGTGTGGCGCGACGGGTCGCCCCGGTGCGCCGAGCTGGCCGCCCTGGTCGACGGCGACCCGTTCGACGCCTCGACCAACAAGATCGTGCAACGCCACGCCAAGCGGTGCGAGGCGTGCGGGGCCGAGCGGGAACGCGTGGTCGATCCGGCCAAGCTGTTCGCCGCCGTGCCGATCGTGGCGGCGCCGTCGGTGCTGCGGGACCGGGTGGCGGCGGCGCTCGTCGACCAGGGCGTGCCGCTCTCGACCGACGGCGGCGGCCACGGTCAGGCCGCCGAGACCGATGGCTCGTCCGAGGCCGCCCAGAGCAGCAGCCCCAACGCCGGCGGCCCTCAGCAGTCGGCCGCACC
>JAWSVN010000062.1:5215-13478 GCA_033851875.1 Acidimicrobiales bacterium
CATCACCGACCGTGACCGTCGGAACCGTCGGCGGCTCGCGCTGGTGGGCGCGGTGCTGATCGTCGCCCTCCTGGCCTCGGTTCTCGCCCTGGCCGACCCGGCCGGCAACCCGGACGTGATCGCCGGCCCGGACTCGACCGACGACCCCGCTGCCGACACCGCCGACACCGAACCCGACCTCGCCACCCCGTCGACCACAGCCCCCGCGACGACCACCACCGCACCAACGACCGCACCGCCCACGACCCCCTCGACGACGGCGCCGCCGACCACACCGTCGACCGAACCACCGACCACCGCGCCGCCGCCGACGCCGTCCACTCAACCGCCGCCGACCGAACCGCCGACCACACCGTCCACCGAACCACCGACGACCGAGCCCCCGACGACCGAACCACCGCCGGCGCCCGAGATCGTGCGGTTCACCCTCGGCACACCCCCTGGTGCCATCTTCTGTCCGGACTCCACCCACGTGGCCCGCCGGGCCGTCTGGCTGACCGAGGAGACGACCGGCGTCGAGCTGACCACCGCCAACGGCACCACCGCGGGCGACTCGTCGGGCTCTCACACCTTCTGCGCCCCGTCGGGCTCGACGGTCACCCTCACCGCCACCGGCCCCGGCGGCACCGTCAGCGAGAACCGAACGGTCGGCTGAGGGACAGCCGCTAACGAGAGCCGCTCCCGGCCGGCACCGCCTCGTCGCGATCGCGAAGCACGTTGAACACCCGCTCGGGCACCCGCAGCTGGGCGCCGTTCTCATAGCAGGCCCGGAGACCGGCGAGGTCGGCGTCGGGATCGACGGTGAACGCAGCGACGACATCGAACGCCTCGAGCACGTCGTCGTCGGGCACCTCGCCCGGCAACCAGTCGACGCCCCACACGTCCCACGGCAACATCTCGACCTTGTTGAGCGCCGCCAGATCGAGCCGGAGGTTGTTGGCGATCCAGTGGGCGCCGTGCTCGCCGACCGACGTGAGGCCGAACCGCCCGTCGTCGAGGTCGCCGCGCCGCCACCCCTGCCAGGCATGGCCGGCGGTGAGGAACTGCTCCGGCGAGATCGCCAAGGGGTCGCCTTCGAACCCGAACTGGTCGCACCAGACCTCGTCGAGCTGGGCGTCGACCAGGCGCCACTCGCCGCCGACGGCGTCCCAGTACTCGGCCACCCAGTGGTCCTCGAACCAGCCGGGCACGAAATAGCCGCCGAAGCCGCATCGGGAGCGGGCCGGCACCCCGGCCGCTCGCAACAACGCCACCGTCAGCTTGGTGTAGGAGTGGCACCGCCCGCCGATCCGCGCCGCCGGCTCCCTGGCCTCGTCGAGCGCCCCGGGCTTGATCGTGCGCAGCGTGTCGACCAGCCGCCGGGAATCGCGCTCGTGGATCGCCTCGGCCTGGATCGGGTCGAGCTCGACGCCGTAGAACGGCTGAGCGGCCAAGTCGTAGACGACGAGACCCTGCACCGCGGCGACCACGGCCTCGATCCCGGCATCGGGGAGCCGATCGGCCTGGTCGAGTCCGGTGAACCGGCCGGGTCGGGCGTAGAAGGAGAGGACGTCGTGAGCTGCGTCGTCAGCCACGTCGTGAGCCAGGTCGCGAGCCATGCGGCATACTGCCACGCAGGCGCGTCAGGCGCGGGAAGGCGCCGGCACGATCGACTCCACCTCGGCCCCGATCGACCCGAACGCCTCGGCGAGCTTCGACAGGTCCTTGCCGTCCCACACCCCGACGACGGCCCCGCCCGACCCGGTGGAGGTCACGGGCCAGCCGTGCTGGTCGGCGGTATCGACGAGGAGCTGCTGGAGGTCCGTGAGACCCCCGAACCGGCTCCGCAGCTCCATGTTGCGGGCGATCAACCGACCGAAGTGCTCGGCCCGGCTGCCGTCGGTGTCCTGCCAGGTGAGGGCCGCCCGCCCCTCGGGCACCAGGTGGGCCAGCGAGCGCATCGTCGCCCCCACCATCTGGTCGCCGCCGTCGTGCCGGGCCCGCAGGTCCTGGTGGTAGATCCCGCTCTCGGCCGCCGCCTGGGTGTGGTACGCCAGGAACAACGGCGGAAGGGCGTCGGTGTCGAGGGGCGTGTAGCGGCCGGTCGACACGGCGAAGCGGGAATCGACGTCCATCGTCGAGAAGTCCATCGCCACGAGACCGCCGTAGCTCTGCGCCACCCGATCCTGGAGCCCGGCGGTGATACCGAGCGTCTCGGTCTCGACCGACAGAGCGATCGAGGCCAGGGCGTCGGGCGGCAGGTCGAGGTCGACGAACTCGGCCAGGCACTGCAGGGCGCCAACGACCAGCGCGGAGGAACCGGCGAGGCCGACCTGGCGGGGGATGTCGGTCTCGTACGACAGTCGGAACCCCGGCGGTCGCTGATGCTCGACCGAGTCGACCACGCGCAGGAACGTGCGGATCGTCGCCGTCAGCAGGGCGTCTCCGGTGCCGACCCCGTAGCGGTCGACCCAGTCGACCAGGTCGAGCGAGGTGCGCCACCAACGCCGATCCTCCGGACCGGGCACCACCTCGACGTGGTAGTCGTCGGTGCGCTCGAGCCGCACGGTGGCGGCGAAGTTGTCGATGGCGAGGCTGAGGCACTTGCCCCCATACCCGTCGGACGGGTTGCCGAGGAGCCCGACCCGGGCCGGGACCCGCGCCTCGATCACCGCGCCACGCTTCGGAACTCGAGTGGCCGCCACCTCGAGGAGATCAGGCGAAGTCGGCCTCGGTCGGCACGGCCACGCCAGGCTTGTAGTGGAGGGCCACCGACTCGAGGGCTTCCTTCAGCTCGGCGGTCGAGGCGCCGGGCGCCATGTGGACCGTGATCGTCTGGGCGTAGACGTGCACCGACTGGGCGTGGCCCGTCTCGAGCAGGACACGACCGATGTCGTCGACCGGGCGGTCGCCGGTGATCTCCTGGCCGAGCTCGTAGCGCTCGTGCCCCATACCGGTGAACGTGCGGTTCGTCTCGAACCGCACGATGCCGGGATTGGTGGAGGGCTTCTCGATGACGGTCACAGGCTCACCCATAGCGGCGATGATCCTACCCCTTGGCCGTCAGGAAACGAGAACTGCCGGCGCGCACGGTCCGCAACGCCCACACCCCGAGCCCCACCGACACGACCGCCAACACCACGTGGACCACCTTGAAGGCGACCGAGAAGTCGGCGACGAGGGTGCTCACCGTTCGGGGCGGCCACCACAGGATCGACACCAGCGCGAGCGCACTCACCGCCCCCGTCCCCCACGTCGGCAAGCCCGGATCCCGCCGAGTCGGGCCGATCCGGGACGAGCCGATCCGGGACGATGCCGCAGCGAAGGCGCCGGCCAGGGCCAACACCACGAAGACGACCGCCACGGCGAGGCGCCACGTCATCGCCCACCCCTCGAGACCGTCGTCGTTCAGCACATTGGTGATCCGATTGCTCCACACGAACAGGGTCCACGCCGCCAGCACGGCCGCCGCCAACGGCGGCGCGGGCAGGGCAGCGAACGCTCGTCTCACGAGTCTCCTCCGAAGGTGGCGGGGTCGACCCCGCAGTCGTCGATCGCCGCCACGAACGCCTCGCTGCCGCCGTCGAGCAAGGGTCGACCCTCGATCAGGCGACCGAAGTCGCTGTCGTCCATCGCCTCGGCCAGGCAGCGGGCGGTGGTGTCGTCGAGGTCGAAGGCGAGGGCGAGTTCCTCGGCCACGAGGTCGACGAGTTGGAGGTCGCCGCCGAGGGCGGCCCGTTCCTCGGCGGTGAGGGGTTGGGGCGCGTCGAGGTCGGGGGTCTGGGGCCCGAGTCCGCAGTCGCGCCCCATCGATTCCTGGAAGGCGTTGAACGCCACGTCCATGCCGTCGACCTCGAGTTCGCCGACCGCGAGCTCGAGCACGTCGTAGTCACGGGCCGCCATGCGTTCGTCGACCACCGCCACCCCGGCCGCGAACTCCCGCAGGTCGGAGTCGACCCCGGCGGGGGCCACCTCCTCGAGGTCGTCGAGACGGCCGACCCACTCGTCCATGTAGCCCTCGAGGGCGTCGGGGTCGACGGTCACGGTGCCGAACCGGGCCTCGAAGTCGAGGTAGTCGGCGACCTGGGTGCAGTACGGCGCCGCTTCCTCGCCGCCGCACCCGGCGAGGCCGCCGAGGACCAGGAGCGCGACGGCGCCCGCCCGCACGAATCGCAACAGAGCTGCCCTCATCAGAACTGCCTGCCCATCAAAGCTGCACTCATCAAAACAGCGCGCCCTGGCCGGCCGGGGGGAGGCGGCGCTGGCCGGGGTGACAGAGGTTGTCCATGAACGCCCAGCTGCGGCGGTGCACAGCCGATGGGCCATAGGCCTGCAGCGCGGCCTGGTGGCGGGGGCACGGGTAGCCCTTGTTCCACGCGAAGTCCCAGGCCGGCAACTCCTCGTTCCACGCCCGCATCATGCGGTCGCGTGTGACCTTGGCCAAGATCGAGGCCGCCGCGATCGACAGACACTTCGTGTCGCCCTTCACCAGCATCGTCGTGCGGCGGTGCCCGACGAAGTCCCACTTGCCATCGAGGATCACCGCGTCGACCGGCAGACCGAGGCCGTCGATGGCCCGGCGGGCGGCGAGCTTCTGGGCGGCCGACATTCCGAGGGCATCGCACTCCTGGTGACTGGCGTGGCCGACCGACCAGGCCCGAGCCCACTCGGTGATCCGGTCGTAGAGGGCCTCGCGCTCGGCCTCGGTGAGCTGCTTGGAGTCACGGACCTTGTTGATCCGGCGGTCGCGGGGCACCACGACGGCGCCGATCGTGAGGGGCCCGGCCCAGGCGCCGCGGCCGACCTCGTCGATGCCGACCACCACGTCGCAGCCGTCGTCCCAGAACTCCTTCTCGGCGGCGAGTCCCGGGGCCTTGGCCTTCAACGCCTTGCGCAGGCGGGGAACGGTGGCGGTCACCAGACCAGGATCACACGAACGAGTCGCCCTCGGTGGGCGCGGCCGGAAGGTCCTCGCTCGCCCCGGCGAGCAGGGTCTCACCGCGGGCCTCGATCGTCGACCAGGTCGGGTCGAGGCCGGGGCAGCGGATCGTCACCTCGTGGGGCACGTGGTGTTCGAACGGCTCCAGGTCCCACAACAGGGCCGGGCGGGCGCCGTGCCAGCGGATGGCGAACGACAACATGCCGTGGGTGGTGACGGCGCCGTGCACCTCCACCCCGCCCCCTCGCCACGCCGTGGGGAATTGGGGGAACACGTCGACGTGGTCGGGCCAGTCCTGGATCAGGAGCTCGCGCACACCCAACCAGAAGCGGGCGGCGGTGATGGGGTCGTCGTCGCCCCAGCTGCGAGCGGGCGACGCCGCCTCGGCCATCTTCGACAGGCCGCCCAGGGTGGAGGGCAGGTCGTCGCGCACGAGGCCGGCGCCCCGGTTGAACAGATTGGCGGCGGTGTCGGCCCGACCGGTGACCAGGAGGAGCCGACCGAGCCCGATCAGGGCCTCGGACGCGATTTCGGGGCGACGGGCCTTCGACGCCGCCTTCTCGACCAGCAGGGTCAGCTGGGCGGCCGGTTCGAGCAGTTCCTCGGCCATCGCCGGGTCGTCGGCGAGCCGGGCGGCGCGCCCGACCCCCGACACGATCGCCGAGGCGTCGCCGGGCGTGATGCCCTTGGGGAGCTTGGTCGGAAACGTGCCGGCGAAGGCGCCGAGCGAGCCGAGCACCTCGCCGATCGCGCCGCCGCTGGCGAGACCCTCGAGAATGCGACCGGCGCCCGGTTCGAGGGCGGCGACGCGTCGGGGCAGGGTCGTGCCGGCCTGGACGAGCCGCGCCTGGGCGGCCTCCACCTGTTGGGTGAGACCGTTGTCGGGAAGCACGAATCGGCCGCCGCGGGCGATCACCTGGTCCCAGCCGTTGGCCACCCGGTCATGCGGGGCCACCCGCTTCACGCCCTCGGGGCCGTCGACGATGGCGAGGTCGGGGCCGAGCACGATGCGGACCGAGGTCTGGTGGGGCACCGGGTAGACGAAGGCGGCGGTGCGCACCCCGAGGAGCGCGTCGTCGTCGCCGACCTCGTCGGTGAGGGCCCGGCCGGCGACCAAGCGGTCGACCACATCGCCGTGAGATGTGCCGATCTCGTTGGGCTGCTTGGGGAGCCGGATCATCGTCGTGCCCTCGAAGCGGACCCGATCGTCGGTCACCTCGAGCCGGAACGGGCCGCCGGGGGTGCCATCGATGCCGTAGGGCCGGAGCGCGAACGCCATCGCCACCGGCGTCGACGTCGCGTTCTCGAACTCGACGACGAGGCCGTCGGTCACCCCGTCCGCGCCCTGGACGGCGACCGCCCACGCTCGCAGGAGGGCATCGCCACCGGGGACCCGCAAGGAGGTCTCGAGCACGGGCCCCCCGCCGATCCGGCGCTGCCGCACGGCGGCCTCACGACTCGGCAGGTACCAGCGATCCTCTGCGCCCACCCACCAGTCGAGCGACCAGTCGGCGCCGTCCAACTGGACCGCACCGGCGCCGTCGACCCGGGCCGGGCGCAGCGAGTCGAGCCCGCCGACCAGGGTGAACCCGGCGTCGGCCGGACGTTCGATGGCGCGGGGCCCCAGCGACATCGTGCCCTCCCCGAGGGCGCCGCCATTGCGACCAGCACCATCCATGGCCACAGCCTATGGGCGCCCTCGCGTCAACCGGCCGGTCGGGGCTGGACCCGAGCGGGCGACTCGTGACCGAGTCGACCCCGGAGGAGGGAGTCCTGGATGAGGTCGAGCGACTTACCCTGCCAACACATCTCGTAGACCTGGCGAGCGATCGGCATCTTCACCCCATACTCGCTGGCCAACTCGTCGACGACCTGGGCCGCCCGCACGCCCTCGGCCACCTGATCCATGTCGCTGAGCACCTCGTCGACCGCACGACCGGCCCCGATCTGGCGGCCGACGTGGGAGTTGCGGCTCTGGGGCGACATGCACGTGGCCAACAGGTCGCCCATGCCTGCCAGGCCGGCGAGGGTGAGCGCCTCACCCCCCATCGCCGTGCCGAGCTCGATCAGCTCGGCCAGGCCGCGGGTGATGATGGCGGCGCGGGCGTTGTCGCCGGCGCCCCGCCCCTCGACCGAGCCGGCGGCCAGGGCGTAGACGTTCTTGAGGGCGCCACCGAGCTCGCAGCCGACCACGTCGTGGTGGACGAACACCCGGAACGTACGGGTGGTGAAGATCGACTGGAGCCGCTCGGCGATGTGGAGTTCGCTCAACGCCAGCACCGCCCCGGCCGGCTGGCCCGACAGGATCTCCTTGGCCAGGTTGGGGCCGGTCAACACCCCGACCGGGCGCCCCGGCAGTTCCTGCTCGAGGATTTGGGTCATGCGCAGCCGGGTGCTCATCTCGAAGCCCTTGGCCAGGCTGACCACCGGCACCCACGGCCGCAGGTGCTCGGCGGCGGCCCGAGCGGTGTCGCGGAACGCCTTGGTCGGCACCCCCATCACCAGCAGGTCGGCCGAGTTGACCGCGGCGGCGAAGTCGTCGGATCCGACCAGGTCGGGGTGGAGGTCGAAGCCCGCCAGGTAGCGGGGGTTCTCGTTGCGCTCGGTGACGGCGGCCGCCACCTCGGCGTCACGAGCCCACAGCGTCGTCGGCGTGGAGTGGGCGCTCAGGTGGGCCACCGTCGTGCCCCACGACCCCGCCCCCAACACCGTCACCCGCAACGGTTCGCTCATCGTTCCCGGACTCCCCTCGCTCACGGCTTCCCCGGTCCGCCCTGTCGCGCCGGTGGCCCCGGGCAACGCTAGACGCGCCCGCGATGCCCTGGCCGGGCTCACGACGGTTTAGCCTCGAACCGTGGAGCCTTCGGCCATCCTGGGGACCGTCGCCGTGCTGGTGCCCATCAAGTCGTTCGATCTGGCCAAGGGCCGGTTGTCCGATGCCGTCGAGCCCGCGGCCCGGGCCGAACTGGCCCGCCGTATGGCCGCCGGCGTGTTGGCGGCCACCCACCACCTGCCGGCCTTCGTCGTGTGCGACGACGACGAGGTCGAGGCGTTCGCCCGCCACCGTGGTGCGAGGGTGATCCGGCGTGCTGCCCGCGGTCTCAACGCCGCGGTCGACGACGGCCGCGCCGCCCTCGCCGAGCTGGGTTACGCCCGCATGATCGTCGCCCACGCCGATCTGCCCCTCGCCCGCGACCTCACCTGGGTCGGCGGGTTCGACGGCGTCACGATCGTGCCCGACCGCCGCGGCGATGGCACCAACGTGATGTGTGTGCCCACCGCGGCGCCCTTCACGTTCGCCTACGGGCCCGGCTCGTCGGCTGCCCACACCGCCGAGGCCGAACG
>JAWSVN010000062.1:13501-28665 GCA_033851875.1 Acidimicrobiales bacterium
GACGCGGCCACCCCACCGGAGACCTCCTCGTGACCGAAGCCCAGAACCCGCTCACCCCCGGCGCCGTGCCCCTCGTCGAGACGAGCCGCAACCTGCCGACCCCGGAGCGGGCCTTGGCGATCGGCGCCCACCCCGACGACGTCGACTTCGGCTGCGGCGGCACGCTGGCGAAATGGGCGGCCGCCGGCTGCGAGGTGAGCGTGTTGGTGTGTACCGACGGCTCGAAGGGCACCTGGGACCCCCAGGCCGACGAGGCCGAGCTGATCGAACGCCGCAAGGTCGAACAGCGCGCCGCGGCCGAGGCGCTCGGCGCCACCGGCGAGGTGGTGTTCCTCGGCCACCCCGACGGCGAGCTGGCCTCCAGCCTCACCGAACGCGAGCAGGTGGCGCTGTGGATCCGTCGGCTCCGCCCCACCGTGGTGCTGGGCCACGATCCGTGGAAGCGGTACCGCCTCCACCCCGATCATCGCCACGCCGGCTGGCTCACCACCGACGGGGTGGTCGCCGCCCGCGACCCCAAGTTCTTCCCCCACCAGGGGGTGCCCCATCACCGGCCGGATCGGCTGTTGTTGTGGGAGGCCGACGCCCCCGACCACGTCGAGGACGTCACCGGCTGGCTCGACACCAAGTACGCCGCGCTCCTGGCCCACGAGAGCCAGTTCGAGACGACGATGCTCGAGCAGACCGTCGAGGGCACCGTCGGTGCCGACTCGCCCGAGATGGCGGCGTTCCGCGCTCGCGTCGAAGCGAAGCTGACGGCGGCCGGGGACGCGGCCGGGGTCACCCACGCCGAGGTGTTCAAGCTCATCGACGACCTGTGATCGGGCGGCGGTGAGCATCGCCGTCGCCGGCGTCGACGGCTGCCCGGGCGGGTGGGCGGTGGCGCGCTGGTCTCGCGAGCAGAACGGCGAGCGCGCCCTCACCGTGTCGTTCGCCGAGACGCTCGACGGCGTGGTGGCCGAGCTGCGGGCCGGACGGTTGGCGGCGGTGGCCGTCGACATGCCGATCGGGCTCTTGGCCGACACGCGACGGGCCAGCGACGCCCTCGGTCGCGGGTTGCTCGGGCCGCGTCGGTCGTCGATCTTCGCCACCCCGGCCCGGGCGGCCCTCGGCTCGCCCGACCACCCGGTGCTCGATCATGCCGATGCCTCGGCCCGCAACCGAGCCGCCGTCGGGGTCGGCCTGTCGATCCAGGCGTTCCACCTGTTGCCCAAGATCGGCGAACTCGATGCGTTGGTCGAGCCGTCGGATCAGGACCGGTTCGTCGAGGCCCACCCCGAGCTGGCGTTCACCCGCCTGGCCGGGGCCCCGCTCCCCCATCCCAAGGCGACCGCCGAGGGGCGGGCGCTGCGCCGGTCGTTGCTCGACGACCACCTCGGCGCCGACGTGGTGGCGGCAGCGCTCGAAACCGCCGACGTGCCGGTCACCGACGCCCTCGACGCCCTGTCGTTGTGCACCGTCGCCGAACGGGTGCCCACCGGTGCCGTCGAGTTCCTCGGCGACGACGTCGACCCGACCGGCAAACACTGCCGCATCGCCTGGTAGCCGTGAACTCTCACGACGCTCAGTCCCACATGTGGGACTGAGCGTCGCCAGAGTGGCGCCCGTCCTGGCTGTCAGGCGCCGCGGATGGCGAAGCCGGCGGCGGTGTAGGCGGCGTCGATGACGGCCATCGTGGCGACGGCGTCCTGCCCACCGGTCGGCTGCGGCGCGCCGTTGCGGACGGCGTCGACGAAGGCGTCGAGCTGGTAGTGGTAGGTGCTCTCGCCCGCGACCGTCGACACCGACGGCTCGCCACCGTCGGTCGGGGTGACGCTCACCTGGTTGCCGCTCGAGGGATGCAGCGGGTTGGTCACCTCGAGGGTCGCCGTCTCGCCGACCACGGTGAGGGAGGCCCCGGGCTCGTAGCCCTCGGCCATCGCCGTGTGGAGGCTCGCCGGCACGGGGTCGCCGCCACTGCCGGCGGCGCCGAGGTCGAAGGTCATCTCGATCGTGGTGATCAGGTCGATGCCCGGGTTGCCCTCGGTCATGGCGGCCGAGGTCACCGTCGGCTCCGCGGCCGCGCCAGCAACTGACGAGGCGGCAAACCGGAGCCACTGGACCGGGTAGCACCCGAGGTCCATCAGGGCGCCGCCGGCGAGGTCGTACTGGTGGCGGATGTCTTCGGTGTTGAGGATCGGCACGTCGAAGTGAGCCTTCATCGACACGATCGGACCGAGCGCGGCGACCTCGGTGGCGATCCGCGCCGCCATCGGGTGGTAGCGCCAGTGGAACGCCTCGAGCAGCACGAGGCCGGTCCGCTCGGCGGCAGCGACCATCTCGGCCGCCTCGGCCGCGTTGGACGCGAACGGCTTCTCGCACAACACGTGCTTGCCGGCCTCGAGCGCCTTGATCGACCACTCGGCGTGGACGCTCGGCGGGAGCGGGTTGTAGACGGCGTCGACGTTCGGGTCGGCGAGCAGGGCGTCGTAGCTGTCGTGCACCGTCGGGATGCCGAACTCGTCGGCCTGGGCCCGGGCCCGCTCGACGCTGCGGGCAGCGATCGCCACCACCTCGGCGGTGCTGCGGTCGGCGGCGGGGGTGAACAGGGCCGGCGGCGAGATGCGGGCGGCGCCGAGGACACCGATGCGGAGCGGTGCGGAACTGGAGGAGGCAGCGTCGGACATGCGGGTCAGTCAACCACGGGCCGACCGCGCTTGACTGGCGAGGTGACATCTTCGACCGTCAGCGCCGGCATCGCCCTCGTCCGCCGAGGTGGCGGGGGTTGGGAGCTGCTCGTCGTGCACCCGGGCGGACCGTTCTGGGCGAAGAAGGACACCAACGCCTGGTCGATCCCGAAGGGCGAACTCGACGGTGACGAGGAGCCCGAGGCGGCGGCGGTGCGCGAGTTCACCGAGGAGCTCGGCCTGCCCGTGCCCGACGGTCCTCGTCACGTGCTGCCGCCGTTCAAGGCCGGGCGCAAGACGATCCACCCGTTCGTGGTCGAGGGTGATCTCGACGTCGACGCCATCGAACCCGGCACGACCGAGATCACGTGGCCGCCCCGGTCCGACCGCACGATGGCGATCCCCGAGGTCGACCGGGCCGAGTGGGTCGTCCTCGACGACGCCGCCGCCAAGCTCCACAAGGGCCAGGCCCCGCTGGTCGGGCTGCTCCGCGCCCACCTCGAGCGGGCGGACTGAGCGAAGTTCGCGGACGGGTCCGCGACCTCGAGCGACGACGCCTCTAGCCTCTCTGAGCGCGGAGTGATTCGACCCGAAAGGGCTGTTTTCGTGCCTCCACTCCCTCATATCTACGGTCTCGACGTCTGCACCGACGAGCCGATCGTGAACGGTCAGCTCGATCCGTTGCGCAACCGGGTGACGGCGATCGGTTTGTCGACCCCGACCACCGACGAGACCTACGAGGGCCCCGAGGCCGAGATCCTCACCCTGGTCGCCCGCCGCCTGCCGATGCTCGACGACGGCACGGTCGTCACCTGGAACGGCGCGGTGCTGTCGCTGCCGTTCCTGGTCGCACGGGCCGAGTATCTCCAGGTCGACCTGGGTCTGGAGCTGTTCGAGGACCGTCGTCAGGTCGTCACCGACGCCCCGCTCGCCGGCCTCGCCCACCCGTGCCTGGCCACCTGGGGCGCCCATGCCCACCTCGATCTCCGCCGCGTCTACCTCGACCAGGCCCCCAAGCAGCGACGCATCGGGCTGCGTCGTGACACCCCCGCCCCCGGCGAGGACCCCCTGGTCGACGACCTGACGGCGCGCGACCCGGAGCAGAACGCCCGCCTGATTCGGCAGCTCGCCAGCCGCCGGTGGGACCAGGGCAAGCGCATGGTCGATCGGTTGCCCCGCCGCTCGTCGCTCCCCGAGGCACGCCCGACACGGGCGGACGGGCTGCAAGCGACGCGCCGCTGAGGTCTGCGGCCGAGCCAGAACAGTTGCGCCTGTCCCCTGGTCAGGGACCTGGATCGACATGGTGCGATCAGGTGACTTGAAATCGACATGAACGGGGCATGTCGCCCTGGCGACGCTCCTACTACCGTTCGTCGCATGCTGCTGGAGCTGGGTCCTCTCCCTCCGGACGACGTTCGCAGCTGGGTTCGCTTCGCCCGCCGGGTGATCTGCGAGGTCCGGCTCGATCCTGGCGACCTCGATGGGGTCGTGCCCACCGACGCCCTCGACGCGTGGTCGGGGCTGCTCGACTCGTGGGACTCGTGCGCCGCCAGGACCTGCGACGATCCCGATGGGGGTTCGTTCCGCTGGTCCGACGACGCCGTCGATCCCGAGATCGCCGCCTTCATGTTGCACGCGATGGACCGCATCGTCCGTTCCGACGACGTGCAGGGTCGCCTCACCAAGATCGAGTCGCGAGCCAACACCCCGTTCACGATGCTGGTGGTCAAGTCGTTCGCGGACGGCCTCTGCGCGGTGGGCACCTGCCAGAACCACCTGGTGGCGCAGATCATCTCGTCGTTGCAGGACCGGCTCGACGTGCCGGCCGACGTCGTCAGCTCGACCTGAGCACCTGGCCGGCGACCTTCGACCGGTCGAGCTGCCCCGAGGCGAGCACGCGCTGACCCATCACGAACACGTCGCTGATCCCCGACGACGGTGACGCCGGCGAGCTGACCGTCGCCTGGTCGATGACCGAGCCGGGGTCGAAGACGGTGATGTCGGCGTCGGCACCCCGCTGGAGGCGCCCCTTGCGGGCCATCTGCGGCAGCATCGTCTCCACCCGCTGGGCGGGCTGGATCGTCATCTTGGCCAGGGCGTCGACGAGGCCGAGGGTCCCCTTGTCGCGCACGTAGCGGCCGAGGGTCCGGGCGAACGTGCCGGCGGCTCGGGGGTGGTTGTTGTTGCCGTCGGTGAGGATGCCGTCGCTGCCGAGCATGATCCAGGGCGTACGCAGGGCCTGCTCGACGTCGGCCTCCGGGATCGACCCGATCGCGGCGACGAGCAGGTTGTCGGCCTGGGCGGCGGCGAACGACGACTCGGTGAGGAACCGATCGGTGCCGGCCACCTCGAGGTTCTCGTAGGTGATCCGGTAGCGGGCCTGCCAGTCGCCGACGAAGCGGAAGCTGCCGAGCGTCGTGGCCCAGTAGTCGTAGGGGTAGACGCACGCCGTGAGGTCGAGGCCGTCGGACCGGGCGCTCTCCATCAGGGCGAGCGCCTGGTCCATCACGAAGGTGCCGCCGGTGGAGGTCAGGTGCTCGATGTGGGCGCCGACGCCGTGGCGACGGGCCAGGTCGATCACCTCCTGCAACCCCTCGATCGAGGTGCCGGGCTCGTCCGGGTCGCTGTAGCGGGCGTGGAAGTAGACGCTGTGACCGGCCTCGGCGGCGACGGCGGTGAGGGCGTCGAGCTCGGCGGTGGTGGTGCCGGGCGAGTACTCGGGCGAGAAGCAGATGCCGGCGAAACCGTCGGCCAGACTCGTGCGGCACAGCTCGGCGAACTCGGCGATCTGGGCCTCGTCGAGGGCCCGGTCCGGGGCGGCACCGAGGTCCTCACCCCGCAGGAAGTGCTGATGGAAGGCGCCGCCGACGTGGACCGGCGACATCCCCTCCTGGCGGGAGAAGAAGGCGTTGGCGTAGTTGTTCACACCGTGCATGCACAGGTTGGTGGTCACCCCGTCGGCCACCTTGAACCACTCGCCGTAGCCGTTGGGCTCGGCCGACAGCAGGTCGATGAAGCCGGGCGCGATCACGCGTCCCTCGACATCGAGGATCTCGACCGCCTTGCCGCCCGGGGGCTGGATGGCGGTGATCACCCCGTCGTTGATGCCGACCTCGAGGGGCCCGTCGTAGCCCGACGCCGGGTCGATCACCCGGCCGTTGGTGAGCAACAGGTCGAAGACGTGGTCCGGTCCGGGGGCGGGGCCGGCGTCGGCCAGGGCCGGGGGTGCGTCGAGGGCCGCCGGCTCGTTCACCCCCACGATCGAGGTCGGCGACGTCGACGCGTCGGTCCCCTCGGCGCCGCTCGCGGCCACCGACGTCGAACCCGTGCCGGAGCCACCCAGCCGGCTGAGCAGGACGACGTTGGCGGCTCCGAATCCCGCCGCCACCAGGAACCGGCGACGATCCGAGGTGGCCGCAGGATTGAGGGGACGGTCGGACATGGCCGCATCAGCATAGAGAGGCGGGTCTCGATCGCCAGATCACGCCGCACGACCTCGTCCGCCCCCCGACGTGGGTCTGCCATGCCGGTGACCAGCGGCGTTCCTGGCTACTCTCGGCAGCGTGTCCAGCGACCTTCCCGCCCTCTACCGGCTCGGCATCGTGGGCGCGGGACAAATCGCCCGGATGACCCATCAAGCGGCGGTGAAGCTGGGCATCACGCCGCGACTCCTCGCCGAGGAGAGCGGCGACTCGGCCGCCCTCGCCGCCCCCGACGCCGTCTACGGTCACCCCGATGCCCTCGCCGGGTTCGCCGACACGTGCGAGGTGATCACGTTCGAACACGAACGCCTCGACCTCGGCCTGCTCGAACGGCTCGAGGAGTCGGGCACGGTGATCCGGCCGGGTTCCAAGACGATCCGGGCCGCCTTCGACAAGGTCCACCAACGTCGGGTCCTGCTCAATCGCGGGTTCCCCGTGCCGGTGTTCTCCGAGCTGCGCGGACCCGACGACGTCCTCGACTTCTCCGGCGTGTTCGGCTGGCCCCTCGTCATCAAGTCGGCCCGGGCCGGACGAGCTGCCGACCGCGGCGTCTGGATCGTGGAGAACCAGGACGAGGTCCTCCGGGTACTCGCCGAGCAGAGCGACCGGCAGTTGATGGTCGAGAACTTCCAGCCGATCGTGAAGGAGCTCGTGGTCCTCGTCGCTCGACGGCCCGGCGGCAGTTCGCGCTGCTACCCGGTGGCCGAGGTCACGCACCGAGAGGGCGCAACCCGCGAGGTCCACGCGCCGGCGTCGATCGGCCACCGGGTCGCCACCGAGGCGAAGGAACTCGCCACCCGCCTGGCCAACGAGCTCGACGCGACGGGCATCCTCGCCGTCGAACTGTTCCTCACCACCGACGGCCTCGTCATCAACGAGCTGGCGGCCCGGCCCCACAACGCCGGCCACCTCACGATCGAGGGCTGCCCGACGTCGCAGTTCGAGAATCACGTGCGAGCGGTCCTCGACCTGCCCCTCGGTCCCACCTGGGCGCTGGCCCCGGCGATGGTCACCGTCAACGTCATCGGCGGCCTGGGCTCGGTCGACCCCCTCGACCACCTCCCCGAGGCCCTCGCGATCGAGGGCGTCCACGTCCACCTCTATGGCAAGGACCCTCGACCGGGACGCAAGCTGGGCCACGTCACCGCCCTCGGCGACGACCTCGAACAAGCCCGCGAGATGGCCCGCCGCACCGAAGCCGCACTGCAAGGACGACGCTGGTGAGCACTCCCTCCCCGAACCTGACCGTGATCGACCATCCCCTGGTCGCCCACAAGATCGCCCAGCTGCGCAGCGTCGACACCGGGCCCCGCGAGTTCCGGGCGCTGTGCGAGGAGGTCACCCTCCTGATCGCTTATGAGGCGCTGCGCGACCTGCCGACCGTCACCACCGAGGTGACCACACCGATCACCACCACCAGCGCCGAGGTGCTGGCCGATCCGCCGCCCGCCGTCGTCGGGATCCTGCGGGCCGGCCTGGTGATGGTCGACGCCATCCTCACCCTGATGCCCACCGCCCACGTCGGCCACCTCGGCATGCAGCGTGACCCCGAGACCCACCAGCCGATCGAGTACTACGGCAAGCTGCCGCCCCGGATCACCGAGCGCGAGGTGCTGGTCGTCGACCCGATGCTCGCCACCGGTGGCTCGGCGATCGCCGCCCTCGACCGCCTCGCCGCCGACGGCTGCACCGACCTGCGGCTGCTGTCGATCATCGGCTGCCCGGAGGGGGTCGCGGCCGTGCACGCCGCCCATCCCGACGTGAAGATCACGTTGGCCGCCCTCGACGAGCGGCTCAACGACCACGCCTACATCGTCCCGGGACTCGGGGACGCGGGCGACCGCATCTACGGAACGTTGTAAAACAGCTGGTATGAGCGACAGGGCCCACACCGCTGGGATCGACTGGGACGAGCTGCGGGCAGCGGCTCGGGCCGTTGCCGAGTCGGCCTACGCGCCCTACTCGTCATTCCCGGTCGGCGCCGCCGCCCTGGTCGACGACGGCCGCATCGTCGTCGGCTGCAACGTCGAGAACGTCAGCTACGGCCTCACCCTGTGCGCCGAGTGCGGCCTGGTGTCGACCCTGCACGCCACCGGCGGGGGCCGACTCGTGGCGGTCGCCACCGTGTCGGGGACCGGCGAACCGTGCACCCCGTGCGGCCGATGCCGCCAGCTCCTCCTCGAACACGGCGGCCCCGACTGCCTGGTCGACGGCGACGGCACCCCCACCCCGCTCGGCGACCTGTTGCCGGGGGGCTTCGATCAACAACGCTTGCAGGAGGGCTGATGGCCACCTACGACGCCGAGTCCCTGATCATCGCCAAACGAGACGGCGACGCGCTGCCGCTCGACGGCATCCGCTGGTTCATCGAGCGCTACACCGCCGGCGCGATCCCCGAGGAACAGGCGTCGGCGCTGCTCATGGCGATCTACTTCCAGGGCATGGACGGCGAGGAGCTGGCGGCCTGGACCCAGGCGATGATCGACTCCGGGATCCGGGTCGACCACAGCAGCCTCGGGCGGGTCACCGTCGACAAGCACTCGACCGGCGGGGTCGGCGACAAGGTCTCGCTGATCCTGTGTCCCCTCGTGGCGGCGTGTGCCCCGGGCAAGGTGGCGGTGCCCCAGCTGGCGGGCCGGGCGCTCGGTCACACGGGCGGCACGATCGACAAGATGGAGGCGATCCCCCACTGGTCGCCGACGCTGTCGGCCGACGCGATGCGCACCGCCCTGCTCGAGGTCGGCGCCGTCATCGCCGCGGCCACCGGCGAGATCGCCCCCGCCGACAAGAAGCTCTACGCCCTGCGCGACATCACCGGCACCGTGCCGTCGATCCCGCTGATCGCGTCGTCGATCATGTCGAAGAAGATCGCCAGCGGCACCGAGCACCTCGTGCTCGACGTGAAGGTCGGCCGCGGCGCGTTCATGAAGACCGAGGCCGACGCGCGGTTGTTGGCCGAGACGATGGTCGACATCGGCAACCGGGCCGGGGTGGCGACCCGAGCCCTGCTCACCCGCATGGATCGACCCCTCGGGTGGGCGGTCGGCAACACGATCGAGGTCGACGAGAGCCACGAGATCCTCCGTGGGGAACCGAACGACTCGCGCTCCGACGACCTGCGTGAGGTCACCCTCGCGTTGGCCACCGAGATGCTCGATCTCGCGGGCGTCGGTGGCAGCGATCCGGCGTCGATCCTCGTGTCGGGTCAGGCGTGGGGAACGTGGCACCGGATGGTCGAGGCCCAGGGTGGCGACGCGAAGGCGCCACGTCTCCGGGCGGCCCACGAACGCACCCTCGACGCGCCTCGGGCTGGCTTCGTCGCCGATCTCGACGCGCTCGACGTCGGCATCGCCACGATGCGCCTCGGCGCCGGCCGGCTCACCCTCGACGACGAGATCAGTCTCGGCGCCGGGGTCGAGATCCTGGCCAAGCCGGGAACCGAGGTCGAGGCCGGCGAGCCGGTGCTCAAGCTGCTGACCGACGACGAGGACCGCTACGCGGATGCCCTCCCCCTGCTGGAACGGGCGCTGACCATCGGCGACGAGGCCCCCGACCTGCCACCTCTCGTCATCGACCGCATCGGCTGATGCGGTCGGTGTGCGTCAGTCCTCGAGGCCGTCGATGCCGCTCAGGTCGGCGGGGACATCGACGGCGTAGGCCTTCAGCACGTCGAGCGGCACGAGCTCGAGCACCTTCTCGTGGGTGCCGGCCAACACGACCGGGGCGGCGGCGCCCGCCTCGTGGGCCTTGAGCCAGTTGCGAGCGGTCACGCACCACCGGTCGCCGGGCGACAGGCCCGGGAACCGGAACTGCGGCATCGGCGTGGTGAGCGGGTTGCCGATGCTGGTCTGGTGCTCGAGGAACTCGGTGGTCACCACCGCGCAGATGGTGTGACTGCCCTGGTCCTCCACGGCGGTGTTGCAGCAGCCGTCGCGGAAGAACCCGGTGAGCGGTTCGAGGCCGCAGGTCTCGAGTTCGCCGCCGAGCACGTTGCGGGAAGGCGCCATCTCGATGTTCACGGAGCGAGTATCCCTCAGCCCAGCAGGTCGCGCACCACCGAGATCGACTCGACGGTCACCCACGCCGGCGGCCCGGCGGTGTCGGCAGTGTTGCCGTCGGTCTGGTCGGCGGCGGTGCCCGCGGCCGTTTCGACCTGCTCGTGGCTCCAGGTGATCGCATACGGCACGTGGATGGCCCGGCCGCCGATCTCGGCGACGGGGAGGATGTCGGACCGCACCGAGTTGCCGACCATGCAGAATCCGGCCGGGTCGGCACCGTGGCGTTCGAGGGCTCGCCGGTAGTCGTCAGGCCCCTTCTCCGACATCACCTCGATCCCGTCGAAGCGGTCGGCCAGACCCGACTCGGCGATCTTCGACTCCTGGTGGAACAGGTCGCCCTTGGTCAACAGCAGCAGCTGGTAGCGGCCGGCGAGGCGGTCGATCGTGTCGGCCACGTCGTCGAGGAGGTCGACCGGATGGGCCAGCATCTCCTTGCCCCACTCTACGATCTCGCCGATCGCGCCCGCCGGGATCCCCCCGTCGGTCGCCTCGAGGGCGGTCTCGATCATCGAGAGGGTGAAGCCCTTGATGCCGTACCCGAACAGGGCGAGGTTGGCCCGCTCTCGCTGCAGCAGCTTGTCGGCCACCTCGTCCGCACTCGACCACGGGGCGAGCAGGGCCCGGAACCGTTCCTCGGTCACGGCGAAGTAGTGCTCGGAGTGCCACAGCGTGTCGTCGGCGTCGAACCCGATCGTCGTCAGACCATCGGTACTGATCGATGGCGTACCGGTCGAGGGGGTACTGCGCGATGGCGTGGCGGTCACGGTTCGAGCACGACCGGGTCGCCGACGGCGATCGAGCCGGGGGTGCGCACCATCGCGTAGAGCCGGCTGAGGTCGCCCTTGTCGTGGTGGATCCGGCCGAAGCGTCGGTCGCTGAACCAGCGGGCGTTCTTCTGGCACGGCACCGCGTAGCTCATCACCTGCGCCTCGACCTCGCCGAGTCGGAGCCGGGCTCCGGGCCGCACCTCGGCCCACGGCAGGCCGGCGATCGTCACGTTCTCCCCGGCGGCGCCCGGAGCGATCGGGTGACCGTCGGCGACCAACCCGTCGATCACCTCCGCACTCCACAGACACAACGCCTGCCACGGACTGCCGTGGTGCTGGCGGGCGGCCTGCACGTCACCGACGACGCCGCCGTGGTCGACGTCGACCCGATCGACGGTCGGCTTGGGCACGCCGCCGCTGCCGAACGCCAGCGCGCTCACGCGCCCCTCGGCCCGCGCCGGGAGGGTGGCCGACGAGCGCAGCTCCACCAGCTCGGGCCACACCGCCTCGACGACCGGCACCAGCTCGGCGGCGTCGGCCACCTCGGCGTCGACGCCGTCGAGCAGACCGGCGATGCGGGTCCGGGACGCGTCGGCGGCCGACACGCCGTGGTGGTCGACCAGATCCAGGGCGTGACGCACCGTGCGGCGCAGGTCGATCTCGGCGAAGCGATACGGCCCGACGCGCTGGGTGTCCACCCCGGTGAGGATACGGTGAGGCATGGACCCCGTCACCCTGGATCGGATCAAGCAGGCACCCAAGGTGCTCCTCCACGATCACCTCGACGGCGGGATGCGGCCCGCCACGGTGATCGACCTGGCCAACGAGACCGGCTACGACGGCCTCCCCACCACCGACCCCGGCGACCTGGCGGCCTGGTTTCGGCGCGGCGCCGATCGCAACAAGCTCGAGCTCTACCTCGAGACCTTCGCCCACACCGTCGGCGTCACCCAGACCCCCGAGGCACTGGAACGCGCCGCGTTCGAAGCGGCCCAGGACCTGGCCGCCGACAACGTCGTCTACGCCGAGATCCGCTTCGCCCCCGAACTCCACACCGAACGCGGCCTGCGCCTCGACGAGGTGGTCGAGGCCGTGCTGCGGGGCTACGGCGAGGGCACCAAGGGCACCGACCTCGACGTCGGCGTGATCTGCTCGGCGATGCGCCAGGCCGCCCACAGCACCGAGATCGCCGAGCTCGCCGTCCGCTACCGCGACCAGGGCGTGGTCGGGTTCGACATCGCCGGGCCCGAGGCCGGGTTCCCGCCCACCCGCCACCTCGACGCCTTCCAGCTCTGCCTGCGGGAGAACGTGCACATCACCATCCACGCCGGCGAGGCGTTCGGTCTGCCGTCGATCCACGAGGCCCTCAGCTATTGCGGGGCCGAGCGGCTCGGTCACGGCATGCGCATCGTCGACGACATCACGGTCGACCCCGACGGCGAGGCCACCCTCGGCCGGCTCGCCAACTTCGTGCGCGACCGTCGGGTCCCGCTCGAGATGTGCCCGACGTCGAACGTCAACACCGGCGCGGCCCCCTCGATCGCCGAGCACCCGATCGGGCTGCTGCGTCGGCTCCGGTTCCGGGTCACGGTCAACACCGACAACCGGCTGATGAGCGACGTGACGCTGAGCGACGAGTTCGTCAAGCTCGCCGAGGCCTTCGACTACGGGCTCGCCGACATGCAGTGGCTCACCGTCAACGCCATGAAGAGCGCCTTCTGGCCGTTCCAGAAGCGGCTCAAGATCATCAACGAGAAGATCAAGCCTCGTTATGCGGCGCTCATGGATGCCGATCTGTGAGGGGTGAACCGCACCCCGTCGCCTGAGGAAGGGCTCGAGCAGCCACCTGCGGTGGTGATTCGCGGGCTGCGCAAGGTCTACGGCGATCCGACCCGCGACGGCAAGGTGGCCGTGGCCGACCTCGACCTCACGGTCGCCCGCGGCTCGTTCTTCGGCCTCGTCGGCCCCAACGGCGCCGGCAAGTCGACCACCCTCAAGATGGCGACCGGCCTGTTGCGACCCGACGGTGGCTCCGTCACCGTCGACGGGCTCGACGTGTGGAGCGACCCGGGGGCGGTGAAGGCCCGGATCGGGGTGGTGCCCGAGGACCTGAGGCTGTTCGAGCGGCTGACCGGTCGCGAACTGCTGGAGTACACGGCCCTGCTGCGAGGCTTCGAGCGAGCCGACGCCGTGCACCGGGCCGACCAGCTCCTCGACGTGCTCGGGCTCGGCGGCGACGCCCGCACCCTCGTGCTCGACTACTCCTCGGGGATGCGCAAGAAGATCGCCCTCGGCGCCGCGGTGCTGCACCGGCCGAGCGTCCTCTTCCTCGACGAACCGTTCGAGTCGGTCGACCCCCTGTCGGTGCGGACCCTGCGGGCGATCCTCGAACGCCTCGTCGACGGTGGAGCAACCGTCGTGTTCTCGAGCCACGTGATGGAGGTCGTCGAACGACTCTGCGATCACGTGGCCGTGGTCCACGCCGGTCGGGTGGTGGCCGAGGGGCCCACCGCCGAGCTGTGTGGTGGTCGCCGACTCGAGGACGTCTTCGTCGACGCGGTCGGCGGGCCACTCGGCGCCGTCGACCTCGATTGGCTGTGAGTCTGTGTGGCTCTGATCCCGTGGACGTGAACCGATGATCGGCCTCTTCGTGCGGCTCAAGCTGCGGCTGTTGCGCAACGTGTTCCGCACCCCGGGCGGACCGGGCCTGTTCGTCTTCATCGTCGTCGCCACCTTCGTCGGCGCGGTGGCGGCGATCTGGGTCCGCGACCTCGACGACCGGGCCCGCCTCGCGATCGCTCCCCTCGCCGCGGCAGCCATCGTCGCCGGCTGGTCGGCGTCGCCGCTGGTGTTCGGGTCGACCGACGACACGATCGACACCACCCGCCTCGCCCTGTTCGACCTCCCGGCCCGACGACTCGCGCCCGGCATGGCGGCCGCCGGGCTGGTCGGGCCCGGCCCGCTGGCGGCCCTGCTGCCCCTGCTCGGGTTGGCGTCGACCGCCCCCGACCCGCTGTCGATCGGCGTCGCCGTGCTGGCGGCGATCGCCACGATGCTCGCCGCCACCACCGCGTCACGACTTGCGCTCACCGCCCTCGGGGCCGGCCTGCGACGGCGCCGCAGCCGCGACCTGGCGACCGTCGCCGCCGGCGTGGTCGTCGGGGCCGCCGCCATCGGCGTCCAGGCGGTCTCGGTGCTCGACCTCGACCTCCGCCTCACCCAGGTCGAGGGGTGGGCTCGGATCGCCGGTCGGACCCCGTTCGGCTGGACCGGCCGGGCCCTCGCCGCGTCGCTCGACGGTCGCCCACTCACCGCCGTCGGTTGGCTGGTCGCGGCCGGCGCCCTCATCATCACGATGGGGTGGGTGTGGGTCCGCGTGCTCGACGGCGTGCTCGGCAACGTCGAGGAGGCCGAGGCCGCGCCGGTACACGGCGGTCACCTCCTGCGACCGGGCAGCTCGGCCCGTCTCGGTTCGGCCGTGTTGGCCAAGGAGGTCCGCTACCTGCGGCGGCACCCCCGCTACCGGGTGCAGGTGGTGAGTCAGGTGATCGTGCTGGCGATCGGCGGCACCCCCTTCCTCGAGGCGGTGATGGCCGGCGACCCGTCTGCGACGCTGCTCGGCGCCATCCCCGGTCTCACTGCGGGCATGACCGGCGCCAACCTGCTCGGGCCCGACGGCCGGGCCCTGTGGGCCGAGACCCTCGCCCTTCGCTCACTCCGTCCCCTGATCCGTGGGCGGAGCCTCGTCTTCGTCGGGCTCGGCATGGGGCTGGCCACGATCACCACCCTGTCGGTGGCCGCGATCACGGGCGGCTGGCGGCACGTGCCGGTGGCATTGGGCGCAGCGCTCGGCATGGCGCTGATCGGGGCGGGCACGGGTGCGGTGACCTCGACGTTCGCGTTCTCCACCTATCCCGACGAGCACAGCGCCAACCTGTTCGCGTCGACGTCGCCCGGCAACGGCTGCCTCAACGCCGTGTTCACCTTCGGCGGCGTGATGGTCGGGCTCGCCGTGTCGCTGCCGATCCTGCTCGCCCTCGGCCGGGCCGACAGCGACCGCGGCGTGGCCCTCACGATCCTGCTGGGCGCCCCGATCGTCGGCGCCGCGATCTGGACGGCGGCCACCGCGTTCGCCGGCCGGCGCGTCGATCGCCGCACCCCCGAGATCGTCGCAGCACTGTCAGTCGTGTA
>JAWSVN010000062.1:28694-30473 GCA_033851875.1 Acidimicrobiales bacterium
GAACAACTCGAGCACCTCGCCAGGTTCGGCGTGGCGGCCCGTGGCGTGCTTGGAGTAGAGCAGTTCGCCGTCGACCTCGACGTCGAAGACGCCCTTGGTGCCGGTGATCAGCTCGAGGCCGTCGATGACGTGCTGGTAGTTGCCCAGGAGATCAGCGGCCGTGCTCACGGCACGGCTCGAATAGTCTCAGGGAACGCAGTAGGTGATGCGGATCTGCATGGCCGCAGCCTACTCCTCGGCTCAGTTGGCCGACGGGTCCTCGGGCAGGTGGGCGTACCACGCCATCTCGCCGCCCTCTCGCTTGAGCACCCGAGCCCACAGCTCGTAGGGGTCGGGGCAGAAGACGTCGTCGACCGATCCCGGCGCCGTCCACCACGCCCCGTTGCCGAGTTCACCCTCGAGCTGTCCGGCGCCCCACCCGGCATAGCCGGCGAAGATGCGGATCGCCTCGATGCCCTCGCCCTGCACCAGCTGGGGTTGATGGTCGAGGTCGACGCTGTGGAGCCCGAGGGCCAGCTCGCCCTCGGTCGTCGGGTTGCGGCCCAACACGATCATCGCGTTGCGCTCGACCGGACCCCCGCCGAAGACGAACGCCGGTTCGGTCGCCAGCTCCTGCCAGTCGGGGAACGGATCACCGACCTCGAGCGTCGTGGGACGGTTCAGGATCACGCCGAGAGCGCCGTCGTCGCCGTGCTCGAGCACGAGCGAGATCGTGCGATCGAAGTTGGGGTCCTGAAGGATCGGTCGGCTGATCAGGAGGCGGCCGACGAGACTCATCGGCTCAGGCTCGCCCGCTGTCGCCAGAGGCCGTGCCGCAGTCGTCGGACGTGCCGGCGATCCCGTCGAGGATGGCTCGGCTGGCCGAGCAGCCGATACGGGTGGCCCCGGCGTCGATCATCGCCAGCGCGGTGGCGGCGTCGCGGATCCCGCCCGACGCCTTCACCCCGAGGCGGCCGCCGACGGTCTCGGCCATCAGCCGCACCGCCTCGAGCGAGGCGCCACCCGATGGATGGAAGCCGGTGGAGGTCTTCACGTAGTCGGCGCCGGCCGCCTCGGCCCGATGGCAGGCGCCCACGATCTCGTCGTCGGTCAGCGCCGCCGACTCGATGATCACCTTGAGCACGATCGGCGATGGGACCGCCGCCCTGACGGCGGCGATGTCGTCCTCGACGCCGCCCCAGTCACCGGCCTTGAGCTTGCCGAGGTCGACGACCATGTCGATCTCGTTGGCGCCGAGGTCCATCGACTGCGCAGCTTCGGCGGCCTTCACCGCCCGGTGGTGAGCGCCCGACGGGAACCCGCAGACCGTGGCCACGCCGACGCTGCCGACGTGGGCGGGAAGGGGAAGCATCGACGGTGAAACGCACACGGCGGCGACCGCCAGCTCCAGAGCCTCGGCGCACAGCGCCGCGACCTCGTCGCGAGTGGCCGTCGGGGTGAGCAGCGTGTGGTCGAGATACCCGGCGACGGTGACGCGATCCATGCGGCCACGCTACCGGGACCGGGCAACCGCCGGGTCGAACGTCAAGTTCCTGGCGAACGTGCCGACGTTGATGGGGTGCAGCTGCACGCGAGGGAACCCCACGAACACAAGCTCGGCGGCAAGCGCTCGCTTCGACGCGGCCTGGCGGCTGCAGGATTGCTCGGCGGCTTGACGCTCACCAGCACGCCGTCGGCAGCGGCCCAGGACCCGTCGACCACGACGACGTGGACCGAGGACACCTGGACCGAAGACCCGTCGGCGACGACGACGACCTGGACCGACGACGCCTGGGCCGA
>JAWSVN010000062.1:30500-39194 GCA_033851875.1 Acidimicrobiales bacterium
TGGACCGACGACACCTGGACCGCGGACGCCGGACCGGGTTCAACCCTCTACATCGACCCCGACCTCCAAGACGACTACCAGTTCCTCGAGGATCTCGTCGCCGACAGCGACGACATCGGCGGTGCCGACCCCGAGACGAGGGCCCGGCTCGGTGAACTGCGCGAGGGGCCCGACAGGACGCGAGCCGACATCTCCGCCCCGATCGACGACCTGGCCACCCTCGACGACACCGCGCTCGCCGAGGCGATCGCCTTCAAGCTGGTGCTCGCGGCCGACGCGCTCGCCGAGCTCGACGCCTTCTCGACCGAACCCGATCCGCTGCTCGCGACCCTCGTCGAAGACCTGCGCGACAGCGTGCCGAGCGACGGCGCCGACGACGGTGACTACGCCGCCTACCTGGCCGGCTTCGCCGTCGAGTACCGCGCGCTGGTGGCCGAGCTCGAGCTGCGCGGCATCGAGGTCAGCGAACAGTTGTGGTTGATCGACGATCTGGCGGCCGTCGGCGTGTTCGACGACGTCGACGACGCGTCGCGCATCGAGTCGTTCGACTTCGTGCTCGCGATCGCCGACCTGGCGTTGCGCGACGGCGAACTGCCCTCGGTGTTCGACGACCCCCTCATCGATCTGGCCGCCGTCGACGCGCTGGCCGCCCGAGTCGCAGGCGACGAACCGGCACCGCCGGTGTCGACCACGACAGCCCCGACCGTGCCGCCCACGAGTGAACCCGTCCCGGACGCGCTCGCCCTCGCCGACGACAGCGCCCAGGCCGCCCTGCCGCTCGCCGCGATCGGAGGCGGCGGCGTGGTGGCGATGGCCGCAGCCGCCGGTGCCGTCGTCGGGTTCCGCCGCCGGCGTGACACCGATGCCTCAGCGGTGCCTGCGTTCGCCGCGGCTCCGACCGGTTCCGCGACGCCGCCACCGGCAACCTCGCCGACCGGTGCTGCTCCGACCGTCACGACCACTCCAGCTTCGCCGAGCGCCCCGACAGCACCGGTGTCACCGACTGCACCGACCACTGCGACGTTGCCAGCCACCCAGGCAGCCACCCCGGCTGCCGCTCAGGACCCGGCGCCCGGGTTCCCGGCCTTGGCCGTCCCGCCGGCGGCCGCCCCGATGTCGCTCCTGCTCGACGTCAACCGACGTCTGACCGCCAGCCTCGATCCCGGCCGGGTCGCCACGGCGGCCGTCACCGAAGCGCTCCGCCTCGCCGACGCCGACGCCGGCCTCCTCGTGCGGCGGGCCGGGGAGCAGCTGGTGGCCGTCGAAGCCCAACCGCCGGCCCCGTTCGCTCTCGACCGGCTCGACCGGTCCGGCCTTCGACGCGTCGTCGAGACCGGCCGCGGCTTCCACCATGTGGCCGACGACGATGCGGTTCTCGTGCGAGTGCCGATGGCGATGGCGGCCTCGGCGATCGTCACCAACGGCCAGGTCCTCGGCGCCCTCCTGGTCATCCGCGATCCCGCACGACCCTTCGGCCGGACCGATGTCGACAACCTCGAGGTGCTCGCCGAACTGACCGGTTCGGCCCTCGCCGCCGCCGACACCCACGGCGCCGCGACCGAGGTCGAACCCCTGACCGGGCTCAAGAACCGCCGCCGGCTCGACCGCGACCTCGGCGACCTCGCCGAGTCGCTCTACCCCGGCGAACGCCATCACACCACGGCCTACCTGATGGTCGACGTCGACCATTTCAAGACCTTCAACGACACCAACGGCCACGCCGCCGGCGACGACGCCCTGCGGGCGGTGGCCCGGGTGCTGCGCGACAACGTGCGGCCCCACGACCTCGTCTACCGCTACGGCGGCGAGGAGTTCGCCGTACTGCTGCCCGAGACCACGGCCCCCGAGGCGGCGGAGATCGCCGATCGGCTGCGTGCTGCGGTCGAGCAGGTGGCCGTGCCGGGCGCCCAGCACCAACCTCTCGGGCGGCTCACGATCTCGATCGGCGCTGCCGACACCGACGGTGGGCCGGTCGACGACCTGGTGGAACGAGCTGATGCCGCCCTCTACGAGGCGAAGCACGGCGGCCGCAACCAGGTGCGGGTCGACGGCGCGGCGTGAGCCCCGCCCGACCTCGGTCCGCCTCCTGGCCTTAGACTGAGCCGATGCGAGTTCTTCCCAAGGCCAACGACGCGTGCTGGTGCGGCAGCGGCAAGAAGTACAAGCGGTGCCACAAGAACTCGACCGAGACGATCCGTCCGGGCGCGATCAGCCCTCGCCGTGAGGTGCCGGGGTCGATCCCGCATCCGGTGTGGGCCGACGGCACCAGCGTCGAACGCTGGGACGAGCCCGACGTGAAGTCGGCCGAGACGATCGAGAAGATGCGTCGCACCGGGCGACTCGCCGCCGACACCCTCAAGTCGCTCGGGACCGTGATCGCTCCGGGGGTCACCACCGAGGCCGTCGACGAGTTCTGTCACGCCCGGGCGATCGCCAACGACGCCTACCCGAGCCCGCTGATGTATCCGGGCGGCTCGAACCCGTTCCCCAAGTCGTTGTGCACCTCGGCCAACGAGGTGATCTGCCACGGCATCCCCGACGACCGTCCCCTGAAGGACGGCGACATCCTCAACTGCGACGTCACCCTGTGGAAGGAGGGCGTGCACGGCGACACCAACGCCACGTTCTTCGTCGGCGACGTCGACGAGCGCTCGCGTGAACTGGTGAAGGTCACCCGCGACTGCACCGCCCTCGGCATCGCCGCCGCGGTGCCGGGCAACCCGATCAACGCCATCGGCAAGGCGATCCAGGATCACGCCGAAGCCGAGGGGTTCGGCGTGGTGCGCGACTTCGTCGGCCACGGGATCGGCGAGCAGTTCCACACCGATCTGCAGATCTGTCACTACTACCACCCGCGTCTCGACCAGACGATCGAGGTCGGCATGACCTTCACGATCGAGCCGATGATCACGATGGGCGACTGGCGGGCCCGGATGTGGGGCGACGGCTGGACGGCCGTGACCGCGGACGGGTCCCGCACCGCCCAGTTCGAGCACACGATCCTGATCACGGCCGACGGGCCCGAGATCCTGACGACCCCCACCGACACCGCCGGCCACCCCTACTGGGACNNTCAATAGAGCCCGATCATGCGGCCGGCGAGTGCGACCACCGAGACGGCCAGCACCGGTTTGATCAGCCTCTCGCCGCCGCTGACCGCCAGGTTGGCCCCCGCGTAGCCACCGACTGCGGTGCCGGCCGACAACACGGCCGCCGGCCACCACGCCACCTGGCCCTTGGCCACGAACACCGCCACGGCCACGATCGACACCGACAGGATCGCCCACACCTTGATGGCGTTGCCGGTCACCAGGTCGTGGCCGGCTCGGCTGAGCACGAGGAGCAGGATCAGACCGACGCCGGCCTGGATCGACCCCATATAGAGGCCGACGGCGAAGAACACGATCCAGTTCACCCAGGTCGGCCACGGCTCGGGGGCCGCATCGCCGTCGCCGCCGGCTGCACTTCCAGCAGCTGCACTCCCACCGACTCTGGGCTTCCACAGCGCCAGCACCAGGAGGGGGATCATCAGCACGCCGAAGAGGCGTTCGAACGTCTCGTCGTCGATGCCCGAGATGGCGTAGGACCCGACGAGTCCGCCGACGAGCACCGGCACCAGCACCGGCACGATCTCCTTGCCGGCGCCCTTGCCACGCTTGCGGAAGCCGTAGATCGCACTCCCGTTCTGGACGAGGACGGCGACCCGGTTCGTGGCGTTGGCGAGCACGCCCTCCACCCCGACGAGCGACAGCAGCGGCACGGTGAGCAGGGAACCGCCGCCCGCCATGGCGTTGATCATCCCCGCGAGGGCGCCGCCGACGAACAGCAGGATCGTGTTGGCGGCCGACATCCAGCCCGACGGTACCGCCCCCGGTGGGGTTGGAGATGCGAGACTGGGGGGATGCGCCGAGGTCTTGCAGCGATCGTGCTCGGAGTGTCACTGGTGTTCGGCTCGGTGGCGTGGGCCGGGTTCGTGATGAACCGCACCGTGCTCGACCCCGGGCGGTCGGAACGTCTGGCCGAGCAACTCTTCGACAACGAGGCGTTGCGATCGGCCCTCGTCGACCGGCTGGCAGCGGCCCTGGGCGCGGCGATCCCCGACGGCGGTCCCGCGATCCCCGACCAACTCTTGCGGGCAGCCGCCGACGCCGCCCTCGACGACCCCTCGGTCCAGGCGGTGGTGCGTGACGGGATCGTGGCGACCCACCGAAACGCCCTCGAGGGCAACGCCGAGAACACGACCATCGACGCCACCGCCGTCGGGGTCGCGGCCCGCAGCGCCCTCGTCGAGGCCCGACCCGAGCTGGCGACGGTGATCCCCGAACTGCCGCCGGTGGCGATCGAGCTGCCGACCTCGGGCCTGTCGAGGTTGGGGGCGATCAAGGACTTCGTCGAACGGGTCACGATCATCTTCGCGGCGATGGCCGTGATCGGGGCGGCCACGGCGTTGGTGATCACCTCGAACCGACCGGCCGTGCTGCGCCGGGTCGCCTACTGGGCCTTCGGCGCGGCGGCGTTCTGGCTGATCGTCGGGTACGGCATCCCGCTCCTGGCCGACTCGATCGCACCGTCGTCAGGGGCGATCGTGGTGGCGATCATCGACGTGTTCTTCGGCGCGATGATCGGGCCGGCGTTGGTGCTGGCCGCACTCGGGGTTGGGCTGATCGCCGCGTCGATGCTGTGGGCGTCGGCATCGGCCCGTCGCCCGGCCCACGCCGTGCAGCCGATGCGACGGGGCGGCAACGGCGACGATCGGGCGAGTCGGCCGCGAGCCGGCGGCGTCACCCAGGTCCGCCACGCCCCGACCGGTCCGACCCGCCCCCAGGGCCAGGCACAGCCCCAACCCCAACAGCCCGGCCCGCAACAACCCGCCCCGCAACAACCGCAGCCCCAGCAGCCCCCGGAGCCACGACCGGCCCCGGTGCGGCCCGACCCGCAGCCCCAGCAGACTCGTCCGTCGGTGCCGCCCGCCGCCGGCACCGACCGGGAATGGGTCGAGGGGGTCGGCTACGTCGACGAAGCGCGCCGCGACCCGTTCGCCGAGCCGGCCACCAACGACCACCCGACGTCGATCTTCGACCAGGCCGGCCTCGACGACGACACCCGCCCGCCGACCACCTGACCCGTCAGAGCCGGCTGTCGATCCAGGCGATCATCTCGGCGATCACCTCGGGCCCCTCGGGCTCGTTGAAACACTCGTGGCGCAGCCCGTCCCACACCCGACGGGTGGCGTCGGGCAGCACGGTGTAGGCCTCGCTCGACGCCGTCGGCACGAGCTCGTCCTCGGCGCCGTGGAGCACGTAGAGGGGCACCGAGATCGACGCGATCCCCGTCGACGCCAACTCCATCTCGTCGAACGCGGCCATACCGAACGCGGCCGTCGCCCCGCCGACCCGCAGTGGATCGTCGACGAAGTCCTGTTGCACGGTCACGTCGCGACTCAGCAGAGTGCCGTCGGTCTTCGACGGGACGAACAGTGACGGCGCCACCCGGGCCAGGACCGGCGCGACCACCCGCTGCCAACGGGGGATCTCTGCGGCGATCGCCGGCGCACTCAACACCGCGATGTCGGGCAGCTCGGCGCCGCGCACCAGGTGGCCGGTCGAGATCAAGCCCCCGAGCGAGTGGCCGATCAGGACGACCGGCACGTCGTGTCGACGTTGTTCGGCGAGGGCCGCGCCGACATCGGCGCTGAACCGGTCGAACGAATCGATGTGGCCCCGCTTGCCGTCGCTCTGCCCGAAGCCGCGGTTGTCGAAGGTGAGCACGTCGAACCCGGCCTGGGCGAGCGCTGCGCCGACGTGGAGGTAGCGACCGGAGTGTTCGGCGATGCCGTGGACCAGCACGACGGCGGCGCGTCGGTCGCCCACCGGGGCCCAGTGACGCCGGAGCTGGGTGCCGCCGTCGACGTTGGCGGCGAAGAAGGTCTCGGGCTCGAGCTGCTCGGTCACGGCGTGCAGCCTACTCATCGTCGACCGGGCCCGACCGAGCGGCCACACTGAGTCGATGCAGCGATCGAGCGAGAGCGCATGACCGTGCCGTCCGCTGCGGCAACCCTGCCGCTGGTCGCCGTCGGTGGCGCCGTCGGCGCACTGGTGCGCTGGGGCCTGATCGAGGCCGCCGGCGGCGGCGCGGCGGTGCTCGCGTGCAACGTGGTCGGCTCGCTCATCCTCGGCGTGCTGGTGGGTGCGATGCCGGGGCCCGGCATCTTCCTGTCGGCCGACGACTGGGCTCGACGCTTCGGCCGTCAACGGCTGCTCGGCACCGGCTTCTGCGGTGGCCTCACGACCCTGTCGACCGTCGCCGTCGACGCCGCCGGACGGCTCGACGACGGCCGGCCCGGTGCGGCGGTCGCCGGCCTCGCCACCACGGTCGCCCTCACCGGCATCGCCGGCGCGGTCGGCGTCCTGGCGGCGCGCCGCTCCCGACCGGGCGCCGACTCGGCGATCGTGCGATGACCGGCGCGGGCTCGCTCCAAGCCATCGCATTCGTCGTGCTCGCCGGTGCGGGCGCGGCCGTGCGGGCCGTGCTGGGCGATCGCCTGAACGGGCGTCCACCCCGTGGGGCGCCGGAGCTCGACCTCCCCTGGGGGACGTTGGGCGCCAACCTTGCCGCGTCGTTCGTGTTGGCGGTGCTGGTGGGCCGGGACGTCGGGAGCGCGGCCGTGACCGTCGGCGGGCTCGGCGCGCTGTCGACGTGGTCGACCTTCGCGGTCGAGGTCATCGAGCTACTCGGCGCCGGTCGTCGATGGGCCGCGCTCGGCTACGGGATGCTCACGCTCGGCGGGGCGGTCGGCGCTGCCTGGGTCGGCCTCCAGCTGCCCTGACGGGCGCTATGCCCTACTCCGCGCTCCCTACTGCCCGCGCACCTCGGCGCAGTCGGCCACGTACTCGTTGACCACCTCGTCGGTCTCGGGGTCGACGAGACGGACCACGCCCTCGGTGAGCGTCGGGTCGTCGAGGCACTGCTGCTCAGCGGCGTCGATCACCTGCTGGCGGACCTCGGCGTTCGGGTCCTCCGTGGTGGCCGTCGTCGTGTCGTCCTCCGTGGTGGCCTCGGGGGTGCCATCCTCGGCGTCTTCGCCACCGACCGGCGAGTCGCTGTCGGAGAAGTCGATCGGCACCGGCTCCTCGCCATCGGTGCAGGCGCTCGCTGCGAGAACGAACGCGACGACGGCGAGTCCGAGAAGGGAGCGACGGAGGGCACGCATGGGTCACGAACGGTAGCGGCCGGTGGCTACGGTGCGAGGTCGTGGCCCTCCCCCCGCCGGTGCCCGACGAATCCGCCGCCGAACCCCTCCCCCGCTCCGTCGTCGCCGCCCTGTCGGCGGGACACGGTGGCATGGCCGTGCTCATCAGCGTGCTCGGCATCCTCCTCGTCTACTTCTACCTGCCGCCCGACACCGCCGGCCTCCCCCAGCTCGTCACCGACGCCACCGCGCTGGGGGTGATCAACGCCATCGTCGTGATCGCTGCTCTCGGCCGACTGACCGACGCCGTCACCGATCCGCTGATCGCCGTGTTCTCCGACCGCTCGACCCACGCCAAGGGGCGACGCATCCCGCTGATGCGGCTCGGGGCGATCCCTGCGGCCGTTGCCTGCGTGGCGATGTTCGTGCCGCCCGTGGGTCAGGTCAGCTCCTGGAACATCGTCTGGCTGATCGGGGTGCAGTTCGTGCTCTACGTGACGCTCACCATGTACGTCACGCCGGCGTTCTCTCTGGTCGCCGACCTCGGCCGCACCCCCGCCGACCGCCTCGACCTCGCGACGTGGACCTCGGCGGCGTGGACCGGCGGGCTGATGGTGGCGGCTCTCACCCCGCTGGGGGCGTCGCTCCTCGACGACGCCGGCTTGTCGACCGTGCGGGCGTGGCAGGTCGCCGTCGGCCTGGTGTGTGCGGTGGGAATGTTGGCGATGCTGGTGCCGGTCCGCCTGATCGACGAGCCACGGTGGGCCCGCTCGGAGCCGAGCTCGGTGCCGGTGCGGGAGTCGGTCCGGATCCTGGCCGACAACCCGTTCTTCCGGTTCTACCTGGCCGCGGACTTCGCCTACTTCTGTGGCCTGACGATCGTGCAGACCGGCCTGCTCTACTACGTGACGGTGCTGCTCGAGTTGGAGGAGGCGTTCACCACCCAGCTGCTCTTGCTGATGGTGGTGGGTGCGACCCTGCTCTACCCGGTGGTCAACCGGACGGCGAAGCGGACGAGCCCTCGCAAACTCGTGGTGATCGCCTTCGTCATCTCGGCAGCCGACTTCCTGGCGATCGTCTTCCTCGGAGCCGGGCGGCCCATCCCAGCCCCGCTGCAGGCCTATGCCGTCGTGATCATCCTCGCCGTGCCGGTGGCGATCCTGAGCGTGTTGCCTCAGTACATCCTGAGCGACATCGCCGAACACTCGGCGCTGCAGACGGGGCAGGCGACGGCCGCCACGTTCTTCGCCGCCCGGACGTTCCTCCAGAAGATCGGGCAGACGACGGGTGTGTTGATCTTCGCCCTGTTGACGGCGTTCGGGCGTGACGTCGGTGATGACCTCGGCATCCGCCTGTCCGGCCTGGCGGGGCTCGTGCTCTATGCGTCGGCCGCGGTGTTGTTCGCCCGCTACGACGAGGACCGTCTCCGCACCGAACTCGACGCCCTCTCCTCCCCCTGACCACGGTTCTCGGCCCACCCTCGTCTCTCTCCCCCACATCTTCTC
>JAWSVN010000062.1:39202-40407 GCA_033851875.1 Acidimicrobiales bacterium
CACCGACCCAATCCCGAGCGCCATCTGGCGGGGAAGCGCGATGACCGGGGCCGGGCACTGCCCCGCACTACGTTGAGGGCGTGCGAGCACTGGTGATGCGGTGCCTCGCCGTCGCCGCGATCGTGGGCGGGTTGTTGACCCTGGTCCTCCACACCGAGGACGCGTCCACGTCGGCCTCGGAGGAGACCGCGACAAGGGAGGGACGCGAGCTCGACGACGAGTCGCGCCCGCCCGGCGCCACGCCTGCGACGACGCCGACCGTCCCGCCCGCCCCGGTGTCGACGCGGCCTCCAACCACCGTCGCGCCGACGATCGAGATCGTCTTCACGGGCGACATCATTCCCCACGACCGGGTGAACCGGGTGGGGGCCGAGGTGGGCTTCGTCGAGCTGTTCGACCCTGAGGTTCGCAACACGATCGCTGCCGCGGATCTGGCGATCTGCCATCTCGAGGCACCGGTCGCAGCCGGCGAACCCGAGGGCTATCCGACCTTCAACGCCCCGATCGCCCTGTTGGAGGCCCTCGGCGAAGTCGGCTTCGATGGCTGCTCGACGGCGTCGAACCACACTCTCGACCAGGGGGCCGACGGCGCGATCGAGACCGTGGCCGCCTTCGACGAGCTGGGCCTCGAGCAGGCTGGCATCAACCCTGACGGCACGCTCGGTTGGGCCAGCTACGAGATCGAGGGCGTCCGGTTCGCCCACCTGTCATGGACCTACGGGCTGAACGGATTCCGCAATCCCGACGACAACCCCTTGCTGGTTCCAACGGTGCCATTCGAATCGGTCGACCCCGAGGGAGTCGAGATCGAGGGGATCTTGGCTGCCGCCGCAGCGGCCCAGGTCGGCGCGGATCACGTCATCGTCAGCCTGCACTGGGGCGCCGAGTATCGCCACGAGCCGACGACGGCCCAGCGGGCGATCGCCGAGCGACTCGGAGCGTCGCCCGACGTCGACCTGCTCGTCGGCCACCACGCCCACGTGATCCAACCCCACGAGGTGATCGCCGGCACCCACGTGGCGTTCGGGCTGGGCAACTTCCTGTCGAACAACTTCACGGCGTGCTGCCCCGAGGCGACGCGCTATGGCGTGATCATGCACGCCCGGTTCGGGCCCGACGGCGTCGAGGTCCAGTGGACTCCCACGATGGTCGACCGAGCCACGATGACCGTCGTCCCCGCCGACGCCGAGGTCGCAGCGATCACG
>JAWSVN010000062.1:40522-51215 GCA_033851875.1 Acidimicrobiales bacterium
TCACGCGACGCCCCGGGGCCAAAACCAACGATGGTCTCGCCCGGAAGGCGAGACCATGTCGGAGTACCCCGTACGGGATTTGAACCCGTGCTACCGCCGTGAGAGGGCGGCGTCCTAGGCCGCTAGACGAACGGGGCGTGTACTCGATCCGACGAGACCGGAGGACCCGGCGGATCAGGCCAGCGAATCGTAGCCACCGCCGAGGCGATGACCAACCCGCTGTAGTTCGGAGGGGAGGACTTGAACCCCCAATGACTGGACCAGAACCAGTTGTGTTGCCAATTACACCACCTCCGATCGGTGGAGATCAGTAGCGTAAGGCCTCAGGCCAGCCGCTCCAACCGCCGGAACCCGATGATCCTGCCCAGCCCGACGGCGATCGTCTCGCGGGTGAGGCGCGACAGGTCGGAGGAGGCATCGGTCGGCGACACGGCAGCATCGAGGCCGACCTCGGCCGCCACGAGCTGGGACCGGCGGGCGTGGTAGGGGTCGGTGACGAGCACGATGTCGGTGATCCCCTCCTCACGCAGGAAGCGGGCGGTCGCCGCCAGCGACTCATACGTCGAAGTGCCCTGCACCTCGAGCTTGAGGTCCTCGTCGGGGATGCCGGCGGCCCGGAGATAGTCGTAGCCGGCCTTGGCCTCGGTCGTGGCGTCGCCCGCCTGCCCACCGCCGGTGACCACGATCACCTCGACCTGCCCGAGCGCGTGGAGCTCGGCGGCGTGGTCGAGCCGCCCGGCCAGCGCCGGTGACGGCACCCCGTTGTACTGGGCGGCGCCGAGCACGACGGCGGCCTCGACCGGGTCGGTGGTGTCCTGGCGCGACGCCCACCACACGTCGAGGAACGTGCCGAGGACGTAGGCGAGGACGAGGAGGCCGGCGGCGGTGATGGCGCGCCGCACCGGGTGCCGCCGGGAGCCCTGCTCCCGGGACCCTTGCTGGCGGGCGGACCCGTCAGCCGAGTCGGGCTCGGGTGGCACGGAGCCGGTCGAGCACCACGGCTCGATCCATCCACGCCATCGGCTCCCACAGCGGGATGCCGGCCCGCACGCCGGTGAGGGCGAGGCGGACGGGGAGCTGGGTCTTGGCGTCGAGCTCGGTGCCCACGCCGAAGACGGTCTCCTCGATGGCGGCGGCGGTCCAGTCACAGTCGCCCAGCGCCTCGATCAGACGGTCGAGGATCGGCCCGGGCTCGCCCTTGCCGAAGACCTTCTTCCAGTCCTTGTCGCTGGGGTCGGGGGCGTCGTCGACGATCCACCCGAGCAGCTCGGGGATGCCGTCGAGGACCTTCACCCGCTCCTGGGCGTAGGGGGCGAGGGCGGCGAACAGGTCGGCGGGGATCGGCCCGAGGTGGGGCTGGGCGACCTCGACGAACTCCTCGACGCTCAGCGCTCGCAGGTACTCGCCGTTGAAGTGCTCGAGCTTGGTGACGTCGAAGAAGGCGGGGGCCTTGTTGATGTCGTCGAGTTCGAACTGCTCGACGAAGACGTCGATCGGGCGGATCTCGTCGCCGCCGTCGCGGGGACCCCAACCGAGGGTGAGCAGGTAGTTGCGCATGGCGTCGGCCAGGAAGCCGCGGTCGCGGTAGTCGCCGACGCTCACGTCGTCGCGCCGCTTGGAGAGCTTCTTGCGCTGCTCGTTGACGATCAGCGGCAGGTGAGCGAACACCGGCGGGGTCGGGTCGGCGTCGACCAGGGGCGCCATCGCCTCACGCAGCAACAGCACTCGGGGCACGGTGTTGACCAGGTCCTCGCCCCGCACCACGTGGGTGATCCCCATCGTGAGGTCGTCCCAGGCGTTGGCCACGTGGAACAAGGGCACGCCGCTCGAACGCACGATGACGAAGTCCTCGAGCGTCGAGTTGTCGAAGCTGATGTGGCCCCGGATCAGGTCGTCGTACTCGGTCGTCCCCGTCTCGGGGGTCCGGAACCGGACGACGGTCTTGCCCTCGACGAACGACAGGCCGCGATCGCGGTTGTAGCCGTCGTAGCCGGTGGCGCCGTCGCCCCGGGCCTCGTTGCGGGCCTTGACCTCTTCGGGGGTGGAATCGCAGTAGTAGGCGAGGCCGCGCTCGACGAGGCTGTCGGCGGCGGCCCGGTACTGGTCGAAGCGGTCGCTCTGGCGATACTCCTCGTCCCAGTCGATACCGAGCCAGCCGAGCGAGTCACGAATGGCGTCGACCAGCTCGGGCTTGGAGCGGTCGGCGTCGGTGTCCTCGATACGGAGGATCATCGTGCCGCCGGTGTGGCGGGCGTACATCCAGTTGAACAGCGCCGAGCGGGCGCTGCCGACGTGGAGGTAGCCGGTGGGGGCGGGCGAGAACCGGACGCGCACGTCGGCGCCGGTGGCGGGGGCGCTCACAGCGAGAGGTTGGCGCGCCAGTCGCGGCCGTAGGCGGCCTCGATGGCGCCGTGGGTCTGCCGGAGCACGTCGTCGGCGACGAGGTCGACGATGCGGCGACGCTCGGCGTAGTGGACGGTGTGGCCGACCTCGGGGAAGAGTTCCTCACGCAGGGCGACGAGCTCGGCGTCGGGCACGGCGTCGAGGAAGCCGAAGATCGTGAACGCGGCGGTCAGGTCGTGGACGACGGGCCCGCGACCGAAGAGCGCCGAACGCTTCATGGCCACCGCGGCGCAGCCGGCCTCGACGTCGTGGCGATGCAGGCCGCCGCACTCGAGCTTGTCGTCGAAGAGGTGGAGCAGCTTCAGCGCGTAGCCCTGGTCGGGGCCCTGCGAGCCGAGGCGCACGCCGGAGGGCTGGCCGTCGGTGATCTCGCCGGCGCGGTCCTGGGTCCACGACTCGGGACGACGCGGCGGTGACGAGTAGACGCGGACGGTAGCGGTCGGGTCGGTCGGCACGAAGTCAGGGGCAGCCACGGGAGCAGAGTACCGTGCCCTGGCATGGGTACCGGATCTGCCATCTATCGAATCGTCGAGCTGCTCCACATCGTGTCGGCCATCGTCGGCTTCGGCGGCGTCATCACACACGGCTTCTACAACGCGAAGGCCTACGCCTCGACCGCCGGCGAGGCGGGGCCGATCCTGCGGGCGACCCAGTCGGTGACCAACCTCGCCCACTTCGGGTTCTACGGCCTGTTCGTCTTCGGCATCGTGCTGATCCCTCTGTCGGACAGCGTCCACAGCTTCGCCGACCCGTGGATCTCGGCCGCCTTCCTGGTGATCTTCGCCGTCATCGGCATCGCCCACGGCCTGATCCGACCGACGATGCGGGCCCTCACCGCCCGGGCCGAGGCCGTCGACCCCGGCACCGTGCTGCAGAACGATCCCGAGGTCGCCGGCCTGGCCAAGAAGCTGGCGCTCGGCGAGGGCCTGACCCAGCTCCTGCTGGTGGTCGCCCTCGTCCTCATGATCTGGCAGTTCTGACCGGACTGAGCTGACGGCCCAACAGGGATCCGCCGGTAGTTGGAGACCCAACTATTTGGCGACAAACGAGCGGTGGGTCAGAATGGCGTCATGCCTGACGCCCTCGACCCCGCCCGCATCCACGAACCCCGCTTCGCCGGGCGGGTCCTCCTCGTCACTGGGGGCGCCTCGGGCATCGGCTTGGCCACCGCCCAGCGCTTCGTGGCCGAGGGCGGCCGGGCCGCCCTGGTCGACCTCGACGCCGACAAGGCCGAGGCCGCTGCGGCGACGCTCGAGGGCTGCATCGGCCTCGGCGCCAACGTGGCCGACGAGGACCAAGTGGCGGCCGCCGTCGCCGCCACGACCGAACAGCTGGGCGGCCTCGACGCCGTGCTCGCCGGCGCCGGCCACGCCGAGTTCGGGCCCACCGCCGAGTGGGACGCGGCCCGGTTCAACAAGATGCTCGAGGTCCACGTCGGCGGCACGTTCTTCACCATCAAGCACGCCCTGCCGGTGATGAAGGCCGGCGGCCGGGGCTCGGTCGTGACGATCGCGTCGACCGCGGCGTTCACCGCGAACGGCCACAACGCCCCCTACGGGGCGGCCAAGGCCGGCATCGCCGGCCTGACTCGCCAGCTGTCCCTCGAGTCGCTGCCCGAGGTGCGACTCAACTGCGTGGCGCCGGGCCGCACGATCACCGGCATGACGACGCCGATCATGCTCGAGCGGGGCGGCGACATGGCCAAGGGCGAGGAGATCTTCGGGGCCAAGGTGCCGATGCACCGCATGGGCACNNGGCGGCGAGACGATCACCTGAGCGGGCCGGCGATGGCCTCGGGCGCCCAGCCAATCAGGCGGCGCCGGGGTCGCAACCGTCGGCGGCCAGCTGCCGACGAGCTCCGTCGGGCGAAGTCTCGATCAGGTTGCCCTCATCGTCGAGCGAAACCGTTACCTGGCCGGCGCGTCGGGCTGCCGGCCCGAACTGTTCGCCTGCGATCCGCGTCGCCACGGCAGCGTCGACCGACGCGTGGGCCGCGATCCGCTCGTGACCCGAGAGCGCCGAAAACTGCTCCTCGCCGGGGTCCTCCATTCCAGGCTCCAATCGTCGCAATCTGCCCCATCGCTATCATTTTGTATCGCCGAATGGAAGACCCCAGTCGTCAGGGCTGCGCTCAGTCCGCCCCGGCGCCGTGCCGATAACGACAGGGTGAGCTCACGATGGCGGCAGCGCGGCGCGGCGCTTCTCGGACTGTTGGCTGTCCTCACCGGGTGCATGGGTGATCAGAAGCCGCTGACCACGGTCGACTTCACCAACAACACCGACGAGCAGCTGTTGATCGTCCTTGTTCGTGACTTCGAGGGACTCGAAGGGGCGTTGGAGCGCGTCGGACAGGGCTGGCGAACAACTCCCCCCGGGGCGGTGTCCAAGAGGAACTGGCCTGCGAGCGAACCGCGAGACCTTTCGGTCCGACCCCTCTGTCAGGAACACACGTCGTGGTACGTCCTCGAGCTGCAACCCACCGCTGAACCCGGGGAGATGTTGATGGTCGACGACCTGATCGTGCGCAAGATCCTCGAGCACCCGTGCTGGGACGACCAGCACGACCGCTACACCATCGACTGACGCGAAGCGACTCGGTTCAACGAGAGAGTGCGTAGATGAGGGCGTCGGCGAGGGCCTGCCAGGAGGCCTCGATGATGTTCTCGCTCACGCCGATCGTCGTCCACCGGTGTTCGCCGTCGGTCGACTCGATCAGCACCCGGGTGATCGCGCCGGTGCCGGTGGCCGAGTCGAGGATGCGGACCTTGTAGTCGGCGAGCTTCACGGCCGCGAGCTCGGGGAACCGGTCGCCGATGGCGGCACGGAACGCGGCGTCGAGGGCGTTGACGGGGCCGTTGCCCTCGCCGGTGGCGATCACCCGCTCGTCGGGCCCGCCGTCGAGATCGGCGAACAGCAGCTTGATCGTCGCCTCGGTCTCCACCCCGTCGTAATGACCGAGCGGGTTGATCTCCTGGGCGTCCTTGCGGGGCCGGTGTTCGACGGTCACCCGGAACGACTCGAGCGAGAAGTGGGGGTTGCGCCAGCCGGTCGCCCGCCGCATCAGCAGTTCGAGCGACGCGTCGGCGGCCTCGAAGTGGTAGCCGGCGTGCTCGAGCTTCTTCAGCTCGTCGAGCACGGCCTTGAGCTGGTTGGCGTCGAGGTCGAGGCCGAGCTGCTTCGCCTTGAGCTCGACGGTCGAACGACCAGACAGGTCGCTGACCAGGAAGCGGGTGCCGTTGCCGACCGTGGCCGGGTCGACGTGTTCGTAGGCGTCGGGTCGACGGGCGATCGCCGAGGTGTGCAGACCCGCCTTGTGGGCGAACGCCGACTTGCCGACATAGGGCAGCGCCGGGTTCGGGGGCAGGTTGACCAACTCGGCCACGTGATGGCTCACGGCGGTCAGCCGCTCCATCGCCCCGTCGGGCAGGGTGCGGATCCCCATCTTCAGGCTGAGGTTGGGCACGAAGGTGGTGAGGTCGCAGTTGCCGGTGCGCTCGCCGTAGCCGTTGATCGTGCCCTGCACGTGGCGCGACCCGGCCCGCACACCGGCGACGGCGTTGGCCACCGCACAGCCGGTGTCGTTCTGGGTGTGCATACCGATCGTCAGGTCGGAACCGAACGTGTCGACGACCGTGCGGGTGATCTGCTCCACCTCGTGGGGCAGCGAGCCGCCGTTGGTGTCGCACAACACGAGGGTGTCGGCGCCGGCGACGGCGGCCGACTCGAGGGCCCGCATGGCGAACTCGGGGTTGCGCTTGTAGCCGTCGAAGAAGTGCTCGAAGTCGACGAAGGTGCGCCGGCCGTTGGCCACCAGGTACTCGACCGAGTCGTGGATCATCGCCGCGCCCTCATCCAGGGTGGTGCGCAGCGCCTCGAGCACGTGGTAGTCCCAGCTCTTGGCGACGATGCACACGATCCCGGTGCGAGCGGCGAGCAGGTTGGCGAGGGTCTCGTCCGAATCGACCTTGCCCTTGGGGCGCCGGGTGGAGCCGAACGCCACGAGCTCGCTCACGCCGAGGTCGAGTTCGCCGTCGGCGGCGCGCTGGAAGAAGGCGTCGTCGCGGGGATTGGAGCCCGGCCAGCCGCCCTCGATGTAGGCCACGCCCAGGTGGTCGAGCTGTTCGGCGATGCGGAGCTTGTCGTCGGTGGTGAGCGCGATGCCCTCGAACTGGGAGCCGTCGCGCAGGGTCGTGTCGAAGATCTCGACCGACTCGGGCCACGACGGGTCGCGGTGGCCCTCACGGGAGATCTGCATCGGCTCGGCGTCGGGGGTGTCGGCGCTCATACCAGCTCACACCAGTGGCGGTACTGCTCGAGCTCGCCTCGCACGGCCTTGCCGTAGGTCTCGGCGATCGCTCGGGTCATCGGTCCGGGACACGGCACCTCACGGTCGTCGACCGAGTTGACCGAGGCGACCTCGGCGGCGGTGCCGACGACGAACATCTCCTCGGCGATGTAGAGGTCGGAACGGCTGAGCTCGCCGGTGCGCACCTCGAAGCCGAGGTCGCGGGCGATCTCCATCACCGAGTGCTGGGTGATGCCCTCGAGCGCACCCGACGCCAGGGGCGGGGTGATCAGGGTGCCGCCCCGGGCGACGAAGAGGTTCTCGCCCGTGCACTCGCTCACGAGGCCCTGACGGTTGAGCATGATCGCCTCGTCGTAGCCGGAGCGCAGGGCGTCCATCTTGGCGAGCGTCGAGTTGGCGTAGTTGCCGGTGGTCTTGGCCGCCGGCGGCATGATGTTGTGATCGTGGCGCTGCCACGACGAGATCGTCATGCGCACGCCCTTCTCGAGGGCGTCGTCGCCGAGGTAGGCGCCCCACGGCCAGCATGCGATCGCCACGTCGGTGGTGCAGGCGGAGGTCGCCAGGCCCATCTCGCCGTAGCCGAAGTAGGCGAGGGGCCGGATGTAGCACGAGTCGAGCCCGGTCGACCGCACGGTCTCCTTGGTCGCCTCCACCAACTCCTCCACGGAGTAGGGCATGTCCATCATGAGGATCTTGGCCGAATTGTGGAGCCGTTCCATGTGCTCGGTGAGCTTGAACACGGCCGGACCGTCGGGGGTGGCGTAGGCCCGGATGCCCTCGAACACGCCGGTGCCGTAGTGGAGGGTGTGGGTGAGCACGTGGACCTGGGCGTCGGCCCAGTCGACGAGCTCGCCGTTCATCCAGATCTTCGGCGTGGGCGTGATGGGCATGGCGTCGGTTCCCCCTGGGTTCGTTCGTTATGGCTGGGCGGTGTGGCCGGCTCGGGCGGCGTGGTCGAATGGACGGTGTGCCGCCGGCAGGACGGGTCGGCTCAGAGCTTGGCGGCGACGGCGTCGCCGATCTCGGCGGTGGAGCCCTCGAGCCCGACACAGGCGTCGCAGGCGGCCTCGACCGCCCTCGCCGCCTCGGCCTCGCCGAGGAAGTCGAGCATGAGGGCGCCAGACAGGATGGCGGCGATCGGGTTGGCCTTCTGCTGGCCAGCGATGTCGGGGGCCGAGCCGTGGACCGGCTCGAACATCGACGGACCGGTGCGAGCCGGGTTGAGGTTGGCCGAGCTGGCGAGCCCGATCCCGCCCGACACGGCGCCGCCGAGGTCGGTGAGGATGTCGCCGAAGAGGTTGTCGGTGACGATGACGTCGTAGCGCTGCGGGTCCTGCACGAAGTAGATGCAGGCGGCGTCGACGTGGTTGTAGGCGGTCTCGACGCCCGGGTAGTCGGCGGCGCCGACCTCGTTGAAGGCCCGCTCCCACAGGTCACCCGAGAAGGTGAGCACGTTGGTCTTGTGGACCAGGGTGAGGTGGTTGTTGCGCGTGGTCGCCAGGTCGTAGGCGTAGCGCACGCAACGCTCGGCCCCCATGCGGGTGTTGACCGAGCCCTGGGTGGCGATCTCGTGGGGGGTGTTCTTGCGCAGGAAGCCGCCCTCGCCGGCGTAGGTGCCCTCGGTGTTCTCGCGGATCACGACGAAATCGTGGCCGGAACCGTCGGCGTTCTGCAGCTTGAAGGGGCGCTGGTTGACGTAGAGGTCGAGCTCGAAGCGCATCTTGAGCAGGAGGCCCCGCTCGATCACGCCTGGCGGCACGCCGGGTGCGCCCACGGCGCCGAGATAGATGGCGTCGAGGTCGCGCCACTCGTCGAGGACCGAATCGGGCAGGACGGTGCCGTCCTGGAGATAGCGGGCGCCACCGAGGTCGTAGTCGACGGTGTCGAGTTCCACGCCGGCCGCCGAGATCACCTTGAGACCCTCGGTGATCACCTCGGGTCCGATCCCGTCGCCGCCGACCACTCCGACCTTGTAGCTACTCACCTTTTTCGAGCCTCCGTTGCTCCACTCGGGCGTTCACGCGCCAGCCGCTGAGCCTATCGCTCAAGCCTCGGCTCGCTCTGTCCGATGGGACAAGCAGGGAACTCTCCCAATCGATGGCGGCAGGACCGATGAACACCGAAACGACCTACGACTTCTCCATGGGCTCCGTGCCCGACTCGTGGCACGACGCGGCCGACGAAGCGCCCGAGCACGACCTGTCCCCGCTGCGCAAGAAGCGCAGCATGCTGGTCATGCCCGCTGGCGAGAAGCTCGACATGACCACGGCGTTCATCGCCGGCGGCACGCTCGCCTTCCTGAGTGGGCTGGCCTGGTACCTGTTCGAGACCCGCTACATCACCGGGACCCCGCTCCTGGCCGTCGTGTCCGCGATCGTCATCGCCCTCGCCGTTCGCCTCGGCGGCACCGCCGCCGAGCGAGAGGTGCGGGCCACGATCGCGAGCGTGTTCTACATGGTCACCGTCCTGCTGACGGTCTACATGATCGAACGCACCGAGTTCCGGGCTGCCTATGGGGTGAGTCCCGATCTGGTGCAGTCGGAGCAAGCGTTCGTGCGGGACCGTCTGACCGAGCCCGACACGGTGCTGGCCTGGGTGGCCGGGCTGGTCCTGTGCATGCAGATCAGCTACCTCACCGGCAGGCGTCCTCGCCGCCAGTCGGTCTGAGCCGACGGCGGCCGGTAGCCTTGCTGGCCGTGGCACAGACGCATCAGCTCTCCCAGGAAGCCTTCGACCGCCTCGAGGCCGAGCACGACGACCTGACGACGCGCGGCCGGATCGAGATCGCGAAGAAGATCGAGACGGCCCGCGAGCTCGGCGACCTCTCCGAGAACGGCGACTATCACGCCGCCAAGGAGGAACAGGGCAAGATGGAGGGCCGCATCATCCATCTGGCGAAGCTGATCGAGAACGCCGAGATCGTCGACAGTGCCGGTGGCCTCGACGAGGTGCGTGCCGGCCTGGTCGTCTCGGTGAGGTTCGTCGGCGACGACGACGTCGAGAAGTACCTGATCGGCTCGATCGAGGAGCGCCGCGAGGGCGTCACCGTGATGTCTGCCGGCTCGCCGATGGGGCAGGCCCTGGTCGGCGCCAAGAAGGGCGACACCGTCAGCTACCAGGCGCCGACGGGCGCCACGTTGAGCGTCGAGATCGTCGACATCGAGGCCTGAGGCTCCGACCCGGCCGCCGACCCGGTCCGTTCAGGTCCGTTCAGTCCGACGGCGGCGGCGCCCAGACGAGCCACTCGGGCACGACGGGGTCGTCGTGCACCAGCTGGTACTCGTCCCGCAGCTGGACGACGAAGTAGGCCCAGGTGACACCGTTGACCACCGGTGGCCGCTCGATCATGACCACGCCACCGGGTTCGGGTCGGTCGATCGTTGCGAGCGTCGCCCGAGCCTCACGCGCCACCTCGCTGGCGGTCACGTAGTCGTCGAGATCGTCGGCCACGCCGACCGCCCCGGCGACGACGAGGCCGCCGAGAACCCAGCCGACGGCCACGGCCAGGCCGCGAGATCCGGCCGAGCCGGCAGCGAGCGTACGGCCGGCAAGCCATCGCGTCACGAGCACGGCGCCGCCTCCGAAGACCAGGGCGTCGCCGAACGCCGCGATCGCATGCCCGCGGTCGAGCACCCCGAAGGGCTGCAGGTTGAACCCGGCGGCGACGAACGGTGCGAGCCCGGCCGCCACCACCGCGGCCCCGACCACGACGGTGACGGCGGCGTGCACGAACGGGTCGTCGAGGGGCGGTTGGTCACGGTCGAGATGTCGTCGCAAGGTGACGACGGCAGCGATCGCGGAGGAGAGAAACGCCACGACGGGGAGCGCCGGGACCACCGGCACCTCCAAGCTGCGCAGGTGGCTCGGCAGGGCGTCGGCACCGCCGGCCAGGAAGGCGACCTCGAGGTCGGTCGGACGCCCGGCGATGCTGACGACCACGAAGATACCGAGCGCGGCCGTCACCCCGACCGCGAACGGCCACCG
>JAWSVN010000240.1:0-3355 GCA_033851875.1 Acidimicrobiales bacterium
ACTCGTTGCATCGGTCCAAGGCGGACGAGTCGTACCAGATCGGCGAGGTCGGTCGACCGGTGCGGGCCTATCTCGACATCGACGCCATCATCGACGTCGCCACCCGCTCGGGCGCCGACGCCATCTACCCCGGCTACGGGTTCCTGTCGGAGAGCCCCGATTTGGCCGAGGCGTGCGCGGCCGCAGGGATCACCTTCATCGGCCCGCCCGCCGAGGTGCTCGAACTCACCGGCAACAAGATGCGCGCCCGCCAGGCCGCCCTCGACGCCGGCCTGCCGGTGCTGGCCCAGACCCCGGCGGTCACCTCGGCCGAGGACGCCCTCGCCCAGTGTGACGACATCGGGTTCCCGCTGTTCGTGAAGGCGGCCGCCGGCGGCGGGGGTCGAGGCCTGCGCCGCATCGAACGCCGCGAGGATCTCGGCGGCGCCGTCGCGTCGGCGATGCGCGAGGCCGAGTCGGCGTTCGGCGACCCGACCGTCTTCCTCGAGGAGGCCGTCACCGACGTCCGCCACATCGAGGTGCAGGTGCTCGCCGGCGCCGACGGCGAGGCCGTCCACCTGTACGAGCGTGACTGTTCGGTGCAGCGCCGCTTCCAGAAGGTCGTCGAGATCGCGCCGGCCCCCGAACTCGACCCCGACCTGCGGGCCGAGTTGTGCGCCGACGCCGTCGCCTTCGCTCGCCACATCGGCTACCGCAACGCCGGCACGGTCGAGTTCCTCGTCGACGGCTCCGGCCGCCACGTGTTCATCGAGATGAACCCCCGCATCCAGGTCGAGCACACCGTCACCGAGGAGGTGACCGACGTCGACCTCGTCGCCTCCCAGCTCCGCATCGCTGCCGGCGCCACCCTCGACGACCTCGGCCTGCGTCAGGACGAGCTGCGGACCCGCGGCTTCGCCATCCAGTGCCGGGTCACCGCCGAGAACCCGGCCGACGACTTCCGTCCCGACACCGGCCGCATCGCCGCCTACCGCATGCCCGGCGGGGCCGGCGTGCGGCTCGACGGCGGCGCCGGCTACAGCGGCGCCGAGATCAGCCCCTACTTCGACTCGCTGTTGGTGAAGCTCACCTGCCGGGGCGCCGACTTCGAGACCGCGGTGCGGCGAGCTCGACGATCCCTCGCCGAGTTCCGGGTCCGGGGCATCTCGACCAACATCGCCTTCCTCGGCGCCCTGCTCGACGACCCGGCGTTCCGGGCTGGCGGCGTCACCACCACCTTCATCGACGAGCGGCCCGAGCTCACCTCGTCGGCGCTCGGCCTCGACCGAGCGACCCGCCTGCTCGGCTACCTCGCCGACGTGACCGTCAACCGGCCCAACGGCTGGGCGCCCACCACCGTCGACCCGTTGACCAAGCTCGGCCCCCGCCCCACCGAGGCCCCGCCCGCCGGCTCGAAGCAGCGCCTCGACGACCTCGGTCCCGAGCGCTTCGCCGCCGAGCTCCGAGCTCAGACCGCCCTCGCCGTCACCGACACGACGCTGCGCGACGCCCACCAGTCGATCCTGGCCACCCGCATGCGGAGCTTCGACCTCGTCGCCGGCGCCCGCCACATGGCGGCCGGCATGCCCGAGCTGTTGAGCCTCGAGTGCTGGGGCGGCGCCACCTTCGACGTGTCGATGCGGTTCCTCCACGAGAGCCCGTGGGAACGGCTCGAACGACTGCGCGAGGCCGCCCCCAACCTGTGTCTGCAGATGCTGCTGCGGGGCCGCAACACCGTCAGCTACGCCCCATCGCCCGACGCGGTGTGCGAGGCCTTCATCGGCGAAGCGAAGCGCACCGGCGTCGACGTGTTCCGGATCTTCGACGCCCTGAACGACACCGGCCAGATGGCCCCGGCGATCCGGGCCGCGGTGGCCGTCGGCGGCCTCGCCGAGGGAACCCTGTGCTACTCGGGCGACCTGTCGAACCCCGACGAGAACCTCTACGACCTCGACTACTACCTCCGCATCGCCGAGCAGCTCGTCGACCTCGGCGCCCACGTGCTGTGCATCAAGGACATGGCCGGCCTGCTGCGAGCACCGGCCGCCCACACCCTGGTGACCGCCCTGCGGGAACGCTTCGATCAGCCGGTTCACCTCCACACCCACGACACCGCCGGCGGTCAGCTCGCCACCTACCTGGCCGCCCTCGACGCCGGGGTCGATGCCGTCGACGCTGCTGCGCCGCCCCTGTCGGGCATGACCAGCCAACCCTCGATCGGGGCGCTGGTCGCCGCCACCGACCACGCCCCGCGGGCCACCGGCCTGTCGTTGCAGGCCATCGGCGACCTCGAGCCCTACTGGGAGGCGGTCCGCAAGCTCTACGCCCCGTTCGAGGCCGGCCTGTCGGCCCCGACGGCGACGGTGTACCGCCACGAGATCCCCGGCGGTCAGCTCTCCAACCTGCGTCAGCAGGCGATCGCGCTCGGGCTCGGCGATCGCTTCGAGGAGATCGAGCAGCGCTACGCCGAGTGCAACCAGCTGCTCGGCCGGCCGATCAAGGTGACGCCGTCGTCGAAGGTCGTCGGCGACCTCGCCCTCCACCTGGTGGCGAGCGGGGTGAGCGTCGACCAGCTCGAGGCCGACCCGGCCAAGGTCGACCTGCCCGACAGCGTCGTGGCGTTCCTGCGTGGCGAACTCGGGGTGCCCGAGGCCGGCTTCCCCGAACCGTTCCGCACCGCCGCTCTCGAGGGGCGAACGGGTTCGTCGAACGATGCGGCGGCCGACGATCCGAGCGACGATGTGATCGGTGACGCCGCCGATGCCGCGGCCCGGGCCGAGCTCGACGCCCTCGCCGACGGCGAACTCCGCCGCTGGCTCGACGATCGACTGTTCCCGCAACCCGCCGCGTCGTATCGCTCGATGCGTGATCAGTACGGCGACCTGTCGGTCGTGCCGACGGGGCTGTTCTGGTACGGCATGGAGACCGACGGCGACGAGGTGTCGATCAGCCTCGGCCGAGGCGTGCGACTGTTGCTCGGCCTCGAGGCCGTCGGCGAACCCGACGACGCCGGCGTCCGCAGTGTCGTGTTCCGGCTCAACGGCCAGCTGCGACCCGTCGAGGCCGTCGACCGGTCGGTGGCGACCTCGGTCGTCGAGGCGCTGCGGGCCGACCCCAACGACCCCGGTCAGGTGCCGGCCCCGTTCCGTGGGGTGGTCCACCCGAGCGTCGCAGTGGGCGATCTGGTCGACGAGGGCCAGTCGGTGGCCACGATCGAGGCAATGAAGATGGAGAGCCAGATCACCTCGCCGATCGCCGGCGTCGTCGACCGGATCGTCGTCGCCGACGGCGGCTCGGTCGAGGGCGGCGACCTCCTCCTCGTCGTGCGCCCCACCGGCACCGCCGACAGCCCCACCCTCGACCCGGACAGTGCTGG
>JAWSVN010000063.1:0-11566 GCA_033851875.1 Acidimicrobiales bacterium
AGCCCCCGCTGGTGGCGGAATCCCCGTCGGCGCCGGCGACGGCGTCGTCGTCGGGGTCGTCGAGCCAGCCGTCGGGCAGGGCGACCACCTGGGGGCCGCGGGTGTGGCCGCGGGCGACCCGTCGGTTCTCCGCCGGCAGCTCGGCGTCGTCGATGCTGCCCAGCAGCTCGGCCAGCTGATCGAGGCTGTCGATCTGGGCCAGCTTGCCCCGCACCTCGCCGCCGACCGGGTAGCCCTTGAGGTACCAGCCGGTGTGCTTGCGGAACTCGCGTACGCCCTTGCGGGGCCCGAACCATTCGAGCAGGGCGGCCGCGTGCTCGAGCATCACGGGGCGGACCTCGTCGATCGTCGGGGCGTCGGGCACGGCGTTGCCGGCCATCGCCTCGGCCAGCTCGCCGAACAGCCACGGTCGCCCGAGGCAGCCCCGCCCGATCACCACGCCGTCGCAGCCGGTCTGTTCCATCATCGCCAGGGCGTCGGCCGCCTCCCAGATGTCGCCGTTGCCGAGCACCGGCACGCTGTTGGCGCTCGCTGCCACCGTCTCCTTCAATCGGGCGATCGTCGACCAGTCGGCCGTGCCCGAGTAGAGCTGGGCCACCGTGCGCCCGTGGAGGGCGATCGCGGCCGCGCCGAGCTCGGCCGCCGTGCGGCCGGCGTCGAGGTAGGTGTGGTGCTCGTCGTCGATCCCCACCCGCATCTTCACGGTCACCGGCACCGGACCGGCGGCGTCGACCGCCGCCTTCACCACGGCGGCGAACAGCTTGCGCTTGTAGGGGAGGGCGCCGCCCCCGCCGTGGCGGGTGACCTTGCGCACCGGGCAGCCGAAGTTGAGATCGATGTGGTCGACCCGGTCCCGTTCGACCAGCAGCTCGACCGCCCGACCGATGTAGGTCGGGTCGACCCCGGCCAGCTGGAGGGAGCGCACGTCCTCGTCGTCGGCGAAGCTCGCCAGCTTGTGGGTCTTGTCGCTGCCCTCGACCAGGGCCCGGGCCGAGATCATCTCCGAGACGTAGAGCCCGCCGCCGAACCGCCGGCACAGGGTCCGGAACGGCGCGTTGGTGACCCCGGCCATCGGGGCCAGCACCACCGGGGTGGGGACGTCGATCGGTCCGATCTTCAACACCCCTCCAGTCTGCCGCGCGTCCGGACCCCCGCCCACCGACGGCACACTGGGCCCGTGCTCCCCGAACCCGGCGCGTCGCCCACCGATCCCGCCTCGTCGCCGCCCGCAATCGCCGGGCCCGGCCTCCCGGCCGGCTGGGCGGTGGCCCTCGTCTTCTTCACCTCGGCCGCGATCCTCGTGCTCGAGATCGTCGCCGGCCGCCTCCTGGCGCCGATCATCGGCGAGTCGCTCGAGACCTACACCGCGGTGATCGGCACCGTGCTCGCCGGCATCGCGGCCGGCAACGCCATCGGTGGCGTGATGGCCGACCGCTCGAGGCCGGAGCGCCTCCTCGGGCCCGTGTTGATCCTCGGCGGCGTCACGTCGTGGCTGGCGCCTCTGATCGCCGGCGTCTTCAGCGAACCGGTCACCCCGTCGCCGGTCGTGATCGTGTTGCTGACCGCCCTCACCTTCCTCGCCCCGGCCACGGTGCTGGCCACGGTGACGCCTCTGGTGGCCGCCCTCCTGATCGACGACGTCGGTCGGGCCGGTCGGGTGGTCGGCAAGCTGTCGGCCGTCGGCACCGCCGGCGCCCTGCTCGGCACCTTCGGCACCGGCTTCATCCTCGTCGTCCACTTCCCGACCCGCCGCATCGTCGTCGGCGTCGGCCTCCTCCTCGTGCTCGGCGGCATCGCCACCATCGTCGGCCTGGCTCGTGCCGCCGGCACCTCGCCGATGGAGGGCCGCAACGCCCCGGCCGCCCTGGCCGGCATCGCCGTGGTCGGGTTCGGCTCGTGGTGGGCGCCGGACCCCTGCACCCTCGAGACGCCCTATGTCTGTGTCGACCTCCAGGCCGACCCCGAGCCGCCCAACGGCATCGCCGTCGTGCTCGACGGGGTCCGCAACTCCTACGTCGTTCCCGACGACCCGACCCACCTCGAGTTCCGCTACCTGCGGCTCTTCCGCGACGTCACCACCGCCCACGTCGGCCCGCCCGACGCGCCGACCGAGGCGGCCGCCGACGGCGTCGACGTCCTCCACATCGGCGGCGCCGGCTTCTCGTTCCCCCGCTCGGTGCGCGCCGCCTGGGGCGACGCCGCCGCCCAGACCGTGCTCGAGGTCGACGACCAGCTCGTCGACGTGGCTCGTGACCGGCTCGGGCTCGAGACCGACGAACAGCTCGAGGTCCTCACCGGCGACGCCCGCCTGACCATCCGGGAGCTCGCCACCGATCGCTACGACGTCGTCGTCGGCGACGCCTTCAGCGGCTACACGGTGCCCTGGCAGCTCACCACCCGCCAGTACGTGGCCGAGATCGACCGGGTGCTCGCCCCCGACGGGGTGATCGCCCTCAACCTGATCGACGGCGGCCCCCTCGACTTCGTGCGGGCCGAGCTCGCCACCCTGGCCGAGACCTTCGACCACGTGGCGATCATCGTGCCCGCCGACAGCGACGTGCTCGGCGGGCCGTCGCGCAACCAGGTCGTGTTGGCGTCCCACCGGCCGCTGCCGGCGATCACGGTCGACCCGGCCGACGGCGTGGTGCTCGACGAGGCCGCCACCGCCGAGTTGATCGGCGACGCCCAGATCCTCGACGACGACTTCGCCCCCGTCGACCAGTTGCGGACCGGCTAGGGAGCACGACTGGCCGCGGCTGGCTCGGTGAAGGCACGGCTCGGGCAGAACCGGCTGGCATGATGGAACCGTGACGATGCGCCTGCTCGCTCGGCCCGAGCCGGGTCGCCCGCTCCAGCCCCACGACGTCGACGAGCTCGACACCCTGCGGGCCGAAGGCCACCTGATCTGGCTCGACGTGGCCGGCGTCGACGCCGCCATGCTCGACGAGCTCGGCGCCCGCTTCGGATTCGCCGAGTCGGCGATCGAGGACGTGCTCGACGTCGAGCAGCTCCCGAAGTACGACGACCACGGCGATCACCTCTTCGTCGTCCTCCACGGACTCACCGCCGAGGGCGACCGGGTCGACACCCACGAGGTCGACTGCTTCATCGCCCCGAAGGTCTTCGTGACCGTGCACGCCGAGCGGGTGGTCGGCATCGACTGGTTGTGGTCGGCCGTCCAGAAGCACGCCCACCTCGCCGAGCACGACGCCGACGAGCTCTTCGGCCAGCTCGCCGAGGTGGTCGGCCGTCGCTACTTCAACGTCGCCAATGCGATCGAGGCCCGCATCGACTCCCTTGCGGCCGCCGCCCTCGACGCCGATCCGTCGGTGTTGGGCGAGATCCAGGTGCTGCGCCGGGAGGAGGCGACGGTGCGCCAGATGCTCCGCCCCCAGCTTCTCGCACTAGGCGAGCTGCGGGTCCGCAACCGCACCCTGATCGGCGAGGAGGCCGTCCATCTCCTCGACGACGCCTACGACGTGCACCACTCGGTGGTCGAGGCGTTGGCGACCACCCGAGGCCTGCTGTCCGACACCCTCGACACCTACCGGGGGGCGTCGGCCGACATCCAGTCCAAGGCGACGACCCTGCTCGCCGTCTACTCGGCCGTGTTGTTGCCGCTCACTCTCATCACCGGCTGGTACGGGATGAACGTCGCCCACCTGCCGGCCGCCGACCGGCGCAACAGCTGGTGGGTGGTCACGGCGATCATGGCGCTGATCGCCGCGGTGAGCATGGCGGTGTTCGTGAAGATCGATCTGATCCGCTTGCCCCGCGACCGGGCCGACCGCCTGATCGGCGGCCTCGCGAGCGTGGCCAAGGCCCCCGTGAAGCCGTTCACGATGCTGCGCACTCCGCCGAGCGCGGCCGACGGGGCGCGAGTGGTGGGCAAGCACCGCACCGCTCCACCCCGGCAACGCCGCAATCGGTGACTCTCGACCACCGTCCGCCCCCGTCGCGTCGAGCGGCTAGGTTTCCCGCACCGCCGCCGGACCCGGACGAGTGTCCCCGATCGCTCCACCCGGCCGTCCACCGTCCGAAGGGAACCGGGTGTTGATCCCCGAACACGACCGCTGGCTGTTCAACGAAGGCGCTCACAGCCGCCTGTTCGACCTGTTGGGCGCCCAGCCGCTCCACACGTGGAGCGACCTCGGTCGCCGCTTCGCCGTGTGGGCACCGGAGGCCGAGCGGGTCTGGGTCGTCGGCGACATGAACGGCTGGGAGGTCCGCGACGACCACGGCCTGGCCGCCCAGGGGCACTCCGGACTCTGGGCCGGCGAGATCCCCGAGGCCCGGGTCGGACAGCGCTACAAGTTCCGGATCCGCACCCGCCACGGCTACGACGTCGAGCGGGCCGACCCCTTCGCCTTCGCCGCCGAACTCCCCCCGGCCACCGCCTCGGTGGTCACCGACCTCGCCTACCGCTGGAACGACGCCGATTGGATGCGCGACCGGGCCACCGTCCAGCGTCACGACCAGCCGATCTCGATCTATGAGATGCACGTCGGCTCCTGGCGTCACACCACCGCCCACCGCAGCCTGTCGTGGCTCGAGCTGATCGAGCCGCTGGCCGCCCACCTCGAGGCGACCGGTTTCACCCACGTCGAGCTCCTGCCGATCACCGAGCACCCGTTCTACGGGTCGTGGGGCTACCAGACCACCTCCTACTTCGCCCCGACCGCTCGCTACGGGCTGCCGACCGAGTTCATGGCCTTCGTCGACGGGATGCACCAACGCGGCTTCGGCGTGATCCTCGACTGGGTGCCGTCGCACTTCCCCAACGACGACTTCGCCCTCGGTACCTTCGACGGCTCGCACCTGTTCGAGCACGCCGACCCCAAGGAGGGTTGGCACCCCGACTGGAACAGCTACATCTTCAACTACGGCCGCCACGAGGTGCGCTCGTTCCTCGTGTCGAGCGCGATGTCGTGGATCGAGCGCTACCACGTCGACGGGATCCGGGTCGACGCCGTCGCCTCGATGCTCTACCGCGACTACTCGCGCAACGAGGGCGAATGGGTGCCCAACGAACACGGCGGTCGCGAGAACCTCGAGGCGATCAGCTTCCTCCAGCAGCTCAACTCGACGATCGGCGAGGCGCACCCCGACGTGATCACGATCGCCGAGGAGTCGACCGCCTTCCCCGGCGTCACCCGACCCGTCGACGCCGGCGGCCTCGGGTTCCACTACAAGTGGGACATGGGGTGGATGCACGACACCCTCGAGTACTTCGACCACGACCCGATCCATCGTCGCTTCCACCACGACCGCATCACGTTCCGCAACGTGTATGCGTTCACCGAGCACTACGTGATGCCGCTCAGCCACGACGAGGTCACCCACGGCAAGGGTTCGATCCTGGCGAAGATGCCCGGTGACGCCTGGCAGCAGTTCGCCAACCTCCGGCTCCTCTATGCCGACCAGTGGCTGCAGCCCGGCAAGAAGCTGCTGTTCATGGGCTCGGAGTTCGGTCACGGACCCGAGTGGAACCACGACGAGCCGATGGCCTGGCACCAGCTCGACCTCGCCCCCCACGCCGGGGTCCAGGCCTGGGTCGCCCGTCTCAACGAGCTCTATCGCGACGAACCGGCGCTCCACCTCGGCGAGCAGGATCCGCAATCGTTCTCGTGGGTGGTGCTCGACGACGGCGAGAACTCGGTGTTGGCCTGGGTGCGCACAGCGATCGTCGACGGCGAGCCCGATCCCGACGCCCGACCGGTCCTCGCGGTCCTGAATCTCACCCCCGTCCCGCGCCACGGCTATCGCCTGGGTGCACCCAAGGGCGGAACGTGGGAGGTGGTCGCCGACAGCGACGACACCGCTTTCGGAGGCAGCGGACATCGCTCCGTGACGACCATCGAGGCGAGCGACGCCGCGTCGCATGGACGTCCGTTCAGCCTCGTCGTCGACCTTCCGCCACTCGGCGCCACGATTTTGGCCCCAAAAGACTGATCTCGGTCTTGGTCAGGCTCGATTTCCAGGGCTAGCATCCGACCCCGTGTCGGACTTCCTCCGTGACTATGCCGTCGTCGGCCTCTTCGGGCTGCTCGCAATGGGACTTGTCGGTGCCTTCATCGGCCTCGCGAGCATCTTCCGTCCGAGCCGACCGACGCGCGGTAAGACCCAGAACTACGAGTCGGGCGTCGACCCGGTGGGGGATGGCTGGTCGCAGAGCCAGATCCGCTACTACATCTTCGCCCTCCTCTTCGTCATGTTCGACGTCGAGGCCGTCTTCATCTTCCCGTGGGCCATGCGCCTCGAGGCCCTCGGGTGGTTCGGTCTGGTCGAGATGGTGATCTTCATCTTCATTCTCGCCCTTGGCCTGGCCTACGCCTGGCGCAAGGGCGTCCTCCGCTGGGTCTGAGCCCGCGCCCCGTAGTTCTGATCGAGTAGGAGAGAGAGTCACACGCATGGGTCTGGTCGAATCCGGGAAGCTGCCGAAGCCCCTGACCGCGTTGCTGAACACGAGCCGCAAGTACAGCCTCTGGGTGTACCAGTGGGGCCTCGCGTGCTGTGCCATCGAGATGGGCGCTGCCTTCGGTTCGCCCCGCTACGACGTGATGCGCCTCGGCGTGATCCCGCTGCCGGCCAGCCCCCGCCAGTCCGACTTCGTGTGCGTGTCGGGCACCGTCACCGACAAGATGGCCCCGGCCATCCGTCGTCTCTACGAGCAGATGCCCGAGCCGAAGTACGTGATCTCGATGGGTTCGTGCGCCAACTGCGGCGGGCCCTACTGGGACAGCTACTCGGTCACCAAGGGCGTCGACCAGATCATCCCCGTCGACGTCTACGTGCCGGGCTGCCCGCCTCGTCCCGAGGCCCTGCTCGAGGGCATCGTCCTCCTCCAGGAGATCATCCAGAACGAGGACATGGCCGAGAAGTGGACCCGCGACCCGCTGGCGATCGCCGGCGCCGAGGCGGTGGGCTGATGAGCGACACCACCACCGACGTCGAAACCACCGACGGTCCCGTCGACGAGGCCCGTCAGGCCCTGCTCGAGGCGATCGCCTCCGAGCTCGGCGACGACGTCGTCGACAGCCACCTGCTCCCGGGCCTCGATCTGTGGGTGCGGGTCACCCCCGACGCCTGGGCCACCACGGCCGCCTACCTCCACGACCGCCAGCGGTTCCGGTTCTTCAATTACCTGTCGGCCATCGACTGGCTGCCCTCGCCCTTCGGCCGCTCGATGGACGCCGAGGTCGACAAGGCGCTCGGCCTCGACGGCGGCGATGACGACGACGCTGACGACGAGCAGCAGCGCAACGGCTACGCCGGGGGCGACACCCGCTTCCAGATGCTGGCCCGGGTCCACAACCTGGCCACCGGGCTCGGCGTCAACCTCAAGTGCGACGTCCCGGACGACACCCTCACCGTCGGCACCTGGACCAACGACTATCCCGGCGCCGAGTGGCACGAGCGTGAGGTGTGGGAGATGTTCGGCATCCAGATCGCCGGTCACCCCGGCCTCCGCAAGCTCTACCTGCCCGGTGACTTCGAGGGCTTCCCGCTCCGCAAGGACTTCCCCCTCGCCGCCCGCCTCGTGAAGCCGTGGCCCGGCATCGTCGACGTCGAGCCGATGCCGGAGGTCGAGGAGGCAGAGGCAGCCCCCGCGGTCGATGCCGGCCCCAGCACGACCAACATCGAAGCCGAGGGAGGCGAGGCATGACCGCCATCTCCGATCGCCGTCAGCTGGCCTACGTGGCCGCCCAGGCCGCGGATGCTCGCGTCAACGTCGAGCTCGAGGCCGAGGGCATGACCCTCAACATCGGCCCCCAGCACCCCGCCACCCACGGCACGCTGCGCATCGTGGCCCGCCTCGACGGCGAGCAGGTGATCGCCGCCGAGCCGGTGATGGGCTACATGCACCGGGGCTACGAGAAGCTCACCGAGGTCCGCTCGTATCCGCAGGTGACCACCCTGGTCAACCGGATCGACTGGCTCGGCAGCTTCGCCAACGAGGTGCCCTTCATCCTCGCCTGCGAGCAGCTGATGGACATCGAGGCCCCGCCCCGGGCCCAGTACATCCGCACGATCCTGTTCGAACTCGGCCGCATCTCCCACCTCACCCTCTTCCTGGGCGACCTCGGCGTGCAGCTCGGCGCCCTCACGCCGGTGTTCTACGCCTTCCGCGATCGCGAGCACGTGCTCAACCAGATCGAGGCCGCCACCGGTGGACGCTTCCACCCGAACTTCGACCGCATCGGCGGCGTGAAGGACGACCTCCCCGCCGGCTGGATCGCCGAGACCAAGCAGGTGCTCGGCAAGATCCGCAACTTCCTCGACACGATCGAGGACCTGCTGTTCGGCAACGAGATCTTCACCGCCCGCACCCGCGGCATCGGCCTCATCCCGGCCGACGTCGGCCTGTCGTATGGCCTGAGCGGCGCCAACATCCGCGGCTCCGGCGTCGACTGGGACCTGCGTCGCGACAACCCCAACGGCCTCGTCTACGACCAGGCCGACTGGAAGGTCGTCACCCACCCCGACGGCGACGCTTTCGCTCGCTGCTGGGTGCGGCTCCAGGAGGTGCGTGAGTCGATCTCGATCGTCGATCAGCTCCTCGACTCGATGCCGAGCGGCCCGATCATGGCCAAGGTGCCCCGCATCATCAAGGTGCCCGAGGGCGAGGCCTACGTCGAGACCGAGAACCCCCTCGGCGTGATGGGCTACTACGTCGTCAGCCAGGGCGGCCTCACCCCGTTCCGGGTCAAGATCCGGACCGCCAGCTTCAACAACATGTCGATCACCCCGTGGCTGCTCAAGGGCACCTATGTTCCCGACGTGATCACGATCCTGGCGAGCCTGTACTTCATTCTGGGAGACATCGACCGATGACGCCGTTCGCTTCCCTACTGGCGGTCGAGCTCGACTGGTGGCAGAGCACCGGCATCCGCCTGGTGTTCGCCCTCGTGGCCGTGCTCCTGCCGGCGGGTGCCACCGTCTACCTCTACCTGTTCAAGATGGTCTCGTTCATGCAGAGCCGTCTCGGCCCGATGGAGGCCGGCCCCTACGGGTCGATGCAGCTCCTCGCCGAGGTCGGCAAGAACCTGCAGAAGGAAGACATCTTCCCCCTGCGGGCCGACCGTTCGATCTTCGCCCTCGCCCCCTACATCGTGCTGATGAGCACGTTCCTGTTGGCGGTGGTGATCCCGTTCGGACCCGAGGCCACGTTCACCAACCTCGACACCGGCATCTTCTTCGCCCTGGCCGTCAGCTCGATCAGCGTGGTCGGCATCCTCATGGCCGGCTGGGCCTCGGCCTCGAAGTACTCGCTGCTCGGCGGGCTCCGAGCCGCCGGTCAGCTCATCGCGTATGAGCTGCCGCTGATCCTGGCGGTCGTCGGTGTGGTCATCCAGGCCGGCACCCTCAACCTGCAGGGCATCGTCGCCGCCCAGAACCAGCAGGAGATCTTCGGCTGGGGGGCGATCGGCAACCCGTTCATCATCACCCAGATCGTCGGCTTCCTGCTCTTCATGATCGCCATCCAGGCCGAGCTGACCCAGACCCCGTTCGACATGCCGATCGCCGAGTCCGAGCTCGTCACCGGCTACATGACGGAGTACACGGGCTTCCGCTTCCTGATGTTCTTCATCGGTGAGTTCGCCACCGCCAACATGTTCGCCTTCCTCGGGTCGGTGCTCTTCCTCGGCGGCTGGTCGGTGCCCCCGTTCGTGACCGATCTGCTGGGCATCGAGTGGGACTCGCCCCTGTTCAACGTGCTCGGCCCGCTCGTCATGTTGGTCAAGATGCTCCTGATCACCGCGGTGATCTACTGGGTGCGCTTCACCTACCCCCGCTTCCGTGAGGACCAGCTCCAGCGCTTCGCCTGGAAGGTCCTGATCCCCATCGCCCTGGTCAACATCGCCGTCACCGGCGTGCTGAAGGTGGCCTTCTGATGCAGAGCACGCGAACGGAACGTGTGGTTCAGCCGGAGAGCTGCGACACTGTGCGCCGCATGTGTGGCCGGAAGAGCGAGATGCACGAGGAGGTGCGCTGATGGGCCTGGTTCCCGGAGTGGTCGGTGGCCTCGGCATCACCTTCAAGGAGATCGTCAAGACGGTCACCAAGGGTGCGGAGACCGTCCAGTACCCGCACGAGAAGGAAGACCCGCCGCCCCGTGCGCGCGGCGTGATCGCCCTCAACGAGGAGAACTGCACCGCGTGCATGCTCTGCTCGCGTGAGTGCCCCGACTGGTGCATCTACATCGAGGGCCACAAGACCCTCGCCCCGCCGCGTCGGGCCGGTGGCAAGCCCCGCACGGTCAACAAGCTCGATCGCTTCGACATCGACTTCGGTCTCTGCATGTACTGCGGGATCTGCGTCGAGGTCTGCCCCTTCGAAGCCCTGTTCTGGAGCCCGGAGTACGAGTACTCCGAGCCGAAGATCTCCGATCTGCTCCACGACAAGTCGCGTCTCGCTGACTGGATGGAGACCGTCCCCGACTTCGAGTCCTACGAGGCCGGTTCGGAGGCCAAGGTCAAGAAGGTGCCTCGCCCCTGATGATCGCCGCCCTGACCTCCCTCCCCGTGCTCGCCGCCGAAGCGGCCGCCCTCACCGACACCGAACAGTGGGTGATCAACGGGTTCTTCGGCCTGATCGCCATCGTGATGATCGGTGCCGCCCTCAAGCTCGTCACCACCGAGAACGTGGTCCACGCCGCCCTCTACCTGCTGATCGTGCTCGCCGGCGTCGCCGCCCAGTACGTGATCCTCGGCGCCGAGTTCGCCGCCGCCACGCAGATCATGGTCTACATCGGCGCCATCCTGGTGCTGTTGCTGTTCGGTGTGATGCTCACCCGGGCCAAGCTCGGACCCGATCCCGACCTCGACCACGACCAGAAGTGGATCGCCGGGCTGGTGGCTGCCATCCTCGGAGCGGTGATGGGCTACTCGCTGTGGGAGGCCTTCTCCGACATCGAGATCCCTCACGCCGCCCAGCCCCAGACCACCACCCAGGTCGCCGACTCGATCTTCAGCACCTACATCGTGCCCTTCGAGGCCGTGTCCGTTCTCCTGCTCGCCGCCCTCATCGGGGCCGTCGTCGTGGCACGGCGAGACTGAGAGGAGCCCCCAGTGTTTCTGAACCAGTTCCTCTTCCTCGCCGCGATCCTGTTCTGCATCGGCGTCTACGGCGTGCTCGCCCGCAAGAACGGCGTGCTCGTGCTGATGTCGATCGAGCTCATCCTCAACGCCGTCAACATCAACCTGGTCGCCTTCGGCACGTTCAACGAGAACGTCATGGGCCAGGTCTTCGCTCTGTTCGTCATCGCCGTGGCTGCTGCCGAGGTGGGCGTGGGTCTGGCCGTCGTGCTGTTGATCTACCGCAACCGTCGCAGCATCGACGTCGCCGAAGCCGACCTGCTCCAGGGCTGACCGGGGAGCCTCGTACGTGATTCACCTTCTCGCCGCTGAAGCCGCCCATACGGTCGAACCTCCGGAGATCCTCCGGTGGGCCGGCCTGATCCCCGCGATCATGACGGGCTCCTTCCTGCTCATCCTGTTCGGGGCCAAGAAGCTCCGCATCGCCGCTCACTGGATCGGCATCCCGGCCGTGCTGGCCTCGCTCG
>JAWSVN010000063.1:11605-29924 GCA_033851875.1 Acidimicrobiales bacterium
TCCGAGGACGACTCCCACGCGGAGGACGACGATCACGCCGACGACGAGGAACACGGCCTGATCTCGGGCGACGGCGAGACCGCCATGGGCGAGTTCGCGCTGGCCGCCGCCGAGGGCGAGGCCGCCCACTCCACGCCCGAGCCCGTCATCAACGACGTCACCTGGTTCTCCAACGGTGGCGACGTGGAAGACGGCGGCTCCGACATCACCGTCGGCACCCTCGTCGACGGCCAGTCGGTAATGCTCCTGGTGGTCGTCACCTTCATCTCGTCGCTGGTGCACATCTACTCCACCGACTACGTGGCCGGCGACCGCCGCTACACCCACTACTACGCCTTCCTGTCGCTGTTCACGGCGTCGATGCTGTTCATGGTGCTCAGCTCGAGCACGATCCAGCTGATCGTCGGCTGGGAGCTCGTCGGTGTCTGCTCGTTCGCGTTGATCGGGCACTGGTGGGAGGAGAAACCCAACTCCGACGCCGCCCTCAAGGCGTTCCTCACCAACCGCGTCGGCGACATCGGCCTGCTCGTCGGCATGATCATCCTCTACTTCGCCGCCGGCAAGACCTTCGACATCACGAAGATCAACGAGATGGCGGTGGCGGGCGAGATCTCGAAGAACACCCTGATGGTCGCCGGCCTCTGCCTGATGGCGGCGGTCATGTCGAAGTCGGGTCAGTTCGTGCTCCACACCTGGCTGCCCGACGCCATGGCCGGCCCGACCCCGGTCTCTGCGCTGATCCACGCCGCGACGATGGTGGTCGCCGGCGTCTACATGATCGGCCGCCTCTACGCCGTGTTCTACATCGGCTTCGGCATCGACGGTGGCACGCTCAACGCCATGGCCTTCATCGGTGGCCTCACCTGTATCGGTGGTGGCGCCCTGGCCTTCGTCCAGACCGACATCAAGAAGGTGCTCGCCTACTCGACGGTGTCGCAGCTCGGCTACATGGTCCTCGCCCTCGGCGTCGGGGCCTACACGGCCGCCATGTTCCACCTCTTCACCCACGCCATCTTCAAGGCCTGCCTCTTCCTCGGCGCCGGTTCGGTGTCGCACGCCTGCCACCACAGCTTCGACATGAAGGCCGACATGGGCGGCCTTCGGAAGTACATGCCGAAGACGTTCTGGACCTTCGTGATCGCCTCGGGCGCCCTGGCGGGCATCCCGCCGCTGGCGGGCTTCTGGTCGAAGGACGAGATCCTGGTCGGCGCCGGCGTGTGGCCCGGCACGGGCGGCAACGGCACCTACTACATCCCCTTCATCTTCGGGATGATCGCCGCGGCGATGACCGCCGGCTACATGACCCGGGTGATCTGGCTGACCTTCTTCGGCCAGTACCGGGGCCACGCCCACCCTCACGAGAGCGGTCCCCGCATCACGGTCCCGCTGATCATCCTCGCCGTGGGCGCGGTGTTCGCCGGCTTCCTCAACGTGCCCAAGCAGCTCCCGATCCTCGGCAGCCGCATCGGCCTCACCTTCGAGCACTGGGTCGAGCCCGCCGGGATCAAGAGCTTCCCGAAGATCGCCCACGGCGTGCCGAGCTTCAGCCTCGCCATCGTCGCCACCTCGATCGGTTTGTTCTCGGCCTTCATCGTGTGGAGCTACTACAAGCGGCTCTACCGGATCGACTCCAAGGCCACCGAATACACCGACGGTCCCGTCGCCAACAACGCCCTGGTGCGTGCCGGCCACACCTTCCTCGTCGAGAAGTACTACCTCGACCACCTCTACACCGGCATCATCGCCGGGGCCACCAAGGGCCCCCTGGCGAAGGCCGCCTACTGGTTCAACCAGAACGTCCTCGACGGCGTGATCAACACCACGGGCAAGATCACCGTGAGCGCCGGACGTTTCGTCTACCGATTCATCGACCAGGGGGCCATCGACGGCCTCGTCAACGGCTCGGGCATCTCCGCCTCGGGCTCCGGTCAGCTCCTTCGTCGGATCCAGTCCGGCAAGATCCGCCAGTACGCAACCCTGATGTTCGGCGCAGCCGCCACCCTGGCTGCGGTGTTCATCATCGCCGTGTGAGGAACAAGTAACGATGGAAAGCTTCCTGAACGACTGGGGCATCACCACGATGGTCTTCCTGCCGCTCGTCGGCGTGTTGGCCATGATGTTGGTGCCCGGCGACCAAGAGGAGAACCACAAGAGCATCGCTCTTCTCACCTCACTCGCCACCGCCGTGGTCGGGTTCCTGCTGGTCGGCGACTTCTACGGCCTCGGCTCCGAGGCGTGGGGCGACCTCCACTACGTGGTCGACGCCGACTGGATCAGCGTCGTCAACGCCCGCTACACGGTCGGCATCGACGGCATCTCCATGCCGCTGATCGCCCTCACGTTGCTGGTGGTGCCGCTCGTCATCATCTACTCGTGGAACCACATCCCGGCCCCGGGCAACCCCAAGGCCTTCCTGATGCTGATCCTGGTGCTCCACACCGGCATGCTCGGCAGCTTCGTGGCCCAGGACCTGGTGCTGTTCTTCGTGTTCTTCGAGGTCGTGCTCCTGCCGATGTACTTCATGATCGGCGTGTGGGGCGGCGAGCAGCGCCTCTACGCCTCGATCAAGTTCTTCCTCTACACCCTGTTCGGCTCGGCCCTGATGCTGGTCAGCTTCCTGGCCCTCTACTGGCTCACCGGGTCGCAGACCTTCAACATGGTCGAGCTCGCCCAGCAGGTCGAGGCCAACGACATCAAGCTCAGCTCCCAGGTGCTGATGTTCGGCGGCATGTTCATGGGCTTCGGCATCAAGGTGCCGATGTTCCCCTTCCACACCTGGCTGCCCGACGCCCACACCCAGGCCCCCACCCAGGGCTCGGTGATCCTGGCCGCCGTGCTCCTCAAGCTCGGCACCTACGGCTTCATCCGGATCGCCATCCAGATCCTCCCCGAGGCCGCCATCGAGTGGGCCCCGTGGATCGGTCTCCTCGCCGTCATCGGCATCATCTACGGCGCCCTCGGCTGCCTGGCCCAGACCGACATGAAGCGTCTGATCGCCTTCTCGTCGGTGGCCCACATGGGTTACGTGATGCTCGGCATCGCCACCCTCACCGACTTCGGCATGAACGCCGCCGTGTTCGGCATGGTCGCCCACGGTCTGATCACCGGCATGCTCTTCTTCATCGCCGGTTCGGTGAAGGATCGCTTCCACACCCTCGAGATCGAGCGTCTCGGCGGCCTGCTCGTCCAGGCCCCCCGACTCGGTTGGATCCTCGGCTTCTGCACCATGGCATCGCTCGGCCTGCCCGGTCTCGCCGGGTTCTGGGGCGAGTTCCCCGCCATCCTCGCCGCCTACCAGCCGGCCGAGGGTGTGCCGGTCGGCCTCTTCCGGGGCTACATGGTCGTCGCCGCCCTCGGCACCGTGCTCGCCGCCGCCTACCTCCTGTGGCTCCTCCAGCGCACCGCCTTCGGTCGCCCTTCGGAGGAGTTCGAGAACGATCCCCACATCCACGACGTGGTCGCCACGGAGTGGATCGCCTGGATCCCGCTGTTGGTGCTGATCGTCGCCTTCGGCTTCCTGCCCAGCCTCATCTTCGACGTGACCGACGGCGCCATCACCAACCTGGCCGACGCCATCGCCTCCGTCGGCAACTGATCAGGTCCCACGCATGCTCGCCACCCTCTCCTCCCTGGCCCCGATCGCGGCCGCCGACGGCTTCGTCCGACCGCCGATCGACTGGCACGCCGCCGCTCCCGAGCTCACCCTGCTCGCGCTCGGCGCGTTGATCACGGTCGTCGACCTCATCTTCCTGGAGAAGGCCCGGCGACTCATCCCCACCCTCACCAGCCTTTCGTTCCTCGTGGCGATGGTGCCGGTGTTCACCCTGTGGAACGACGGCGACGAGTTGCCCCGCTCGATGTTCGACGGGGCCTACGTGGTCGATCACTACGCCCTGATCCTCAAGGGGATCTTCCTGCTGTCGGGCTACGTCATCGTCCTGTTGGCCACCAACTACATGGCCGAGGGCGACTACTACGACAGCGAGTTCTACCAGCTCGTCAGCGCGTCGCTGCTGGGCATGATGGTGATGACCTCGGCCCGCGACCTGATCACGATCTTCGTCGCCATCGAGCTCGTCTCGATCCCCGCCTACCTGATGGCCGCCTGGCGCAAGCGGGACCTCAAGTCGAACGAGGCCGGTCTCAAGTACCTGCTGATGGGCGTGTTCGCCTCGGCGATCCTGCTCTACGGCATGTCGCTCCTCTACGGCGTGTCGGGCTCGACCAAGCTCACCGACATCGCCGCCTCGGCCGCCCTCGGCGACGGCACCAAGCCGATCATCACCCTCGCCATCGTGTTCACCCTGATCGGGTTCGGGTTCAAGGTGTCGGCCGTGCCGTTCCACACCTGGGCGCCCGACACCTACGAGGGTGCGCCGACCCCGCTCACCGCCTTCCTCGCCGTGGCGTCGAAGACGGCCGGCTTCGTGGCCCTGATCAACGTCGTGATCGTCGCCCTGCCGGCCCAGACCAAGGTCGTCGAGCCCTTCATCTGGGTGTTGTCGGCCGCCACGATGACGATCGGTAACCTGATCGCCCTCCGGCAGACCAACGTCGTCCGCATGCTCGCCTACTCCGGTGTCGCCCAGGCCGGCTACATCCTCGCCCCGCTCGCCGTCTACGCCGGCAACGAGGACAAGGCCACCGCCGCGATGGTCACCTACCTCGCCATCTACGCCGCCATGAACCTCGGCGCCTTCGCCGTCGTGCTGATCGCCGCCCGCAAGACCGGTTCCGGCGAGATCTCGAGCTTCGGCGGCATGTTCAACTACGCCCCCGGCATCACCGTCGCCATGACGGCGTTCCTGTTCAGCCTCGCCGGCATCCCGCCGGTCGGTGGTTGGTGGGCCAAGTTCGAGCTGTTCCGTGTCCTCGCCGACGGCTACCGGACCGCCGGCATCGGGCTCGCCATCGTGCTGGCCGTCAACTCGGTGATCGCTGCGTACTACTACCTGATGATCGCCAAGCAGATGTGGTTCATGCCCGCCCCCGACGGCGACGAGTCCCGCATCTCGGTGCCGCCGACGCTGATGGCCGCTCTCGGCCTCACCCTCGTCGTCACCTTCGTGATGGGTGTGCTGCCCGGCGTCGTGTCGGACATGACCGAGCTCATCGAGCTCGCCGGTAGCTGACCTGCGCTTCGACGACTACATGGAGGCCTGCCTGTATGGGCAGGGGGGCTTCTATTCGTCTGGGGTCGGCATCGCCGGCCGCCGTGGCGACTTCATCACCAGCCCCGAGGTCGGGCCCCTGTTCGGCGCGGTCCTGGCTCGCCGGCTCGACGATGCCTGGGTGTCGCTCGGCAACCCCGATCCGTTCCTGGTGATCGACGCCGGCACCGGGCCCGGCACCCTGCTCAAGTCCCTCGAGCTGGCCGCGCCGGCGTGCGCCGAGGCGTGGCAGCTGTTGGGCGTCGACCGGGCCACCGGCGTCGAGCTGCCGGAGTCGCTCGACGGGGCGGTCGTGGTCGCCAACGAGCTGCTCGACAACCTGGTCGTGCGCATCGTCGAACGGGGCGCCGACGGGTGGCTCGAACTCCACGTCGTCCCCGATCCCGACGACGGTCGGCCGGTCGAGTCGCTGGAGCATCTCGACGCCGCCGAGGCCGACGACCTGCTGGCCCGGGTGCCCGACCTGGATCGAGTCGCGGTCGGCGGGCGCCTGCCCGTGCACCACGCAGCCCGAGCCTGGGTCCGTGAGGTGCTCGACCGCGGCGCCAGCGGATTGATCGCCTTCGACTACGGCGCACCGTCGACCCTCGAGCTGGTGGAGCGGGGCGGTTGGCTGCGGACCTACCGGGGCCACGAGCGGGGCGACGACCCGTTCGCCGAACCCGGGGCGTGGGACATCACCGTCGACATCGGCTTCGACCAGCTCCCGCCGAAGAGTCGGCTCGTGCCCCAGGCCGAGTGGCTCGGCGATTGGGGGATCGACGAGCTGGTGGCCGAGGGGCGGGCTTACTGGGACGCCCATGCGGCCGCCCCCGATCTCGCGGCGATGCGGATGCGGAGCCGGGTCAACGAGGCGGCCGCCCTCACCGATCCGAGCGGCCTCGGCGGCTGGTGGGTGGCGGAGTGGTGGCGACGCCGCCGGGCCTCCCAGCCGTGACGCCCCGGTACCGTTGAGCGCGATGTCGATCGCCGAACGCCCAGCTCTCAGCCGCGAGAGCATCGCCAGACGAGCGTTGGCCATGGCCGACGACGGGGGTCTCGCGTCGCTGTCGATGCGCAAGCTCGGCGCCGCGTTCGGGGTGGAGGCGATGTCGCTCTACCACTACGTGAAGAACAAGGACGACCTCCTCGCTGCCGTCCTCGAGCAGCTCTACCTCGAGATCGACCTGCCGACCGACGTGCCGGCCGACGACTGGGAGACGGCGATCCGCCGTGGCCTCCACGCCTTCCACGAGGTGCTGCTCGCCCACCCCGTCGCCGTCGACCTGTTCGCCGGCGGCCAGACCCCGTCGGCCGCCGCCCTCGACGTGTTGGTGTGGGCGTGGGGCCGCTTCGAGGCCGTCGGGCTCGACCTGGCCGACGCCTACGTGGCCGTCAACGTGGCGGTGGCCTACGTGATGGGCTTCGCCGCCAATGAGCGGTCCAACATCGAGGCCCTGCGCGACGCCGGCGGCGCGTCGGGTGCCGGCGCCTTCCCCTTCGAGGTCGCCCCCGAGGTAGCCGAGCGTCTGGCCCGCACCCAGCACCTCGAACCCTCCGAGCTCTTCGCCGCCGGCATCGACACCGTCGTCGCCGGCCTCCGGGCCCGCTTCGACCTCCCCTGAACCGCCCGCAGCGCAACGAATTGCGCCCAGGTCCACATGAGACCCCCAGCGCAACGAGATGGCCGTAGCGGACGCTGTCAGCGCATGCGCCTACGCTCTGCAGCATGGATGAGAAGGATCTGAAGAAGGCCACTCCTTCGCAGCGGTCGGTGCCGCGGGTCGTCGAATCCGACGACGAACTCACCCCCGCCGCTCTCGCCGCGCTTCGTCGAAGGAGCGACGATGAGCTGCACGCTCTCGCTGAGCGGGCCAACCGCCGAGGGTGAGACCCGTCCGGCTGGCCGATGCGGCCGTACTCGATGTCGAATCGCAGATCGAGCCGAATCGACGCGAGGACTTCCGCAGAGTGGATCTCGCTCCAGCGCTGAAACTTCTGTCCGCTCCTGGTGTGTGGGAAGCCACGGCGCGGCCGCATGGTCCGGGGCGCCGCCTGACCGTCGAGGGAGTGACGGTCGCAGGCTTCCACCTCTTCGTCGTGCCCGACGACGTCGATCCTCGTGACGGAGCCCTCGTCGTGTTCGCGATCGACATCTGGCTGGATGAGTTCCCGGAGTAACCGCCGCTACGAGCTCGCTCTCGATCCTTCGACGTGTTCGAGTACCTCGGCGTGGAGATCCCGGAACGACATGCCGTTCGGGCGGCGGGTGAAGCGGTACAGCTCCTGACCGCGACGATCGAGCAGCGAGAACGGCTCCCACCAGCTCGACGAGAGACCGTAGGGATTCGCCGGCTCGGTCACGGACGCAATCTCGTTCCAGGTGCAGGCGAATGATCCGAACACATCGACGCCCGACACCCCATCATCGGAGATCACGTAGCGGCTCCAGGGCCGGCCGACGCGTCGGGCGTGGATGGTGGTGACCATCCAAGCAGCGAGGAGACCGATGGCGCCGAGCAGGGCTGCGCCCAAAGGGAGCCATCCCCGGACGCCGACCTGGTGCGTCGCCAGCCACCAGGCCAGGCCGCCCACCGACGCGCCGAAGAGTAAGGGCTCGGTCGGACCGAGTCGGCAACGGATCTCGGTCGATGACCGGGGCTCCGTGTCGGTCGGGTGAGGCGACGCCATGTCACCCAGATCGGCACGCCGCCGACTGTCGTTAGACCGAGTCCGGCGAGCGTTGACCGGGCACCTTGAGAAGCCGCCGAAATGTGGCTACCATGGATCCATGAATGTGGCCACCAATGGATCCGAGGTCGGGATTCGAGAGCTGAAGAACAGCCTCAGCAGGTACCTCGACCGAGTGCGTGCCGGTGAGGAGGTCATCGTCACCGATCGCGGACGACCGGTCGCCCGTCTGAGCCCCGTCGACGCCTCCGAGAACCGGCTCGCCGATCTCGTCGATGCTGGGCTCGTTCGAGTCCCGAGCGGCAGCCGTCGCCGCCATCTGCCCACCCGTCGCATCAAGCCGTCCGGATCGGTGAGCGATCTCGTCGCCGAGCAGCGACGGTGAGCCCCGCAGTGGCGTGATCTTCTACGTCGACACGTCGACGTTGCTGAAGTTGGTCGTCGAGGAGACCGGCTCGGATCGGGCCGTCGAGATCTGGTCCAGAGCCGAGCGGCTGGCGTCGGTTTCGTTGATCGCCGTGGAGGCCGTGGCGGCCCTGGCGTCGGCCGCACGAGGCGGACGACTCACGGCGAGCCAACTGCGCGGTGCGAGAGTCGAGGTCGAGCAGTTGCTCTCGGAGCTCCACATCGTGGAGGTCACGGCGGATCTCGTTGCGGCCGCGTCCGATCTCGCCGAGGCCGAGGGCCTCAGGGGCTATGACGCCGTGCACCTCGCAGCGGCCGAATTCGTCGGAGCCGCGGTGCTCACCTCGGCGGACGCGGACCTCTGCTCGGCTGCCGAGCGACGAGGCTTCCATGTCGCCAATCCACTCGAGGCCTGAGGATCGGCGATGGCCCGATCGAGGGGCGAGGGGTAGCCTGGCCGCCGGACCGACCAAGGGGGAGCGCCGTGAGCGACCAGGCCATCGAGGTGTACGAGAACGAGGATCGGACGTTCCCGCCTCCTCCGGAGTTCGCCGGCGCCGCCCTGGTCAACGACCGTGCCCTCTACGACGAGGCCGAGGCTGACTTCGAGGCGTTCTGGGCCCGCCAGGCCCGCGAGCTGGTCACGTGGCGCAAGGACTTCGACACCACCCTCGAGTGGGAGCTGCCCTTCGCCAAGTGGTTCGTCGGCGGCGAGCTCAACATCACCGAGAACTGCCTGGATCGCCACGTCGAGGCCGGCCGGGGCGACAAGGTCGCCTACCACTGGGAGGGCGAGCCCGGCGACACGATCACGATCACCTACGCCGAGCTGCTCACCGAGGTGAAGAAGTTCGCCAACGTGCTCAAGGGCTTCGGGCTGGAGAAGGGCGACCGGGTCGCCATCTACATGCCGATGATCCTCGAGTTGCCGATCGCGATGCTGGCGTGCGCCCGCATCGGCGTCGCCCACTCGGTCATCTTCGGCGGCTTCAGCGCCGACGCGATCGTCGACCGTTGCATCGACGCCGAGGCCCGCCTGATCATCACCGCCGACGCCGGCTACCGCCGCGGCGCCCCCGCCCTGCTCAAGCCGACCGTCGATCAGGCCCTCGAGATCGGCGCCCCCAGCGTCGAGGCCGTCGTCGTCGCCAACCGCTGCGACACCGCCCCCGCGATGACCGAGGGCCGCGATCACTGGTGGCACGACCTGATGGCCGACGCGTCCGACGACTGCCCGGCCGAACCGATGGACTCCGAGCAGCTCCTCTACCTGCTCTACACCTCGGGCACCACCGCCAAGCCCAAGGGCATCATGCACACCACCGGCGGCTANNACCGGCCACAGCTACATCGTCTACGGCCCCCTCGCCAACGGCGCCACGTCGGTGATGTACGAGGGCACCCCCGACACCCCGGGCAAGGACCGCCTGTGGGACATCGTCGAGCGCTACAAGGTCACCCAGCTCTACACCGCCCCCACCGCGATCCGCATGTTCATGAAGTGGGGCGTCGAGGAACCCCAGAAGCACGACCTGTCGTCGCTGCGGGTGCTCGGCACCGTCGGCGAGCCGATCAATCCCGAGGCGTGGATGTGGTACCACGAACACATCGGCGGCGAGTCGGCCCCGATCGTCGACACCTGGTGGCAGACCGAGACCGGCGGCCACATGATCACCCCGCTGCCGGGCGTCACCACCACCAAGCCCGGCTCCGCCTGTCAGACCATCCCGGGCGTGTTCGCCGAACTGGTCGACGACAACGGCGAGGTCGTCACCGAGGGCGGCGGCTACCTGACGATCTCCAAGCCGTGGCCGTCGATGTTGCGGGGCATCTGGGGCAACCCGGAGCGCTACCGCGACACCTACTGGAGCACGTACGAGGGCCGCTACTTCGCCGGTGACGGCGCCAAGCTCGATGCCGACGGCTACCTCTGGCTCCTCGGGCGCGTCGACGACGTGATGAACGTGTCGGGTCACCGGATCTCGACCACCGAGGTCGAGTCGGCCCTCGTCGACCACCCCTCCGTCGCCGAGGCGGCCGTCGTCGGCGGCAACGACGAGCTCACCGGCCAGGCCATCATCGGCTACGTGATCCTGCGCGGCGGCTTCGAGGCGTCGCAGCAACTCGGCGACGAGATCCGCACCCACGTGGGGGAGAAGCTCGGCAAGATCGCCCGCCCCAAGACGGTGATCATCGTGCCCGACCTGCCCAAGACCCGGTCGGGCAAGATCATGCGCCGCCTGCTGCGCGACGTCGCGGATGGCCGCTCGCTCGGCGACACCACCACCCTCGCCGACCCCGGCGTGGTGGCCGAGATCGCCGACCGCGCTGCGGGCGGCGACGAGGACTAGGGTCGGAGCCCTGGCCTACGCCTACCCCCCGTCCTGGTACTGGCGCCTCACCGAGCGCGAACCGTCGATGGCGCTGTGCGTCGACATCGACGGTGTGCTCGCCGATGCCCGACATCGGCAGCATCACCTCACCGAGGGGTGGCGCGACTGGGACAGCTTCTTCATGGACGCCACCGACGACAGCGTCATCGAGGAACAGGTGACGTTCCTGCGTGAGGTCGACGACGAGCACACGATCGCCCTCGTCACCTCCCGCCCCGACTGGACCGCCCACATCACCGTCGAGTGGCTCGAACGCCACGAGATCCCGTGGCACGTGTTGATCATGCGGACCACGGGCGACTACGGGCGGGCGGCCGACATCAAGACCCTGGCGGTCCGCCAACTCCAGGCCCAGGGGTTCGAACCGATCCTCGCCATCGACGACCACCCCGCAAACATCCGGGCCTACCAGCAGCTCGGCATCAAGACCGTCTACATCGACTCCGGCTATCACACCTGACCGCCACACGTGAGGCGCCCGTTTCGACCGGGCGGGTGCGGTTCGGTAGGTTGCGCGGATGACCAGCGCTGAGCAAGTGAGTGACCGACTGCTCGTCGAGCGGGCCGACGGGATCGTCACCGTCACCCTCAACCGGCCCCGCCGCAAGAACGCCGTGCCGCCGCCCATGTGGGACGAGCTGACCGAGGTGTTCACCGAGATCGCCAACCGGCGCGACGACCGGGTCGTGATCCTCACCGGCGCGGAGGGCGACTTCTGCTCCGGCGCCGACCTCGCCGGCGACGGCGACGCCCCGCCGCCCAACCAGGACGCTCACCAGCTCGCTGCGATGCGCCGTGTCGGCGCGGCGTGCATCGCCATCGCCGAGTGCCCCAAGCCGACGATCGCCAAGGTGTCGGGCGTGGCCGTCGGCGCCGGGCTCAACATGGCGCTCGCCTGCGACCTCGTCATCGCGGACGAGACCGCCCGCTTCGCCGAGATCTTCGCCAAGCGGGGCCTCAGCATCGACTTCGGCGGCTCGTGGTTCCTGCCCCGCCGCATCGGCATGCACCGAGCCAAGGAGCTCGCCTTCTTCGCCGACCTGATCGACGCCACCGAGGCCGACCGCATCGGCCTGGTCAACCGCATCGTGCCCGCCGACGAGCTCGACGGCATCGTCGCCGACTGGGCCGCTCGCCTGGCCGCCGGCCCGCCGATTGCCTTGGCCCAGACCAAGCGGCTGGTCCACGAATCGTTCGAGACGACCCTGCCCCAGGCTCTCGAGCGCGAGGGGTCGGCCCAGACCGTCAACTTCAGCACCGCCGACACCAACGAGGCCGTCGCCGCCTTCATCGAGAAGCGCACCCCGGTCTTCAAGGGTCGCTGAGCAGGAGGAGCGAGACGATGGGGGTCACGATCGAACCGATGGGATGCGGCACCCTCGCCGCCGGTCTCGACATGTTCGAGGCCGGCGGGGCCGCCGACCGCATCACCATCCCGGTTCCCAGCTACCTGGTGCGCCACCCCGACGGGATCGCCGTGATCGACACCGGGATGAGCACGGCGCTGTCGACGCCTGGGTCGTTCCTCGATTTGATCTCGTTGTTCTTCGAGGTCGGACTCGATGCCGACACCCTGCTCGCGGCGCAGCTCCAGCAGCGTCAGGTCGACCCGGTCGACGTCGACATCGCCATCGTCACCCACTCCCACTTCGACCACAGCGGTGGCCTCGACCAGCTCCCCAACGCGCGGGTCATCATCCAGGCCGCCGAGCTGGCGGCGGCGCGCGACCCCGAGCTGGCGGCGGGGTCGAACCTCAACTCGGGCGACCTCGATCACGGCCACGACCTGGTGGCCGTCGACGGCGAGCACGACGTGTTCGGCGACGGTTCGGTGGTCTGCCTCCCGACCCCCGGCCACACCCCCGGCCACCAGTCGGTGCGGATCCGCCTCGACGACGCCGAGGTGGTCGTGTGTGGCGACTGCGCCTACTTCGAACGCACCCTCGACGGCGGCCCGCTCCCCGGCGCCGGCCATGACCTCGCCGAACAGGCCCGTAGCATCGGCCGCCTCCGCTCCCTCGGCGCCGCCGGGGCCCAGCTGATTCCGGGCCACGACCCGGCCGTCTTCGAGGCCCTTCCCGCCCGCCTGGGTTGAGCGTCCCTAGCATCGGTGGGATGGGAACGTCCCGGCCGGTGAGAGCGTTGGAACAGGCATGAAGAACGGAATGAAGACCGCCGTCCTGCTGGGCGGCATGGCCGGGCTGATGATGCTCGTCGGTCGGGTCCTCGGCGGCAGCGGTGGCCTGACCATCGCCGCGATCCTCGCCTTCGGCATGGTCGGCTACAGCTACTGGTTCAGCGACAAGCTCGCCATCCGCTCGGCCAAGGCCGTCGAGGTCAGCCAGGCCCAGGTGCCCCAGTACTACGCGGTCATGCACGAGTTGACCACCAACGCCGGGCTGCCCATGCCCCGCCTCTACGTGTCGCCCGAGATGCAACCCAACGCCTTCGCCACCGGTCGTAACCCCGACAACGCGGCCGTCTGCGTCACCCAAGGGCTGCTCCAGACACTCAGTTGGGACGAGATCCGTGGCGTGCTCGCCCACGAGCTGGCCCACATCCGCAACCGCGACATCCTCACCGGATCGGTGGCGGCCGCCATCGCCACCGCCATCAGCTACGCCGCCAACATGGTGATGTGGAGCGGGATGATGGGCGGCGGCCGCCGCGACCGCAACGACGGCAACCCGATCATCGCCCTCGCCTTCGCCCTCCTCGCCCCGATGGCCGCGGGCATCATCCAAGCCGCCATCAGTCGGAGCCGTGAGTTCGAGGCCGACCGGCGGGCGGCGATCATGATCGGCGACGGCGAGCCCCTCGCTCGGGCGCTCGAGAAGCTCAACGGCTTCTCCCAGCAGATCGTGTCGGAGGTGCCGCCGCCCCAGGCCAGCCACTACATCGTCAACCCACTGGCCGGGCGACGGGTGTCGATGGCCAACCTGTTCTCGACCCACCCGCCGGCCGCCGAGCGCATCGCTCGGCTCCGGTCGGGTGACTGGGCCAGCCCGATCGGCTGATCACGCCCTCGGGTCGGCCAACGCCCGGAGGCGTCGCCGCCACCCGACCGAGGCCGCCGCCGCCTTCGACGCGTCGCCGGCGTGTTGCCACGCCGCCGCGTCGTCGACGGCGTGGGGCATGCCGGCCGGAGCGAACAGCGCCGAGTCGACGAAGGGCGCCATCGCCTCCACCGGTTCGGCGACGTCGCGCAGGTCGATGACCGACAGTTCGTCGGCCAGCTCGAGGGGCGACCGCTCGTCGCCCGCCGGCAGCCCGAGGCCCCGCAAGCGATCGCGGGTCTCGAGCCAGGCACCGATCGTCGAGTGGTCAGGGCCGCCGCTGCGACGGCGACGCCGCCGGATCGCTCGCCACGACATCACCCCGGCCAGGTAGACGAGCGGCAGGGCGAGGACGATCAGCGGCCACCGCCAACGACCGAACCCGTCGCCGTCGACCTCGGGGTCCGGAATCAACACCGGCTCCTGAAGATCGGGCAGCGCGCCGGTCGGCGCCGCCTGACCCTCCTCGCTCACCGCCGGGGTCCGTGCGGTCTCCTCGGTCGTCTCGTTGCCGGTGTTGGTCGGCTCGAATCGGACCCAACCGACCGTGTCGATCCACACCTCCGGCCAGGCGTGCAACTGGTCCTCGGTGACGGTCGCCGTCGGCGCCGCCGCCGTCAGCGGCTCGGGCAGGCGATAGCCGACCACCACCCGCGACGCCGAGCCGAACTGGCGGGCAGCGACGGCGAACACGGTCGCCGACTGCTCGGCGAACCCGACGCTCGTCCCCGCATTCGGCTCGAGGTAGCTGGTCAGGGCGGCGAGGCTGTGGCCGGACGGGGCGTCGGTGTTGTAGCCGAACCGGTCCGACCGCAGGATCGTCTCGAGCTGGACGAGGCGGTCGTAGTCCGACGCAGCGCCCTCGCCGACGGCGGCCACGAAGCGTTCGAATACGGGCACCTGGTCCTCGCCCAGCGTCGGCGGTGTAGACGCCGACCGGACGTTCGCCGGCAGCGGGCCGACCGCCGGCTGGGCCGGCAGCGTGTCGCTGGCGAGCTGGACGCCGAAGTCGATCTCGAGCTCGGTCGTCGTGGGATCGATCAGGGCGATCGCCCCGGTCTGCTCGCTCCAGGCCAGGTCGACCTCGCCGGCGGCGGTCGTGTCGCGGACCACGCCGGCGCGGGGCAGGAACGCGAACGGGTAGGCGCCGGTGACGGCGGTGCGCTGGGTGAGCGCCGCCGACGACAACGAACCGGCCTGCGCCGGCAGCGGGAGCGCGGCGCCGCTCGCTTCGAACCGGCTGCCGACCGACCACACCGTGCCGTCGTAGGCGTCGAGCTCGACCACCGGCAGGTACTGGACCTCGGTGACGTCGTCGAGCCCCTCGAGGGAGATCTCGAACACGGTCACCGGCTCGTCCTCGATCAGGGAGCGCTTGAGTTCGGCCAGCGGTGTGGCCCCCGTCGCGACCTCGACCGGACGCTCCAGCCGTTCGCGCAGATCGAAGCCGCGGTCGTCGTCGCTCACGATCGCGACGCCGGCGGCCGCCACCGCCAGGGCGGCGGCCAACGCCCCGGCCGCGGCGAGGGTGGCCGGGTTGCGGCGTCGTCGACCCCGCGCACTCGACGCGCTCGCCGCCAGCACGGCGACGATCAGCAGCGGCGCGACCCACCACGGGGTCGCCGTCCGCTCGACGGTGTAGGCGGTGGTGACGCCGTGGGCGACGGCGAGGGGGAGGAGAGCGGCGACGGCCGGGCCCCGCACGGCGAGCACGGTGGCGCCGAACCCGGCGACGGCGGCGACGATCACCGGCACGATCACGAAGGCGCGGGTCGTCGGCAACAACAGGCCGACCGAGGCCACATCCTTCCAGGCATCGACGGCGTCGCCGGGCAGGTCGCCGATCGACGTGGCATACCAACCGGCCAGGCCGACGACGAGGGCGCCGAAGCCGGCGGCGACCATCACCGATCGGCGCCACCCGGTGGCGGCGGCGAGCCCGGCGGCCGCCCCGACCCCGAGGAGCGACGCCACGATGATCGGCAGGCGGTGACCGGCGTCGGCGAACACGGCGTCCCATCGCCACGCGAGCGGCGCCACCGCGACGAACACGGCGACGGCCGCGACGGCGGTGTTGACGAACCCCGTGTCGAGGCCGAGGCGGGCCGTCGTCGTCTCGGCCACTGGTGCGGCGGCGGCGGTCATCCGAATCGCCCCTTCCAGCGGTTGAGCACGTCGGCGGTGTCGGCGCCGTTGATCACGAGCGCCCCCGGGATGCGCATGGCCGGGCGATCGAAGCGTTCCCCGACCTGGACGACGGTGACCATGTCGAAGCGCGGCCGCACCCGGGTGATGCCGGCGGTGCGGTCGGCCGAGGGTTGGCCGGTGACGGCGCCGAGGCTGACACCCTCCACCCGCTCGGCGAAGCGGACCACGGCGTTGAGGCCCGGGTCGTCGTCGCTCGGTTCGACACCGGCCAGGATCCGCATGACCTCGCCACGGCCGTCGCCGGACGGGGCGACCTCGCCGCCGAGGCCGCCGGTGGTGCGGAACGTCACCGGGTAGCGGCTCTCCGCCCCGGCGCTCACCAGCGATGCGGCCACGCTGGCGGCGTCCTCGAAGCTGTCGTCGGCATAGGAACCGGCCCACGTGTCGAGCACGACCATCAGCCGCGGCTCCGACGTCAACACGTTCTTGCGGACCATCAACGAGCCCGTCTTGGCCACCGATCGCCAGTGGATCAGTCGCAGGTCGTCACCGGGCTCGTAGGAGCGGAGGCTGTGGAACGAGATGCCGCCCTCCTGGGGGCGGGCCGTGGTCGACCCCTCGAGCTCGCGGCGGTGTCCGGTGGGGAGCGTGGTCATCGGGTGCACGGCCGGGTGGACGACCAGGGTGGTGGTGCCGCCCCGATGGGTCGTGGCCCGGACGAGCCCGAACGGGTCGGCCCGGTCGATCGTGAGCGGCCCGACCTCGAGGTGGCCGCGACGGTCGGTCGGCAACAACACCTCGGCGCGGTGCTGTTCGCCCGGTGCCAGACGGGGGATGTCGACCGACACCTCCCGGCCGCCGACCTGGTTGGCGGCTCGCACCGGGGCGCTGGCGCCGCTGCCCTCGTTGCGCACGACGATCGCGGCGTGCGACGCGTCGCCGACGCCGACGACCGGCGGGGCGAGGACCTGGTGGGCGGAGAGCTGAGGGGCGCGGGTGGCCCAGGCGAGGGCGGCGGCGAGGGCGAGCCCGAGACCAAGGCCGGCCCACAGCGCCCACTGGTAGTCGAAGACCACGCCGATCGCCGCGGTCACCATCGCGGCGAGCACCGCCCACCGTCCGTTCGAGGTGAGCACGTCAGACCCGAGCGTCCGGCAGCGGCACGGCGTCGAGCACCCGCTGGGTGAGCTGAGCGGCGGTGACGCCCGACAGCTCCGCTTCGGGCGACAACAACATGCGGTGGCCGAGCACGAAGGGGGCGAGTTCCTTGACGTCGTCGGTGGTGACGAAGCCGCGCCCCTTCGCCGCCGCCCAGCTCTGGGCCGCTCGCAGCAGAGCGAGGCTGCCACGAGGGCTCACGCCGAGACGCAGCTCCTCCATCGTGCGGGTGGCCTGGGCCACCGTCACCACGTACGACTCGAGCGACTCGGCCACGTGCACGGCGGCTGCGGTCTGGATCATCCACTCGAACTCCGAGGTGGAGATCACCGGCGAGAGGTCCTCGGGGCGCTGGCCCCGGAGGCGGTCGCGGATGGCGTGCATCTCGGCCTCGTGGCTCGGATAGCCCATCGCCATGCGGATCATGAACCGGTCGATCTGGGCCTCGGGCAGGTGGTAGGTGCCGTCGAACTCGACCGGGTTCTGGGTGGCGATCACGACGAACGGACGGGGCGTGGCGTGGACGGTGCCGTCGACGGTCACCTGCCGTTCCTCCATCACCTCGAGCAGCGCCGACTGGGTCTTCGGCGACGCCCGGTTGATCTCGTCGGCCAGGACCACGTTGGCGAACACGGCCCCGGGGTGGAACTCGAACCGGCCTTCGGTCGAGTGGTAGATCATCGAGCCGGTCACGTCGGTCGGCAGCAGGTCGGGCGTGAACTGGATGCGGTGCATCGAGCCCTCGATCGACGCGGCGAGCGCCTTGGCGAGCGAGGTCTTGCCGGTGCCGGGCACATCGTCGACGAGGAGATGGCCCTCCGACAGCATGCTGGTGAGGGCGAGCCGGATCTCTCCGGGCTTGCCCTTGATCACCCGCGACACGTTGTTGTGCACGGCGTCGAAGCGCTCCTTGAACGCTTCGACATGGGACGGGTCGAGTTGTTGGTCCATGACTCCCTCCAGATGGACTCGGTGTTCGGTATTGGTCGTGCTGGTGTTGGTGTGGGCGGTCGATCGGTCAGAGTTGGCTGGCGGCGGCGACCAGCACGAGGACGATGACGACCATGATCGCTGCGACGATGAGACGCAGCGAGTGGCTGGTCGGTTCGCGATTGGCGGTCGTCGAGCTCCGGACCGGGTCGGCGGCGACCGGCGGCGACGTGGCGGCGGGGAAGACGATGCGGTGGGACGACTCCGAGGCCACGCCGGCGAGCTCGCTCTGAGCTGGCGGGGGCGCGGGCGGCGTCGTGTCGATCGGGGCGGGCGTCGGCGCCGACGGCGGCGCCCACGACGCTGGAGCAGCGCTCGCGGGCGGCGC
>JAWSVN010000063.1:29956-33803 GCA_033851875.1 Acidimicrobiales bacterium
GTCGTTGCTGGCGGTGCCGTGCGCGCCGGTGGCGTGCGCAGGTCGACCGACTCGAGCTTCGGGGGTGGGGGTCCGGGCGCCCGGTCGGGGAGGGACCGCACGTCGATCACCTCGGGCGCCGTCGGCGCCACCACCTCGGCCGCCGGCACGGCACCGCCGAACCGGGCTGCCCCCAGCGCCACCGCGTTCTTGGGGTCGCTGTCGACGGCGATCGGGCGACCGAACGCCTGGGTCAACAGCTGTGCCACGAGGGGGATGCGCGACGACCCGCCGACCAGCAGGACGCGGCTCAGCTGGTCGGCCTCGATCCCGCCGGAGTGGAGGGCTGCTTCGAACGCCGTCAGGCTTTCGACCAGGCGGGGCCGGATGCGCTGTTCGAACTCGTTGCGGGTCAGCCGGACCGTGCGTTCCAGGCCCGGCAGGGTCACCCGCACGTCGGCCGAGGTGTCGGCCGACAGCAGTCGCTTCGCCGTCACGCAGTCGTCGCGGAGGCGGTGCCCGGCGGCGACGGTCCCCTCGTCGCCGGCGCCGACCTCGGCCAGATCGACACCACAGGTCTCGGCCACGAAGCCCAGCACGGCGTCGTCGAAGTCGATGCCGCCCAGTCGTTCGACGCCGCGGGGCTGGCCGACGATCTCGAACCGTTCGCCGGTGCGTCGCATGACGACGGCGTCGAAGGTGCCGCCGCCGAGGTCGTAGACCCCGATCAGCTCGCCCTCGGCCACCTCGCCATCGCCGCTCCTGCCCACGGCGGTGGCGGCGGCGTAGTTGATCGCCGCGGCCTCGGGCTCGGTGCACAGCACCAGGTCGTCGACGCCGGCCATCGCCGCTGCCTGTTCGAAGATCTCCCGCCGGTACGGACCCCAGTTGGCCGGGTGGGTGAGGACGACCCGGTCGGGTGCGGCTCCCAGGCGTTCGGTCGCCACCCCCAGCACCCAGCGCAGCAGGTGTGACGTGAGCGTCTGCGGGGTGAAGGGCACGCCGCCGACGATGCGGGTCGACCCGTCGCCGAGCTGCCGCTTGAAATAGCGGGCGACGTGGGTGGGGTTCGACGCGGCCCGGAGGGCGGCGTGTTCACCGGCGAGGAAGGTGCCGTCGTCGCGCAGGACGAGGACCGACGGGACGCCGTAGCCGCTCGATCCGAGCGAGAGCATCTCCGGCGCTCGGTCGCCGCGCTGCACCGCGGCGGCGGTGAAGGTCGTGCCGAGGTCGACGCCGAGCACGACGGAGGACGACGGGGTCGTCTGATCGTCCATCGCGCACCGCCCTTCGTGTCGGCGCCGGCCTGATGCCGGCGGCTGTTGTCTGTTCTACTCCCGGACCGCTCCACGGTTCTGTGCGCTCGATTGCACAACGGCAACGAACTCAGCCACAGGAACGGCAGCCACCGGAACGACGGTCATTGAAGAGACGGTCAGTCCCGGAAGTTCTGGAACTGCAAGGGGAGGTCGAAGTCGCCCTCCTTGAGGGAGGCGATCACGTCCTGCAGGGCGTCACGCTTCTTGCCGGTGACGCGGACCTGGTCGCCCTGGGTGGAGCTCTGGATGCCCTTGAGCTTCAGCTCCTTGATGTGGACGTTGATCTTCTTGGCCAGGTCGCTGCTGATACCGGCCTTGAGATCGGCCTTCAGCCGCGAGCGGCCGCCGGCGGCGTCCTCGGGTTCACCGAAGTCGACCGACTTGAGCGATACCGAGCGCTTCACGAACTTCTCCTCGAGCACCTGGCGGAGGGCGAACATCCGGTCCTCGCTGGCGGTCTCGAGCGTGATCGTCATCGCCTTGTCGTCGAGGTCGATGCGTGAGTCGGTCCCCTTGAAGTCGAACCGGTTGCTCACCTCGCGCTGAGCCTGGTCGACGGCGTTGCGCACTTCCTGCAGGTCGATTTCGGAGACAACATCGAAACTGGGCATGGCGCGACGCTACCGCACCGCTAACCTCCTACACCTCCTGGGTCGGTGCCCGAGTGGCCAAAGGGAGCGGACTGTAAATCCGCCGGCTTCGCCTACGAAGGTTCGAATCCTTCCCGGCCCACGACACACGCTGCCCCCACGCCCTCAGCTGGGGGCAGCGTCGCGTCCTGGCGGGGGTCAACGGCCGAGGCGGAAGGGGGCGAACCCGTAGGACGGCTCGATGTCGACGCCGGCGTCGAGGTCGACGTCGATCGTGCCTTCGCAGAAGCCGCCGATCGTCACCTCGAAGCGGGCCATGTCGCCGAGGCTGCCCTGGCCGTGGTCCCGGCTGAACGCTCGGGCCTCGACCTCGTAGACGCCGGCCGGCAGGTCGGGGACCTCGAAGGCGAATTCGTCCGGGCCGGCGTCGGCGTCGAGGCCGGCGAGGGTCGAGGCGGGCTGCGCTTCGTCGCTGGCCTCGGGGGCGTTGTCGATGCGGACGACGTCACCGTCGACGGTCCAGACGACGCTCTCTGCCCACGCCGTGGTCACCTGAGCGGTCCAAGGGGCCAGGCCGGCGCCCGGGGTCACGCAACTCGAGATGCTGTGGACGTCCTTCGAGCGGTCGTGGGGGAGGGCCTCCGCGAACGGCTCCTGGTTCTCTGCATCCCAGCCGAACTCGCCGAAGTACTCGATGTCGGCCTGCGGACCGTACGAGAGGACCGGCCGCGACTCCGGCGTCCAGCGGGGACCCGACGGCGACATGAACTGGGCGTCGGCCGGGGTGGCGACGCCGGCGACGGTGGCGGTGCCGAGTGCTGCGATGGCGGCGACTCGGGCGAAACGGCGAGCGAATGCGGGTTCGTGACTCATGACTGGTTCCCTCCAGGCTTCGAGCGGCGGGCGCTGCTCGTTGTTGAAGAGAATCCATGCCGTCGACCGCTCGCGGATCGGGGACATCCCCGGCGTGAGCCCCGATCGTGACCCCAGGTCGGTCTGCAGGAGGCTCGGTTTAGAGGAGGCGTTGCATGACGGCGACGTCGTGCCACTGGCCGAACTTGCGCCCGACCTCGCGCTCGATGCCCACCAGCTCGTAGCCGTGGGCCCGATGGAGGGCGAGCGACGCCTCCTGCGGGCCGGCGATCCGAGCGAACACCGCATGGAACCCGTGGGCCGACGCACGTTCGAGCAAGGCGCCGAGGAGTGCGGAACCCACGCCCCGACGCTGGTGGCCCCGGTGGACGTAGACCGAGTTCTCGACCGAGGTCCGGTAGGCGGGCCGATCCCGGTAGAAGCTGAGCGAGGCGAACCCCACGATCTCGGGCCCCTCACCCTCCCCGGCGTCGATCTCGGCGACCAACACGGCCAGGCCGCCGGACCGTTCGGCCAGGTAGCGGCGCTGGGTGTCGAGGTCGCGGGGCACGAGGTCCATGGTGACCGTGCTGGTGAGCACCTCGAGGTTGTAGATCTCCAGCAACGCCTCGGCGTCGCCCTCGACGGCGGTACGGATCAGCACGTCGGCGACGGAGCCGGGCAGGGACGGGCCACGGCGAGCATCGTAGTCCCGCGAAATCTGCTCGACGGTGGTTGGGGGCGGCCCGGTAAGCTGGCAGACTTCCAGACGCTCGGTGCTTGCGCGCCGAGCTGCGCCTCCTTAGCTCAGTCGGCAGAGCGTTTCCATGGTAAGGAAAAGGTCGTGAGTTCAATTCTCACAGGAGGCTCCGCTAGCGGTCGGTCCCCACGGGCTCACCCTCGCATGGCGACGTAGCTCAGTTGGTAAGAGTGCTCGACTCATAATCGAGAGGTCGTCGGTTCGAGCCCGACCGTCGCTACTGATCGGCCGTCGTCGGCCGATCCCCTCCGCCCCGTCGACGACGGGGCGGTTCGACGCATACGAACTCCTCGTCACGACCCCAAGGAGCGAGCCAGCCATGGCCAAGGAAAAGTTCGAACGCACGA
>JAWSVN010000241.1:0-4867 GCA_033851875.1 Acidimicrobiales bacterium
CGGCGCTCTGACGTGGCCAGCGCCGGATTGGCGCACCGGAACCCGATGTTGGCGGTCGCCGAGTCGGGGGTGGTGCTGGAGCGGGCGGCGACCCGGTAGCGGTGGCAATAGGAGTCGTGGCACAGGTAGGAGCCGCCCCGCATCACCCGGCTCGACCCGATCGCCGGGCCGCCGGGATCGGTGACCGGGCCGGCCGCCCGGTCGCGGTAGGTGAACGGGGAGAACCAGTCGGCGCACCATTCCCACACGTTGCCGGCGAGCTGGTGGAGGCCGTAGCCGTTGGGGGTGAAGGCGTCGACGGGGGCGGTGGTGAGGTGGCCGTCGTCGCCGGTGTTGTCGGTGGGGAAGTGGCCCTGGAAGATGTTGCAGCGCCACTCGCCGTCGTTGGTGAGCTCATCACCCCACGGGAACCGGCGGCCGGCGAGCCCGCCCCGGGCCGCGTACTCCCATTGGGCCTCGGTCGGCAGGGTGGTGCCGGCCCAGCGGCAGAACGCGTGGGCGTCGAACCACGAGACGTGCACGGCCGGGTGGTCGCCGCGATGGTCGATGGAGGAGTGGGGGCCTTCGGGGTGACGCCAGTCGGCGCCGTCGACCGCCAACCACCACGGGGTGGCGCCGACCCGGTGGCGGACGTGGGACGGGTCACCGTCGAAGGCGAGGTGGAACACCGCCGACACGCCGATGTGTTCGGCGTCGGTCACCCAGCCGGTGGCCTCGACGAAGGCCGCAAACCGCTCGTTGGTGACGGCGACCGGGTCGAGGAAGAACGCGGCGACGGTCACGCGGTGGGCCGGCTGCTCCCCGTCGGCGGAGTAGCCCTCGCCGAAGGCGTCACCCATCGTGAAGGTGCCGCCCGGCACGAGCACCTGCCCGCTCGTGTCGGTGGGCGCCGCCTCGATGGTGTCGAGGCCGGGCCGGTCAGCGTTGGATGTGACTGCGCTGGACGGTTCGGTGCCGACCGGGGCAGTCCGAGGAGCACAGCACGGCGAGGCGGCGGGGCGGTCGTCGGCGTCCACCCCGGCGACGGTAGCGGCGGCCGGCTGTGCTAGTCCGGTGTCATGATCAGCCCCCGCCGCGTCGCCCTCGTCGCCAACACGTCGTTCTACGTCGGTCCGCCGATCGCCAAGCTGCTCGCCGAACGGGGTCACGACCTCGTGATCGGCGAGCCGGCCGACGGCCTCGTCGACGAGCTCGCGGCTCTGGGTGCCACCGTGGCCGTGGCGCCCGGCCGGGTCGACCTCCGGACCGCTGACCCGATCCGTGCCCTCGTCGATCTCGGGCTCGAACGGTTCGGTCGAATCGACTCGGCGGTCGCGTTCACCGGCCGGGTGGTGACCGGGCCCTTCCTCGACGCCTCGGCCGACGACCTCGCCGCCGTCGTCAGCGGCTGCCTCGACGAGGCGTTCCACTTCCTCCAGGGGGTCGTGGCGCCGATGGTCGACGCCGGCGATGGGCAGGTGTTGCTGCTCACCAGCGCGACCGGGTCGAAGCCGACCCCGAACGCGCCCCTCTATTCGTCGGTCCGGGCGGCCGCCAACATGCTGGCCCGCAACGTCGCCGCCGAGGTGGCGTCGTCGGGTGTGCAGGTGAACGTCGTCGGCACCAACTTCATGGACTTCCCCGAGTTCCGTCGGGCCAGCGGCGCCGACGATCCCGCCGTGCGCGCACGCATCGAGAAGGCCGTCCCGATGCGACGGTTGGGCACCGTCGAGGAGTGCGCCGCGTTCTGCATGCCGTTCCTCGACGGCACGAGCGGGTTCACCACCGGACAGGTCGTCAACTACGCGGGCGGCTGGGTGTGAGGTTCCGGCGAGCGAGGGACGAGGAGTCGGCCGAGCGGATCGAGGCCGCGCCGGAACTGGCGGTCGGGCGCGGAACGATCCGCCGTGTCGGGGCATCGGTGTCGAGCCGGAAGGACGGGTCGCCGTCGAAGGCGACGATCTGGGCGACCGGGCCGAGCCTCGGTGAGCGGACCCGGATCGATCCCGCCCATCTGGCGGCCGACGGGACCGTGGTGTGGAACGACGAGTGGGAGGTCGGCGCGACCTACTACTTCAAGCACTTCGAGAGCGAGCGTGGGTTCGACGAGGCCGGCTACTTCCGGGTCGAGGACGACGGGCTCGTCCACCGCTACCGGGCCCGCCAGGCCGCGAAGGACGGCGGCTCGTCCAGTGGCTGCGTCGGCGATGGGTGCGCGTCCCTCGACGGCTGTGGCTGTGTCGCGGATCTCGTCGGCGCCCTGTTCGGCGGCCTCGACATCCTGGGCGGTCTCTAGTCGGCGAACGTCCCGGTGCCGGTGGGGAACAGCGGCGCGAGGTCGTCGCTCGGGCGGTCACACGGCGAGGCGATCGCATCCTCCATCGTCGCTGGGAGGCGGAACGGCATGCGGCCCTCGGCGGTGGTGGCGCCCGTCAGCACGTCGGCCACCGCAGCTGGGGAAGCCCCGAGGTCGGCGACGACGGCCGCCGCTCGGCTCGGGCTGTCGGCGTCGACGAATGGGGTGAGGATCGGGGGCCGGTCCATCGTCACCACCAACACGGTCGGCACGGCACCCAGCAGCGCGTCGAGCCGGTCTCGTTCGGGGGTGCCGGGCTTGAAGTCGAGGTCACCCTCGTGCTGCCAGCGGCCGAAGAAGAACCCGGGGTGGAGCTCCTCGTGGGGCGTCGACGTGGTGGCGACGGCGAAGGTCGCAGCGGTGACGTCGTCGGTCATCGCGACGCCGCGAGCGGCGAGCTCGTCGGCCAGCGGACCCTCGGCCCACACGATCGCGTCGGCGGGAACGGTGGCCGTGCCAGCCAGGGCGACCAGGCTGCGGCGTTGGGCGTCGGCGGCCTCGGCCCGTGCCTCGGGCGACCCGACGACGGCGGTCGCGTGCTCGGGGTCGACGAAGGGCTGCTCGAACAGGCCGAGCTCGAACTTGTGGGCGAGCACGCTGCCGACGGCGTCGTCGATCCGGGCCTCGCTGATCCGACCCGAGCGCACCGCCTCGAGCAGGGGGGCGGGATCTTCCTCGCCGCCGATCTGGTCGACGCCGGCGTTGATGCAGGCTGCGAACCGTTCGACCCGTGACAGGTCCTCGACGCCCCAACACATCGCGATGTCGGCCGCCTCCTGGCTCGGTTCGCCGGTGCGGCACGCGTCGTTGCAGTCCCGGGTGATCGCCCAGTCCGACAACACCATGCCGCCGAAGCCGTGGTCGCGTCGCAGCAGATTCTGGAGGAGCTGGCGGTTGAAGCCGGCGCCGACCTGCTCGACCGGGACGCCCTCGAGTTCGAGGTCCTGGAGGATGCTGTAGGTCGGCATCACACCGGCGACGCCGTTGGCGAAGGCCCGGGAGAAGGCCGCGACGTGGTCGTCGAAGGCGTCGGACGGGAACGCGGCGTGGCGGCCGTAGAAGTTGTGGCCGTCGAAGCCGTTGGATGTCGCTCCGTAGCCGACCCAGTGCTTCACGACGCACGCCACCGACGTCGGGCCGAGTCCGTCGTCGCCGGCCTGCACGCCCTCGACGTAGGCGCCGACCATCCGGTCGACCAGGGCCGGGTCCTCGCCGAACGAGCCGCTGAACCGGGGCCAGCGGGGGTTGGTGGCCAGGTCGGCCTGGGGAGCGAGCGACATGGCGATGCCGACGGACCGGTACTCGCGGCGCACACAGTCGCCGAACGAGCGGACGAGGTCGACGTCGTCGAGGGCGCCGAGGCCGAGGGTCTCCGGCCACTCGGTGAACCCGGTGCCCGACACGGTGGCGCCGACCAGGTCGCCGAAGTGGTGGCGGGGGTCGCTCGAGATCGTGACCGGGATGCCGAGGCGCGCCTTCGCGGCGATCCGCTGCACGAGGTTGTTCTGCTCGGCGAACGGGCCGGGCGCAGGGATCAGCCTCGTGATCATCGACGTGACGTGGCGGTCGCCGATCAGGCCGGCCACATCGTCGAGGTCGTAGCGCTCGCCCCGACCGAGCACGGCGAGCGGGCCCTCGTCGGCCCGGAGGGTGCCGTGCAGCATCGTGCCGACCTTCTCCTCCAGCGTCATGCGGGAGAGGAGATCGGCGACCCGTTCGGCGACCGGGCGACGCCAGTCCTCGTAGGGACCGAGCTCGCCGTCGTGGTCGAGGTCGCGGAAGGTGAGGCCGTCGACGGTGATCGTCGGCACGGTCGGGTCGAGGTCGGGCTGAGCGGGGAGCGCCGAATTGGAACGGTTCACTCCGGCAGTGTGCCCGCTACGCCGCCGGCACCGGCGGGTCGGTGACGCTGGCCGACTTGGTGAGCACCTCGTCGGGCACGGTCGCCATCTGCGCCCACACCTCGTCGGGGTAACCGAGGCGCGGCTTCGACGGATCGACCGCCGGCTGGGGGACGCGGCCCTCGCTGGTGAACTCGGCGGGCCGGATCATCGCCGCGGCCTCGTCGTCCGAAATCCCGAGCTCCGCGCAGATCTTGGGGTCGACCCAACGCGACGCGTCGATCGGCTCGGCCGACCACGCCGCCTCGAGCACGAGGCCCTCGGGGCCACCGAAGTAGATCGACGTGCAGAGGCCGTGTTCGATCGGGCCGATCACGACGAGACCGTGGCTGCGGATCCGGTCCTGGAGGGCGAGCAGGGCCTCCTGGTCGGCGACGGCGAAGGCCAGGTGCTGCATCGTGCCGGGGGCCGAGGCACCCGCGCCGGTGCCGGCGTGGGTGACGCCGACCTCGGGTTCGGCGTCCTCGTTGCCGGGCACCTGGGTGAACGAGAGGCAGTAGCCGGTGGTCGGGTCGAGCTCGACGAAGGCGTGGATGGCGCCGGGCACGCCGTGCATGTCGAACAGGGCGACGAGCGGCATGCCGAGCACCTGGGTGAAGAACTCGAGCTGGCCCTTCATGTCGGTGGTCTG
>JAWSVN010000064.1:0-27990 GCA_033851875.1 Acidimicrobiales bacterium
GGTGCCGGCGACGGCCTCGACGAGGCTGGTCATCGGAGGCGGCGACAGGAACGCGGCGCCCAGGTCGTCGCCGACCGGGGTCGCTCGGTGCTCGGCCACCAGCTCGCCGTCGATGTGGATACGGGCGGTGCCCACCGTGGCCAGGCCGACCTGGATCGGGCCCGAGAACTCCGGCGTCCAGCGGGTGGTGAACTCGAAGGTGGTCATCTCGGCGATCGGGGCGTCGCCGCCGAAGTAGACGAGATGGCCGGCGAGTCGGTCCTCGGTGAACAGGGCGTTGCCCTCGTCGTCGAGGAAACGGACGTGGGCGCCGGGCGAATCGGTGACCGGGTTGTGCATCGTCGCCGGCGCGAACTCGACCACGCCGTCCTGCACGACGGCGCCCTGGGCGTAGCGGATCGCGTCGACGCCGAAGGCCTCGCGCAGGCCGTCGATCGGGGACACGACCGACGACGGGATCACGGTGGCGGAGCCGCCGCCCTGGGTACGGGCGTGTACGGCGTTGTGGCCGATCAGGGCGACCGAGCCGACCGAGTCGGGGGCGAGGGGGAGGATCCCGTCGTCGTTGCGCACGAGCACCATGCCGTCCGCGGCAGCTTCGCGGGAGAAGGCCAGGCCGTCGACCTCGGGCGGCGACGCCGGGGCGTCGAAGCCGTCGAGGGCGCCGACGCGGGCGGCGAGGAGGAGGAGCCGCAGGACCTTGCGGTCGACCACGGCCTCGTCGATGTCGCCGCTGCGGACGGCGTCGACCAGGGCCTCGCCCCACGGGCCGTCTGGGCCGGGCATCACCAGGTCCTGACTGAAGCGGGCGCTCTCGAGGGAACGGACGGCGGTCCAGTCGCTGACGACCACGCCGTCGAACCCCCACTCGCTGTTGAGGGGCGTCTCGAGCAGCTCGTTCTCGGTGGCGGTCGGCCCGTTGATCGAGTTGTAGGCGCTCATCACCAGCCACGCCCGCGACTCGGTGATCGACGACTCGAAGGCGAGGAGGTAGAGCTCGCGCAGGGTGCGGTCGTCGACGACGACGTTGGCGTTGAAGCGGTCGGTCTCGAAGTCGTTGGCGACGTAGTGCTTCGGGGTGGCGCCCACCCCGTGGTCCTGGAGGCCGCGGACGTAGGCCGCCGACAGGTCGGCGGTGAGGAGGGGGTCCTCGCTGAACGCCTCGAAGTGGCGGCCGCCGAGGGGGGAGCGGTGGAGGTTGATCGTCGGTCCGAGGACGACGTCGACGCCCTTGCGGCGGGCCTCGGCGGCGGCGACGGCGCCGTAGCGGTAGGCCATGTCGAGGTCCCACGACGAGCTCAGCGCCGTGGCTGAGGGGAGGTTGAGGGAGGGGTCGCGCTCGTCCCAGACGGCGCCGCGGACGCCGCTCGGGCCGTCGGAGACGACCATCGACCGCAGGCCGATCTCGTCGAGGGCCCAGGTCGACCAGAAGTCCTGGCCGGTCAGCAGGAGGACCTTGCGTTCGAGGGTGAGGGCGGCCAGCGCCTCGGTGAGGCGCGGGTCGTCGAGGGTGAGGCTTCGATCGGTGTTGCTCATGATTCCAGCAGCCTAGCCATGAATCCCAACTGACGGTAGGGATTCATGTCTCGGTCGGGTGGACAGCTGGCTAGGGTCTCGGCCATGGGAACGAGCGGCCGCTATGCCAAAGGTGAGGCCAAGCGCCAGGAGATCCTCGAGGTCGCCCTGGCGTTGATCGCCGAGCACGGCTTCAAGAAGTCGACACTGCGCGAGATCGGGGCCGCCGTCGGACTCAGCAACGCCGGCGTCCTCCACTACTTCGGGTCGAAGGAGGAGCTCTTCGCCGAGGTGCTCCGCCTGCGGGACCGTTCTCCGTCGGACGACGGCGCGGGTGATGGCGAGGGCGATGGCGAAGACGGCGGCGATCGGCCGGCGCCGTTCCGGCTCGAACACTACGTCGACGTGATCGCCGGCAACGCCGAGGTGGCGGGCCTGGTGCACCTGTTCGTCTCGCTGTCGGCCGAGGCCGTCGAGCCTGAGCACAAGGCCCACGACTTCTTCGTCGATCGCTACGACGCGGTGCGGCGCCGGGCGGCGGCGGCCGTCCGGGCCGAGATCGATGAGGGGCGCTGGTCACCCGACATCGACCCCGATCGCCTGGCGGTGATCCTCATCGCCCTCGCCGACGGGTTGCAGCTCCAGTGGCTGCTCGACGACTCGGTCGACATGGCCGACCACCTCTCGTACCTCATCGACCTGATCGGACTGCGCTCGTGAACCCGCCCCCGCATCGTGGCCGACCGTCTGGTCGGGCAAGGGTGGACGTCAGGTTCCGAGGGTGGACGTGCGGGCCGTCAGCGACGGGCGGAACGCCACGTGCTGGTGCTCGTGGTCGTCGTCGGCGCACTCCTCGATCAACAGCTTCGTGGCCGTCGTGCCGAGCATCCGGGTGGGCTGGCGGACCGAGCTGAGCGGCACCGGCAGCATCGAGGCCATCGGCACGTCGTCGTAACCGATCAGCGCGATGTCCTCCGGGATCGAGACGCCCGCGTGTACGAACTTGCTGTAGAGGCCGATCGCGATCGGATCGTTGGCGGAGAACACGGCGTCGAAGCCGCCGGCGAGGATCGCGGCCGCCGCCTCGCCGCCGTCATCGAGCGATTCGAGTGACACCTCGAGCCGTTCGATCTCGACGCTGGCGCTGTCGGGATGCTGGGCCGCAGCGCGGCGCAGGCCGGCGAGGCGGTCATCGAAGGGGCGGAACGGCACGTCGATCGTCACATAGGCGATGCGGCGGCGCCCGAGCTCGAGCAGATGGGAGCCCACGAGCCAACCGCCGCGCTCGTCGTCGACGCCGACCGAGCAGTGGTCGAAGGTGCCCTCGGCCTCGTCGACGAGCACGACCTTGGTGCCCCGCGACCGCAGCTTGTCGAGCGCGTCGCCGACCCCCGGGAGCGTCGAGCCGCTGGCGAGCACGCCGGTCACCTGCTGCTCGGCGAGGAAGTCGATCTGGCGGATCAGGCGCTCGGTCGACCGGGCGGCATCGCAGAGCAGGACCGAGTAGCCGTATTCCTCCGCCGTCTCCTGGGCGCCCTGGGCCAGGTTGCGGAGGAAGGGGTTCTCGATGTCCGCGATCAGGAGGCCGAGGGCGTAGTTGTCGAGGATCCGCAGCCGACTGGCCGAGGCGTTGCGCACGTACCCCACGGCGTCGATGGTCTCGAGCACCTTGCGGCGGGTGGCCGGCGCCACCCGTTCGGGCCGGTTGAGCACGTTGGACACCGTCGCCGGCGAGACCCCGGCGGCGGCGGCGACGTCCTTGATACTCACCACCCCGGTGGGGCGGTCGGCTGGTCCGCTCACGTGCTCCCTTTCGGCTGCGATGTTCGCAGCCTGACCATCATGTCAGAAACGTTGCCGAACATTAAATCGTTTTACAAGCGTTTGAACAAGCGCTATCGTCGGCGCCGCATTGGGCAGCGGGGGATTTGTGGCACCGCGTGGTGCGAGCCCTCAGAGGCCTGACAACACACAAGGGGAGAAGAAACCTTGAAGAGCAAGTGGAAATTGCTGCTGGCGACGCTGCTGTCGCTGGCGATGGTCACCGCTGCGTGCGGTGGCAGCAGTAGCGACGGCGCCTCCGAGAGCGAGGAGTCATCGAGCGGGTCGGAGTCGTCGGAAAGCGGCGAGTCGACCGACGAGGGCACCGTCGAGCGTGGTGGCACCCTCACCGTGGGCACCCTGAACTACCCGTCGACCTGGGCCGTCAACGGCTCGGAGTACGGCAACATGGTGCTCTTCTACCAGGCCGCCTACGACGGCCTGGTGCGGATCAGCGCCGACGGCTCGACGATCGAGCCGTGGCTCGCCACCGACTGGTCGTGGAACGACGATCTCACCGTGCTCACGATGAACCTGCGCGACGACGTGACGTTCCAGGACGGCACGTCGCTCGACGCCGAGGCGGCCGCTGCCAGCCTCAACCGTTTCGGCACCGGCAGCTCGCCCGACGCCTCGAACCTGGCGTCGATGGAGTCGGCCGTGGCACTCGACGCCACCACGCTCGAGATCACCCTCTCGATTCAGGACCCGGCGTTCATGAACTTCCTCGCCCGCAACGCGGGTCTGGTGCAGAACCCGGCCTCGTTCGACAGCGAGACCGAGTCGACCGAGCCCGCCGGTTCCGGCCCCTACATCCTCGACCTCGACCGCACGGTCGCCGAGTCGACCTACACCTTCACGGCGAACCCCGACTACTGGGCTCCCGAGACCATCCACTACGACGAGCTCGTGCTGCGACCGATCGCCGACCCGACCGCGATGGTCAACGCCATCAAGGCCGGTGAGGTCAACGCCGCCAACCTGCTCAGCAACGACGCGGTGCCCGAGGTCGAGGGCGCCGGCTGGGACACCCACACCCAGGAACTCGACTGGGTCGGTCTCACCCTCGTCGACCGCGACGGATCGATGGGCACCCCGCTCAGCGACGTCCGGGTCCGCCAGGCGATCAACATGGCCCTCGACAACGAGGCCGTGCTCGAGGCCTACGGCGCCGGCTACGGCGTGGTGACCACCCAGGTGTTCAACACCTCGAGCCCGGCCTTCGACCCGGCCCTCGACGAGCTGTACCCCTACGACATCGAGGCCGCCCTGGCCCTGATGGACGAGGCCGGCTACGCCGATGGGTTCACCCTCCAGATGCCGTCGGTGGCCCCGCTCGGTGAGGCCGTGTTCGCGATCATCGCCGACTCCCTCGCCGACATCAACATCACCGTCGAGTACACCGACGTCGCCATCGCCTCGTTCTTCGACGAGATCCTGGCGCCGAACTACCCGGCCTACTTCATGATCCTCGAGCAGAGCGCCAACGACTGGCAGGCCATCAAGTTCCTGGTGTCGCCCGACGCCGTGTGGAACCCCAGTGGCTACACCGACGAGACCGCTTCGTCGCTGATCGACCAGATCCAGGTCGCTCCCGAGAGCGAGCGCGACGCTCTCGTCGCCGAGCTCGGTGCCCACGTGACCCAGGAAGCGTGGTTCGCCCCCTTCTACCGCAACGTCTCGCACTTCGCGACCGACGGCGGCACCGACGTGACGGTCCAGACCGGCAACGCCGTGCCGTACCTGTGGAGCTTCACCCCGCAGGGCTGATGTCACTCGTGTGAGAGTGGGTCGCGGACGGCGCCCGCCGCCGTCCCCGGCCTTCTCCCACCCGACGCTCGAGTCCCGAGCCGCTCATCGCAGAAAAGCACCACCGGTATGAAGACCTTCATCGCAAAACGGGTTGCGTCCGGCGTCGTCCTCATCGTGGCGATCTCGACCGTGGCCTTCCTCCTGCTCACCCTCGGCGCCGGCAACGTCGGCCGCACCAAACTCGGGGTGAACGCGACCCAGGAGCAGGTCGCCCAGTACAACGAGGACCTCGGGCTCAACCGCCCGGTGATGACCCAGTACGTCGACTGGGCGTCGAGCGCCGCCACCGGCGACCTCGGCGACTCGTGGTTCGGTCCCGAGACGGTGCTCAACACCCTGAAGAACCGATTCCCGGTGACGATCACGATCGTGTTGGGGTCGCTGATCCTGGCGGCGGTCCTGGCCGTCGTGCTCGGCGTGGCGGCCGCGGTGATCGGCGGCTTGCTCGACCGGAGCGTCCAGATGCTCGGCTTGATCGGATTCGCCGTGCCCGGGTTCCTGATCGCCTACCTCCTCGTCACGATCTTCTCGATCCGCCTCGGATGGTTCCGGGCCACCGGCTACACGGCATGGTCCGACTCTCCGGTCGACTGGCTGCGATCGATCGCCCTCCCGGTGATCTCCCTGTCCTTCGCCTCGCTCGCCAGCCTGTCGCTGCAGATCCGCGGCTCGGTGCGCGACGGCCTCGACCACGACTACGTGCGAACCCTCCGCAGCCGGGGCCTCGGGGAGAAGCGGGTCCTCTACAAGCACATCCTCCGCAACGCCGCCGGTCCGGCCCTGTCGATCGCCGGGGTGCAGTTCATCGGCCTGCTCGGTGGCGCCGTGATCATCGAGCAGATCTTCTCGATCCCCGGACTCGGCCAGATCGCCGTCAACTCCGCCACCAACGGCGACGTGCCCCTCGTCATGGGCCTCGTCGTCCTCACGGCGCTCCTCGTCGTGGCGGTCAACCTGCTGATCGACCTGGTCACCGCCTGGCTCAACCCGAAGGTGCGACTGTCATGAACAACCCGCCCCTCGTCCTCCGCCTCGCCCGCTCGGTGTCGGGCGGCCTCTCGCTCACGTGGATCGCCATCGTCCTCTTCGTGGCCGCCTTCGGACGGTTCATCGCCCCGATGGACTCCGATGCCACCAACGCTCGCAACGTGCTCGCCGGGCCCAGTTGGGACCACTTCCTCGGCACCGACTCGGCCGGCCGTGACGTCTTCTCCCGCCTTCTGGTCAGCACGCAGAACAGCATCCTGGCCGTGCTGCTCTCGGTCATCGTCGCCGTCGTCATCGGCGTCGCCGCCGGTTTGATCGCCGGCTACTTCGGCGGCTGGTTCGACCAGATCTCCAGCTGGCTGGTCAACCTGGTGATGGCGATGCCCGGGATCGTCGTCCTCCTCGCCGCCCGCTCGGTGCTCGGCAGCTCGGTGTTCGTGGCCATGGGTATCTTCGGCGTGCTGATCGCTCCGTCGTTCTTCCGCCTGGTGCAGACGACCGTGCGATCGGTCCGCAACGAGCTGTTCGTCGACGCCGCTCGGGTCGCCGGCATCAGCGACGGACGCATCATCGCTCGCCACGTCCTGCGGGTCGTGCGGGGCCCGATCGTCATCCAGACCGCCATCGTCTCGTCGATCGCCATCGCCGTGCTGGCCGGCCTCGCCATCCTCGGCTTCGGTGACATCAACTCGCCGAGCTGGGGCTCGCTCCTCAGCGACGGCTTCTCGAAGATGTTCCGCCAGCCGTGGCTGCTGCTGTGGCCGAGCCTCGTGATCGCCCTCACCTCGTTGGCCCTGGCCACCCTCGGCAACGCCCTGCGAGACGCCCTCGAGGGCGGCGTGCGCAACGTCGGGTCGAGCAAGGTGAAGACCCTCGAGGCCGACGGCGTGATCGAGTTGCGCGACGGCGAGGCGCCGACGATCGTGCACACCGACGAGCGCCCCCTCGAGCCCCTCCTCACCGTCAACGATCTCGTCGTCGGCTACCCCGACGGGGCCGGCGGCTGGACCCGTGTGGTCCGCGGCGTCGACCTCGAGGTCGGCAAGGGCGAGGTCCTCGGGCTCGTCGGCGAGTCGGGCTCGGGCAAGAGCCAGACCGCCTTCGCCATCCTCGGGCTCCTCAGCGTGGGCGGGCGTGTGCTCGGCGGGTCCGTGGTCTTCGACGAGGCCGATCTCCTCGGCGACGAAGTCGCCCAGGCGACCGCTCGTGGTCGCCGCATCTCCTATGTGCCCCAGGAGCCGATGTCGAACCTCGACCCCTCGTTCACGATCGGGTCGCAGCTCGTCGAGCCGATGAGGGTCTGCCTCGGGATGAGCAAGGCCGACGCCAGGGCCCGGGCGCTCGAACTGCTCGACCGTGTCGGGATCCCCGAACCCCAGCGGGTGTTCGACTCGTACCCGCATCAGGTGTCGGGCGGCATGGCCCAGCGGGTCCTCATCGCCGGCGCCGTGGCCGGCGAGCCGGACCTGATCATCGCGGATGAGCCGACGACGGCCCTCGACGTGACGGTGCAAGCCGAGATCCTCGATCTCCTGCGCGACCTCCAGGCCGACCTCGGCACCTCGATCCTGCTGGTGACCCACAACTTCGGGGTCGTCGCCGACCTCGCCGACCGCGTGGCGGTCATGCAGGAGGGTCGCATCATCGAACAAGGGCCGGTCCGCAAGATCTTCCGCGAGGCCCAGCACCCCTACACCCAGTCGCTGCTCGATGCGATCCTCGACAGCGAGTCGGTGCGGGCCGAGTACGTGCGGGCGGCCATGGAGAACCAGGAGGCGGTGTCGCGATGACCCTTCTCGATGTCGATCAGGTCGACGTGACCTATGCGGGCCGCGGTCGAAAGGGGGGCGTGAAGGTCCTCCACGGGGTGAGCCTCGACGTCCGTCCCGGTGAGACGGTCGGCCTGGTCGGCGAGTCCGGCTCGGGCAAGACCACGCTCGGTCGCGCCGTGCTCGGGCTCGCCCCGGTCACCGCCGGAACCATCACCCTCGATGGCCGGGACATCACCCACGCCTCGCGCAAGGAGCGCCGAGGGCTCTCGAGCGAGGTGCAGGTGGTCTTCCAGGACCCCTACTCGTCGCTCAACCCGGCGATGACGATCGAGCAGATCCTGGCCGAACCGCTCACCGTGCGGAACGTCGGCAAGGACGAGGCGCGCGACCGCGTCCGCAAGCTGTTGCGCGACGTCAACTTGCCCGAGGACGCCGCCGAGCGCCGGCCCCGCGAGTTCTCCGGCGGCCAGCGCCAGCGGATCGCCATCGCCCGGGCCCTCGCCCTGGAGCCCAAGTTGATCGTCGCCGACGAACCGGTGTCGGCGCTCGACCTGTCGACCCAGTCGACCGTGCTCGACCTCTTCCTCGACATCCAGGAGCGCACCGGCGTCGCCTACCTGTTCATCTCTCACGATCTCGCCGTCGTCCGCTACCTCAGCCACCGGGTCGCGGTGATGTATCAGGGCGAGATCGTCGAATGGGGCGACGGGGAACAGGTCACCGGCGCCCCCGAGCACCCCTACACCAAGCGGCTCCTGATGGCGGCCCCGGTGGCCGACCCCGACCGCCAGGCCGAGCGTCGAGCGGCGCGCCATGCCGCCGCCGGCTCCCTGGCCGCAGCCCTCGACGGCTGACGCCCGAACACGCTGTCGACTGCATCACCGTTCTCCCCAAGAGAGGTCGCCCGCCCGCCGTGGGATCCAGCCCGTCCCGGTGCCGCCATCGCACCGATTCGGCCCACGGCGGCGGCGACGGCCCCGCCCCCGTTCACCACCCCGATCCTCCCACGGAGCTCCACACGTGCGTCTCGCCAACCCCCTGATCCACGGTTTCAACCCCGACCCCTCGATCGTCAAGGTCGGTGACGACTACCTCATGGTCACCTCGACCTTCGAGTACGTGCCCGGCCTGCCGGTGTACCACTCCACCGATCTCGACCGCTGGGAACTGATCGGCCACGTGATCGAACGGACCGAGCAGTTCGACGCCACCAACGTGCCCACCAACATGGGTATGTGGGCGCCGACCGTCCGGCACCACGACGGGCTCTTCCACGTGATCGTCGGCGCTGCCGGGATCGGCACCCGGGTCTACACCGCCGACGACCCGGCCGGCCCGTGGAGCGATGGCCTCGAACTCCCCGGCGTCGAGGGCATCGACCCCGACCTCGCCTGGGACGACGACGGGACCTGCTACCTCACCTACTCGGGGCTGGTGCTCCGGGGCCCGGAGGCGGGCACCCACCTCGGCATCCAGCAGGTGCGGGTCGACCTCGCCACCGGCGAAGCGCTCGAGGCGCCGAGGTCGGTTTGGTCGGGCACGGGCCTGATGTTCCCCGAGGCGCCCCACCTCTACCGGATCGGCGAGTGGTGGTACCTGATGATCGCCGAGGGCGGCACCGAGCGGGGCCACACCGTGTCGATCGCCCGGGCCGCCACACCCGACGGCCCGTTCGAGAGCTGCCCGGCCAACCCGGTCCTGAGCGCTCGCAGCACGGCCCGCCCGGTTCAGAACACCGGACACGGCGACCTGGTCGAAGCGCCCGACGGCACGTGGTCGATGGTGCTGCTCGGCATGCGGACCCGGGGCATGACCCGCTCGTTCTCGCCGTTGGGCCGCCAGACCTTCGGGACCCACGTCGAGTGGGACGACGGTTGGCCGATCGTCGAGCCGGTGGAGCTGACCGAGGGCCGAACGCCCGCCGACTTCACCGACGAGTTCGGCGCGGCCAGCGCGAGCGAACTCGACGGGTCGTGGATCGGGGTGCGCCGCCATCCCGCGGTCGTGTCGACGATCGAGGCCGGCAGCCTCGTGCTCGGCGGCGACGGCGCTTCGATGGACGACCCCCGCCCGACCTTCGTCGGCCGTCGCCAGCAGCACGACGACAGCGTCGTGTCGACCGTCGTGCTCGAGCCGTCTGCCGGGGTCGGCGGGTTGTCGCTCCGCTACGACGAGCAGACTCACTACGACGTCGAGGTCGACGGCACGGTCGTGCCGCCGACGGTGACGGCCCGCGCCGCCATCCCGACCTTCCGGCAGGAGACCAGCGTCGAGATCGCCGCCGGTCCGGTCGAGCTCCGGCTCGAGATCGCCACCGTCGAGGGCGGCTTCGACCACACCGACCCCGACGCGATGCTCGGCTCCGACTCGATGATGAACCTTGCCACCTGTGACCGGATCAGCTTTGTCGCCATCGACGCCGCCGGGACCCGCCACGAGATCGCCACCCACGACGGCCGCTACCTGAGCGCAGAGGCTGCCTGCTCCTTCACCGGCCGGGTGGTCGGCCCCTACTGCACCTCCGGGCAGCTCCGCTTCGACCGCTTCAGCGAGACGGCCCGCACGTGAGCCGGCCCCGCCTCCGGGTCATCAGCGACAACGACTACGGCGGCGACCCCGACGGCCTGGTGCAGCTCGCCCACCTCCTGCTCAGCCCGAGCGTCGAGGTGCCGTTCGCGATCAGTTCGCACCTCCGGGTCGACGACCCGTTCGATCCTTCGGGTCGCAGCGCTGCCAACGGGGCCGAGAAGGCCGCCGAGGTGGCCGGGCTGTGCGGTCGCCCGGAGGTGCCGATCGTCGCCGGATCGGAGGGCGGGCTCGAGGACCGCTCGACCCCGGTGGCGTCGGACGCCGCTCGCCGAATCGTGCACGAAGCGATGCGGGACGACACCGATCTGCCCCTGTTCGTCACCTGTGGTGGCGGCCTCACCGAGATCGCGTCGGCCTACCTCCTCGAGCCGGCGATCGCCGCCCGGCTGACGGTCGTGTGGATCGGCGGCGCCGAATACCCCGGCCTCCATCATCCGTTGCCCGGCGGTGAGGGTCTGGAATACAACCAGCGCATCGACCCGATCGCGGCCCGGGTCGTCTTCGAGGAGAGCACCCTGGACCTGTGGCAGGTGCCGCGCCCCACCTATCGGCAGACGATCGTGTCGTTCGCCGAGCTGGCGACCCGGATGAACCGCGTCGGCCCGCTCGGCTCGTACCTGTTCGCCGCGCTCTCCACCGTCGTCGAGCTGGCCGAAGCCCACGGCCTGTCGCTGGGCGAGACCTACGTGATGGGCGACAACCCCCTCGTCCTGCTGACCGCCCTGTGGACCTCGTTCGAACCCGGACCCGCAAGCTCCGAGTGGGTGGTGAGGCCCTGTCCGGGCCTCACCACCGACGGCGGCTATCTCGATCGGCCCGACGGTCGACCGATCCGGGTGTTCACCCGTCTCGACAACCGCCTGTGGACCGAGGATCTGTGGGCCAAGCTGGCGCGCCACGCCGAGGCCGGGCCGAGGACCTAGCTCGAGGCGACGATGCCGCCGTCGAGGGCGATCACCTGACCGACGGTGTAGGCGCCGGCCCGCGAGCACAGGAACAGGGTCATCCCGGCGACGTCCTCGGGGGAGCCGACCCGTCCGCTCGGGTTGCCGCGGCCGATCGCGTCCCAGTCGGTGCCCTCGACGTCGCCGCCGGTGCCGACGCCGGTCGACAACATCCACGTGGGGAACGGTCCCGGCGCGATGGCGTTGACCGTGATGTGGCGCGACGCCAGCTGGCCGGCGAGCTGCCGGGTGAGGTGGTGCACGGCCGCCTTGGAGGGGCCGTAGCTGAACGTCTCGAACGCCGGGGTGTGGAGGCCGTCGATCGAGCCGATGTTGACCACCCGGGCCGGATCGTCGGCCGAGCCGGCGGCCTCGAGGAGGCCGACGAGGCGTTGGGTGAGGAAGAACACGCCCTTCACGTTGACGTCCATCACCTTGTCCCAGCCGGCCTCGGGGAACGATTCGAGGGGCGCGCCCCACGAGGCGCCGGCGTTGTTGATCAGGATGTCGAGCTTGTCCTCGGCGGCCTCGATGGCGTCACCGACGGCGGCCACGCCCTCCATCGTCGACAGGTCGGCGGGCACCGACAGGCACTCGCCGCCGTAGGTCTCCTGGAGTCGGGCGGCGGTGGCGTCGCACACGTCGGCCTTGCGGGAGCTGATGTAGACCTTCACCCCGTTGGCGAGGAGGCCGGCGGCGATCATCTCGCCGATGCCTCGTGAGCCGCCGGTCACGAGCGCCACCTTGCCGGAGACGGAGAAGAGCTGGTCGATGGAGAGGGTGCCGGTGTCGGCTGCATTGGTCGTCACCGCGCCATCATGTCCCATGGTTGCGAGTTGTCACCAACTGCCGCGGCGCCGCCTCGGCGACGGTCCGGGAACGGATGGATAGGGTCGGCTCCATGAACGCTCGCCAGGTGGTGCTCGGGGTCGACTCGTCGACCCAATCGACCAAGGTGGAAGCTCGAGATCTCGACAGCGGTGACGTGCTGGCCGCTGGATCGGCCTCGCACCCGCCCACGACGCCGCCCGTCTCCGAACAAGACCCCGACGCCTGGTGGCGCGCCCTGGTCGAGGCCTGTGCGGCGGTGCCCGCCGACGTGCGCGCCGACGTCGTGGCAGTATCGGTCGCCGGGCAACAGCACGGCCTGGTCCTGCTCGACGCGTCCGGCGAGCCCGTGCGGCCGGCGAAGCTCTGGAACGACACCACCTCGGCAGCCGAGGCGGGCGCCCTGGTCGAGGCCCTCGGCGCCGACGAGTGGGCGTCCCGCACGGGCACGGTGCCGGTGCCCTCGATCACGATCACCAAGCTGGCGTGGGTGGCGGCCCACGAGCCCGACGCCTTGGCCCGAGCCGAGATGGTGATGCTGCCCCACGACTACCTGACCTGGAGGCTCTCGGGCCGCCACGTCACCGATCGCGGCGACGCATCGGGCTCGGGGTGGTTCGATCCGGTCACGAACGAACTCCGGCCCGAGCTCCTCGAGCTGGCGGGGACCGATGCCGAGCGCCTCGCCGTGCCCGAGGTCCTCGCGCCGGCTGTTGCGGCCGGAGCGATCACGGCCGAGGCCGCCGAGGCCCTCGACCTGCCGGTCGGGGTGCTGGTCGGACCCGGCACGGGCGACAACATGGGCGCCGCGCTCGGCCTGGGGCTCGGGTCGGGCGACGTGGCGATCTCGCTCGGCACGTCGGGGGTGGCCTTCGCAGCCTCGTCGACGCCCACCAGCGACCCGTCGGGCAACGTGGCCGGCTTCGCCGACGCCACCGGCGGCTTCTTGCCCCTGGTCTGCACCCTGAACGCGACGAAGGTCACCGACACCGTGGCCCGCTGGCTCGGGACCGATGCCGCCGGCGTGGGGCGACTTGCGCTCGACGCGGTGGGCGCTCCCGGCGACGTCACCCTCGTGCCGTACTTCGACGGTGAGCGCACGCCGAACCTGCCCGATGCCGCCGGCGAACTCGTCGGGCTGACGACCGCCACGTCGGCGGCGCAGATCGCGCTGGCAGCCCACGACGGGGTGCTGTGCGGCCTGCTCGACGGGCTCGACGCCCTCTCCGCCACCGGAGCGACGGTCGATGGCACCCTCGTCCTCGTCGGCGGCGGCAATCGGTCCGTCGCGTACCGGCAGCGGTGTGCCGACCTGTCGGGGCGGACCGTTCGGATCCCCGAGGTCGCCGAGGCCGTGGCGGCCGGTGCCGCGGTCCAGGCGGCCGTCGTGGCCGGTGCGGGTTCGTTCGTCGACGTGCAACGGGCGTGGGGCCTCGGCGCCGGCACCGAGGTGACGCCCGCCAACGACGTGTCCGGGATCCGCGACCGCTATCGACGGGCCAGCGCCCGTCTCACCGAGTCGTGAGCGTCTCGAGCACCATCGTCGGCACGACTCGCGCCTCGGCCGTCGAGCCGAACCGTGAGGTGACCGCATGGGAGCTCCGGGCCGGTGGTCTTCGGGCCGAGATCTGGAGCCTCGGCGCCACCCTCGTCGCCCTCGATGTACCCGACCGCGACGGAGCGACGGCCAACGTCGTCGCTCGTCACGACGATCTCTCGGGCTACGACGATCCTGCCGAACGCGCCGGTTACCTGGGCGCCACGGTCGGCCGCTGGGCCAACCGCATCCGCAACGGCCGCTGCACCGTCGACGGCCGCGACCTGGTGCTCGAGACCAACGATGGCGTCCATCACCTCCACGGCGGTGTCGGCTTCGACCAGCGGATCTGGTCGATCGAGCAGGTGGCCGACGGTGTGGGGGAGGAGGCTGCGGCCATCGAGGCGAGCCTGGTCAGCCCGGACGGCGACGCCGGGTATCCCGGCCGGCTCGAGGTGGCCGTGCGGTTCACCCTGTCGCCGACCCAGCTCGCCATCGACTACACGGCCACCAGCGACGCCGTCACACCGATCAACCTGACCAACCACGCCTATTGGAACCTCGCCGGCGGGGGTCGGATCGACGACCACCGGGTCACGATCCCTGCGTCGCGCTACCTCCCGGTCGACGAGGGGTCCATCCCGGTCGGCGGGCCGAGCCCGGTGGCCGGGACGCGGTTCGATTTCACGGCTGAGCGTGCACTCGGGCCATTCGCGGGGGATCCCCTCGCCGCCGGCTACGACCACTGCCTCCTTCCGGGCGGCGACGGCCTGCGCCCGATCGCCGCGGTGCACGACCCGGCGTCGGGCCGCACGATGCGGGTCCAGAGCGACCAGCCCGGCGTCCAGCTCTACACGGCCAACTACCTCGAGCCGCCCCACACCGCGTTGTGCCTCGAGACCCAGCGGGCCCCCGACGCGGTCAACCAGCCGGAACTCGGGCCGGCCCTGCTCGCACCGGGCGAGACCTATCGCCACTCGACGATCCACACCTTCGGCATCCGCGAGCGCTGATCGCATCTGTCGGCCCGATCGCCTAGCGTCCGGTGCCATGACCGACTGGTGGGGAGACCAATCCACGATCCGACGCTTCCGCGGCGTCGACGGCATCGAGCTGTGGGCCCGGGATGTGGGGGAGGGGCCGGTGGTGGTGCTGACCCACGGCTTCCCCGAGCTCGGGTACTCATGGCGTGAACAGCTCCCAGCGCTCGTCGACGCCGGCTTCCGGGTGCTGATCCCCGACCAGCGCGGGTACGGCCGCTCGGATCGCCCGGAGGAGGTCACCGACTACGACCTCCAGCACCTGGTGGGCGACGTGATCGCCCTGCTCGACGACGTCGGCGCCGAGACCGCGGCGATCGTCGGCCACGACTGGGGCTCGATCGTGGCCTGGAGCGCGCCCCAGCTGTACCCGGGCCGGTTCTGGGCCGTCGCCGGCCTCAGCGTCCCGTTCACCCCTCGCTCGAAGCGACCACCGACCGAGATCTGGCGCGAGCTCTTCGGTGACCGCTACTTCTACATCCTCGACTTCCAGGAGCGCGGCCGCGCCGACGCCAACCTCGGTCGCGACGCTCGCGACACGATGCACCGGCTCCTCGCCCCGGCGGCCGGCCAGTTCGACGGCGACCCGTCGGACCCCGGCATCCTCGGTGGGCTCCCCGACGACCGAGGCTTCGTCGACCGCCTCCCGGCGCCGGGGCCGCTGCCGGCGTGGCTCACCGAGGACGACCTCGGCTTCTACGCCGCCGAGTTCGCCCGCACCGGGTTCACCGGTGGCATCAACTGGTATCGCAACTTCGACCGCAACTGGGAACACACCGCCCACCTGGCCGACACCACGATCTCGATCCCGTCGTTCTTCCTCGCCGGCGATGCCGATCCCGTGGCCCAGGGCATCGACCTGGCGCGGATGGAGGCGTCGCTGTCGGACCACCGCGGCAACGTGTTCGTGGAAGGTGCCGGCCACTGGGTGCAGCAGGAGGCGGGGGCCGAGGTCAACGCAGCCCTGCTCGAGTTCCTGGCCGGCGCCCAGCCCTCCACATAGACCTCAGTACATGAAGTGCCGCACTACGTCGTCGAAGAAGGCGGTGGTGAGTCCGATCGACTCGACATCGATGCGTTCGTCGTTGCCGTGGAACCTCGATCCGAACTCGGTGCCCGACAGTGACGGGCTGAGCAGGCCCACGCCGTAGGCCACCGCTCCGAGTTCTCGGTGGACCCGGGCGTCGGTGAAGCCATTGATCACCCCGGGCCGGAGCCGGCTCGCCGGGAACGGGCGCGCCACGGCGCGGCGGAGCGAATCCCAGAGTGGCGTTTCGACCGGCGACATGCTGGCACGGTGATCGATCAGGGGCTCGACCTCGACACGGTCGGCGAGGTCGCCGAGGGCTGCTCGCAGGTGGGCTTCGACCTCGGCGGGGCCCTCGCCGGGCACCGTGCGGATGTCGACGTGGAGTTCGACGTGGTCGGGGATCACGTTCGTCTTGGTCTGGGAGACCGCGACGTTGGGCGAGAACGTCGTGTGGGTGCAGGCGTGGACGTAGCGCCCGTGGGCCGGTGGGAGTCGATCGATGAAGTCGTCGATCGCGCCCTCGTCGAGCAGGGCCGCTCGGTCGTCGTCATCGACCGCGAGGTGTTCGACCTCGGAGCGCCAGAGCTCGTGGAATCTCGGCGGCGGGGCGTAGTCTCCGAGGCGCTGCACGACTGCCGCCGCCGTCAGCAGCGCGTTGTCGGCCTTGTAGGGGGCCGAACCGTGGCCCGGGGTGCCGCGTACCCGGAGCCGTCGCCAGGCGACGCCCTTCTCGCCGACGTTCATGCGGATCGCCGGCGCCTCGTCGGTGCCGACGTGGAGCCCGCCGTTCTCGGTCAGCACGTAGTCGGCGGCCATGACCTCGGGATGGTGGGCAGCCAACCACGACGCGCCGTAGGTGCTCCCGGATTCCTCGTCGGCGACGGCGAGGAACGTCAGGTCGCCGGCCGGGCCCATGCCCGAGCGCGCCAGATCGCGGATCGTCACCGCCATCGAGGCCGTGAGGTTCAACATGTCGACCGCGCCCCGGCCCCAGACCTCGCCGTCGATCAGCTCGCCGCCGAAGGGATCATGGGTCCAGCCACTTGCGTTCACGGGCACGACGTCGGTGTGGCCGTTGAGACACAGCGACGGCGCCTCGGGATCGGTGCCGGGGAGCCGGGCCAGCAGCGAGGTCCGGCCGGGCGCGGCCTCGTAGCGTTCGAGTTCGAGGCCGTCGACGTCGAGGAACGTCGCGAGCAGGTCGGCGTTGCGCACCTCCTGGCCCGACGCCGCCGTGCCGTCGTTGACACAGGCGTTGCGGATCAGGTGTTGGAGGAGATCGACGGTCTCGGAGGTCCGGCGTCCGGTCGTGGTCGGGGCCATCGCACGATCGTGCCACGCGCCGACACGAGCTGTCTCAGCAGCGTGTGTCAGCGGTGCGTCTCGTGGTCGAGGCGTTCGACCGCCGCCGTGATCGAGCTGACGCTGGTCGAGCTGGCGCGAACCGACGCGGTGATCTCCTCCATCGCCACGGTCTGCTCGACCACCGACGACGCAAGGCTGGCCTGGCCGTCGCGGAGGCCGGCGACTTTGTCGACGATCGCCGTCATCGACTCGGTCGTCTCGGTCACCTGGTCGTGGACCCGACCGATGATCTCGCCGATCTCCGATGCCGAGCGAGCGGTCTGCTGGGCCAGGTTCTTCACCTCGCCGGCGACCACCGCGAACCCGCGTCCCGCCTCGCCGGCTCGAGCCGCCTCGATCGTCGCGTTGAGCGCGAGCAGGTTGGTCTGGGCCGACAGTTCCGAGATGGCGTCGACCACACTGATGATCTGCTGTCCCGACGCGCCGAGCTCGTCGACGAGTCGGCCACTCCGTTCAGCGACGTCGGCGATGTCGTGGACCCTGGTCGAGGCGTCGTCGGAGCCGCTGGCGACCGACGCGACCACGCTGTCGAGCTGTCGGGCGGCCACTTCGATGCGCTCGATCTGGGCGTGGACATCGCCCGAGGCGCCCACCACGGCGTCGATCGCCGTCTGGGTGCTCTGCTCCAGGCGCCGCCGTTCGTCGAGCTCGGCTGCGATGCGGGCCGCGTCCTCTGCTGCTGAGGCGACGAGCCGTGCGTTGGCGGCCGCCACCCGCGAACGCATGTAGACCGCGGCGCCCCCGATGGCGATCGTGTGGGCGACCAGCCCGGCGGCGGTGGCCCAGGCGACCCTGGCGTCTCCCTCGGCGGCCCCTACCCAGCCCAGGATGGCGAAGACGCACAGCTGCTGTCCGATCATGAATTGCCACGACAACACGGTGCCGGCCCAGACGGCCATGAGGGCCGCGATCAGGATCTGGTTCGGTCTGTGAGCGATGAGATCGCGGAACAACAGGACGAAGCCGACGGTCCCGACGCCGGTGGCGTAGAGCAGGGGCCGGCCGGCGGCGCTGCGCCACGGCAGGACCGGCAACAGCGCCGCGGTGGCGGCACAGGCGACGGCGAGCAGCACGGCGGTCCGCGTGATGCCGGCCCCGCTGGCGGCCTCCCAGGCGACGGCATTGGCGCCACCGGTCAGGAAGAGGACGCCGGCGAGTCGTGCGCCGTCGGTGGCGAGGTCGCCGTCGGCGTCGAGGGGGCGGGTCGAGTCGGTCTCCACGCGTCGAGTGTCGGAGGAACCGCGTCGGCCAGAAGCGGCCGCCCGCGACGGGGTGCTCAGTGCTCGGTCCGCCGGCGTCTACGATCGGGCGGTGGCCGATGTCGACGAGGCACCCGAACCGCCGCTGAGCGACCTCCTCCGGCAGGCCGCCGACCGCCTGGACGAGGTGCAGCGGCAGACGGCTGGCGAGGTCGAACTCTCCTCGCTCGAGGTCGACCTGTTGCGCGTGCTGCGCGCCACACCGAGCGGCCTCGACCAGGCCACGCTCGCCGAGCGGGTGTGGGTCGCCGAACGGCGGCTGGCCGACGTCGTCGCCGGGCTCGAGGTCCAGCAGCTGCTGCGTCGGCGCCCGGATCGGAGCGTGGCCGTCAGCGTGATGGGCGCCCGACTCCTCGCCGATCATGAGCGTCGCGTCGCCAAGATCGTCGACGACCTCGTCGACGACGCCCTCGGCGCTCGGGATCACCGCATCCTGGTCGAGGCGGCCCGCGCGCTGTGCCGCCTACCGCTCTGATACTGAACGATCGGTGACTGAACGCTCTGTGGCCGACCGCTCATCCTCATCGGCTCGACCGGCGAGGTGATCTCGGTACGGCAGCCGGACCAAGACGACGGTGCCGGCACCGACCACCGAGGTCACGTCGACCGAGCCACCGAGGCTCTCGGCCCGGTCCCGCACCATGCGTAGCCCGAAGTGATCGGCCGGAGGGGCAGAGGAGAAGCCGTCGCCATCGTCGCCGACGGTGAGTTCGACGAAGGCGTCGGTCGAGCGGACGCTGACGTCGACCTCGGTCGCGCCAGCGTGGCGGGCGACGTTCCGCAGGAGCTCGGTGGCGATCCGGGCCGTCGCGTCCACGACGCGGGTCGGCGGTTCGACGTCGAGGTCGAGGGCGACCGACACCCGGGGAGGCGACTCGACGTGTTCGAAGGTGTGATCGACGATCTGCTCGAGGGCGAGGGGCAGACCGACCCGCCGCGGGCTCGGCGGACTCAGCTCGAACACGAGGCCCCGCAGGGCCCCGATGCCCCGCTGGAGCGCCGTCACCGCTCGCCCCAGAGCCGGATCGTCGGCCCCGTCGAGCTGTGCCGTCTCGATCAGCAGCGACGCCGCCACCAGCTCCTGGATCACGTCGTCGTGCACGGCCATGCCGAGTCGAGCGCGCTCGTCGTCGCTCACGCTGACCACCCGGTTCATCAGCTCGACCCGGTGGCGTTCCTGCTCGAGCAGTCGGGTCAGGTCGGCGAAGCGCAACGCCACTCGGGAACCGGGGAGCCCGACGGCCAACACTTCGAAGGTCCTCGGGTCGTCGTCGTCGATGAACATGCCCGACGGGAGCACGGCCCGGTCCTCGGTGCCGGCGAGGGCGGCGATCTGGGCTCGGAGGTCGTCCGGCACCGCGGGGAAGACGTCGCAGAGGACGGCGCCCAGCCGATCGACTCCGTTCATGCCGAGGATCGACTGGCCGGCGCGATTGACGAACGCCAGGCGGAGAAGCGGCTCTTCGCACTCTTCGTCGGGGCGGTCGACGTCCCACACGGCCAGGCCGTTCGGGACGCTGTCGACCAGGGTGACGAGCTGTTCGAGAAGGCGGGGGGCCGCCGGTCCGAGGGCGTCGCGTCGGCGGACGGCGAGGACCGTCGGGTGGAGCGACGTCGACGTGGCGATCTCGAACGTCATCGGCGTGCCGTCGGCATGGAGGAGGTTGACCGAGCGCCGCTGCGGCGCGTCGCGGCGCAGCAGGGCCGCCCGCCGATCGGTCTCGAAGTCGGCGTCGCCCGGGGCCAGGGCCCGGCCGGCTTCCTTGCCGATCAACCAGTCCTGATCGACGCCGAACAGCTCACCGATGGCGTTGCTCGCGTCGGTGATCCGGCCGCCGTCGAGCACCGCGAGGCCGACGCCCAACTCGTCGAGCACCTCCCAGACCCGATCGATCTCCTCGACCAGTCGGCGTTCGCCGCGCCGTCCGTGTTGCAAGTGTCCCCCGATCGAGTGGCTGCCGCCACCCTAGTCCTGTCCGACCGACAGGTGACCAGCAGACGTGTTGGCGGTGTCGCGGCCGGGTCACCCCTCGGCTACAACTGGCTGCATGTCGGGTTCCCTTGTCGATCGCGCCGCCCTCCTCGGAGCCGGGATCCGCGGTGAGGCGCAGCGCATCGAAGACCTGGGTCGGCTGCCGGACGATGTCGTCGCCTCGCTGGTCGACACCGACGCCATGCGCATGTTCGTGCCGACCGACCTGGGTGGCCCGGCGCTCGATGTGCCGACCGGAATGCGGGTGATCGAGGAGTTCGGCCGTCACGACGGCGCCGTCGGTTGGTGCGTGGCGATCGCTGCCACGACCTCGATGCTCGCCAGCTACCTGCCCGACCCCTTCGCCGAGGCGATCTACGGCGACGCTCGGGCGGTGACCGGCGGGTTCGCGGCGCCGGTCGGTCGAGCCGAGGCGGTCGACGGTGGCCTCCGGGTGTCGGGCCGCTGGGCGTGGGGTTCGGGCATCACCCACTGCACCTGGATCGGTGGCGGCGTGATGGCGGACGACGGCCCCCGGTTCGTCTTCTTCGAGCCCGAGCAGGTGGAGCTGCTCGGCGGCTGGGACGTCGCCGGTCTGCGGGGCACCGGCTCGGTCGACTACGCCGTGAGTGACGCCTTCGTGCCGACCGGGCGCGGCGCCCGACTCGGCGTCGACCGTCCCACCCGCCCGGGTCCGATCACGACCTTCTCCCAGTTCGGACTGCTCGCGTCGGGCATCGCCGCCACCTCGCTGGGCATCGCGGAGCGCTCGATCGAGGAACTGGTCATCCTGGCCGCCGCCAAGCGGCCACAGGGCAGTCGGCGAGTGCTGGCCGATCGCTCGGCGACGCAGGCCGAGGTCGCTCGGGCCGACGGCCAGCTCCGGGCCGCCCGCGCCCTGTTCCACGACGCGATCGGGACAGCCTGGGAGCGTGCCGTCGACGGCGATGCCGGCGACGACGACCGGATGGCGATCCGTCTCGCCGCCGTGCATGCCGCGCAATCCGCGGTGGCGGTCACCTCGGCGATGTTCGGTCTGGGTGGGGGAGCGGCGATCCATCGCACCAGCGCCTTGCAACGGTGCTGGCGCGACGCCGCCGTCGCCGCCCAGCACGCGATGGTCGCTCCTCGCGTGCTCGAACCGCTGGGCCGGGTCCGGCTCGGCTTGGAGACCGACCTGCGTCAGCTCTGAGCTGCGTCAGCTCTGAGCGGTGTCGGCCGCCGGGCGGGCCAGCGCCGGGCACACCTCGGCGAGAAGACGGTCGAGGGTGTCGACCTGGAGGGCTGGCGGCCAGAGGTCGGGGGCCAGCAGCGCCTGGATGGCGATGCCGTTGCTCAGGCTGATCAACGACTCGGCCAGCGTCGCCGACGTCTGGGTGACGGCCAGGTCGGCGGCGTCGATCAGCTCGGCCACGAAGGCGCGGAACTCGCCGTAGCTCCGTTGCTGGGTGTCGGCCAGCGCCGGGTCGCCGCTGGCCTGGGTCACGCACGCCAGGGTGACCAGCCAGTGCAGCCGCCGGTCGTCGTCGAGGGGCAGGGCACCCTCGAGCGACCCGCGCAGGCGGGCCAGGGGTGGTTCGTCGTCGGCCAACCGCCGGGCCACCCGACCGGCCAGCGACGCCGTGTAGGTCTCGAGCAGCAGCTCGCGTTTGTCGGTGAAGTAGTGGGTGACCACACCGGTGGTCCAACCGGCCTCGGCCGCCACGTCGCGCATCGTCACCGCGTCGAGACCGGCTCGGGCGATCAGGCGTGCCGTCGCGTCGATGATCTCGCGGCGGCGGGCCTCGGCGTCGACGATCTTCGGCATCGGGGTCGAGGGTAGCGGCCCGTCTCGCGGCGTTGCCAGGTTGGCATCACGCGTGTTATGTATAACGAACGTTCTACGAGGGGAGTCGTTCGTCATGGTCTATGTGCCCACCCGGGGCGAGGTGCCGGTCCGCCTGGGACCGGACGTGCCCAACACGCCCGGCTACGGGCCGAGCAAGATGTCGAGCGCGCCGTATGTCGACCCGGTCCAGTTCGAGCTGGAGCGCGAGCGCGTCCTCAACACCAGCTGGCTCCTCGTCGGCCGATCCGAGCAGGTGAAGGACCCCGGCGACTGGATCAGCTTCGAGAGCCACGGCGAGACCGCCGTCGTCACCCGTCAGCCCGACGGGTCGCTCGCCGGGTTCCACAACGTCTGTCGCCACCGCGGCCCGTCGTTCGTCACCGAGTGGCAGGGGTGCGGGGCACGCCGCTTCACCTGCCCGTATCACGGCTGGGTCTACGACACGAAGGGCAACCTGGTCGGGGTCCCCGAGAAGCAGGATTTCGACCCGGCCCACCTGGAGGGCACCTCGGCGCCCGCCGTCGCCGTCCAGGAGTGGGGCGGTTGGATCTACGCCCACCTCGCCGGCCCCGAGCCGGAGGTGTCGCTCCTCGACTGGATCGGGCCCGACATCGCCGCCGACCTCGGCCGGTACCGGATGGAGGACATGGTCCTCACCGACGTGCTCGAGTGGGACGTGCCGGTGAGCTACAAGGCGATCGTCGACGGCTTCAACGAGATCTATCACGCGCCGTCCCTCCACGGCTCCGGCGCGGCGTGGGCCAAGTCGGCCCGCGACACGACCTTCCATGTGGTCAACGACCACAACTACATGTGCTTCGTGCCCCGCCACCAGCACCGAGACGCCCTGGCCGAGAACTGGGACCATCACCAGTACGCGATCTGCCACTACGTGGTGTTCCCCAACACGGTGTTCAACTGCAACCCCGAACACATCCAGGTCTTCAACCCGATCCCGATCGACGTCGACCGCACCCGGTTCCTGTGCTGGGAGCTCCAGTACCCGACCGACCCCGACAATGCCGACGACGCCGCCTACCGGGCCCGCGTCGACGAGCACTGGGAGCATCTCAAGGTGGTCGTCGGCGAGGACATCGACATCTACCAGCAGCTGAAGCGGACCAAGCGCTCGAGCGCCTACACCGAGCACATCCTCAACGACCGCGAGTTCAAGCTCGCCCACTACCACGAGAAGATCGCCGAGATGATCAAGGACCGACCCGGTGGGTGATCGTCTCGAAGGGCTGAGCGCCGTCGTGACCGGCGGGGCCAGTGGCCTGGGTGATGCCATGGTCCGACGCTTCGTCGACGAGGGGGCGGCGGTCGTCGTCGCCGATCTCCAGGACGAGCGGGGCGCCGCCCTCGCCGCCGAACTCGGCGATGCCGTCGTCTCGTTGCGATGCGACGTGACCATCGAGGCCGACGTGGTCGCCGCCATCGAGCTCGCTCGCTCGTCGTTCGGCGGCCTCGACGTGATGGTCAACAACGCCGGCATCGTCGGCGCCGTCGGGGCGATCGCCGAGACCGACTCGGCCGCCTGGTGCTCGACGATCGACGTGCTGCTGACCTCGGTCTTCTACGGGACCAAGCACGCCGCGGCACACATGGTGCCGCTCGGATCCGGGTCGATCATCAACACGACCTCGATCGCTGGCGTGATCGGCGGCCTCGGCCCCCACGCCTACACCGCGGCGAAGCACGGCGTCGTCGGTCTGACGAAGTCGGTGGCCTCGGAGGTCGGCCGGACCGGGGTCCGCTGCAACGCGATCGCCCCGGGCTCGATCCCGACCCCGCTCACCGCCAACGCCGCCACCGGCGACCCGACCAACCTCGCCGCCGTCGCGGCGGACCAGAAGCGTCGCTACGGCGTCGAGCACACGGCGCTCGACATCGCCAACGCCGCCCTCTACCTCGCCAGCGATGAAAGTCGGTTGGTCAACGGCCACACCCTCGTGGTCGACGCCGGTCGCAGCATCAACGGTGGGTCGGCTCGGTTCGCCAACGCCGAGGCCGGCAACGTCGGGGTGCCGGACGCTGGCTGAATCGAGCGCTCAAGAGATCGCAACCACCCGTTGGGTCATCTCGTGGAGCGACTCCTTGAGCTTGGTCGCCGGCTCGCCGCTGAGGGGGCCGTAGGCCAGGCGCATCGAGTGGATCGAGATCAACACATCGGTGAGGAATCGAGCCGTCAGCGACTCGAGGGCTCGGCGCGCCGCCGGGGGACGAGCGCGGGTCGGCTGATCGACATAGCCGAACGCCCGCTCGGTGTGGAGGTGTTCGAAGTCCTGGCGCAGCGTCGTGATCTGGGGGGTCGAGCCGGGCAGCTGGAGGTAGAAGAGCGTCGCCTCGTCCGGGTGGTCGTCGATCCAGTCCCACACCGCGTCGATCACCCGGGCCAGGGTCTCGGAGTCGGACGGCCCGTCGTCGGCTCGGATGCTCTCGACGACGTCGCTGATCGAGCTGAAGACGTGCTGCACGGCGACGCTGTAGAGCTCTTCCTTGCCCGAGAAGTGGTAGTAGACGGCGCTGACCACCACGTCGGCTTCCTGGGCCACGTCGTTGATCGAGGCGTCGACGAACCCCTTGCGGGCGAACAGGCGGATCGCGGCATCGATGATCGCGTCTCGCCGGGACGGCCGGTGGGCTGGCTGGGACGTGGAACTGTTGGTCACGGAGGGGGTCTCGAAGCGTCGGTGTCGGGTCGGCTCCAGCGACGGTAGTTGCACCGGAGGGTGACAGTCGCCCTACTCTAAGCGAATCGCTGCGAACCGGAAATCCTCACGCCCCGCGCACCGTCCGTCGCGCCGGCACATCATCATCGAGTCGGCCATGGGGCTCTTCGCCACCCTGCCGGTCGACGAGGTGACGGTGCAGGACATCGCCACGTCGGTCGACATGACGCCGGCGGCCGTCTACTACCACTTCGCCTCGAAGGAACAGATCCTCGTCGAGGGCATGCGGCAGTTCTCCGAGTCGTTCCTCGAGCAGGTCCGGACCGACGAGACCCTCACGATCCGGGAACTGTTCGAGTCGCTGATCGACTGGACGCAGCAGCAGAAGACGCCGGCGTCGGTCTACTTCGTCACCTCGACCGGACTCAACCTCATGGTCGAGGCCCTCCGCCGGGAGACCCGGATCGAGCTGGTCGACGCGCTGCGGGAGCGGGTCCGCGACAACAACCGGGCCTCGTCGGCCGCCGAGGCCGGGGTGTTGGCCGTCGGCCTCGTCTCGCTCCTCGAGACCTCGCTGGCCTCGATGCTCAACCAGGATGCCGCATTCCGCAGCCTCGGGATCCGTCGCTTCACCGACGAGGTCGGCGCGTTCGCCGAACGGGTGCTCGGTCAGCCCGTCGGCTGACGCCAACCGATCACCGCGGGTGCGAGCCGGGCCGCCGCGGTCGGGGGTGGCAACTCGCACGGGTGGCCGACCCAGAGTTGCACGCTGTCGCCGGTGCGGCCGCCGTCCGCGGTGCTCCGACCTTCGGCGATGAGCTCGACGGCCACGTCGGCGACGTCGTCGGGTGACATCATGCCGTCGGCCGGAGGCCGGTCGCCCCGCATCCGGCGATACATCGGCGTGTCGGTCGCCCCCATACCGAGGGCGTTGACCCGGATGCCGTGGGGGGCCAGCGCGTGGGCCCAGACACCGCTCATGCCGGTGAGTCCCCACTTCGACGCGTCATAGACGTCGACCGACGTCGAGGTCACCGGCGGCCGTAGACCATCGGCGTCGGGGCAGGTCGAGCCGGGCCCGTGTTCGATCGGCCACGGCCACCCGCAGGTGTGGAGGTGGTCGGTCGTGACGTTCACGATGTCGGCCACGGGCGCGGCGCTCCGGTCGCGGTCGAGGAGGTGGGGCAGGGCGGCCCGGGCCACGACGAACGGGGCCCGCAGGTTGACCGCCATCACCCGATCGAAGACCTCGAGGGCGGCGAGCGGATCGAGCCCGACGAGGGGCGACCGCTCGATGATGCCGGCGTTGTTGATCACCAGATCGAGGCCGCCGAGACGGGCCGCCGCGTCGTCGACCGCGGCGACGGCGGCCGCCGGATCGGCCAGGTCGGCCACGACCACGTCGTCGCCGGCTGCCGTCGGGTCCTGGTCGATGCCGACGACGCGGGCGCCATTCGCCCGCAGGCGTCGGGCGAACGCCGCGCCGAGCCCGACCGCCGCCCCGGTGACGAGGGCTCGTCGACCGGCGAGGAGTGGCTCGGCCCCCAGGGTCACGACGAGTGGGCGGCCCGCAGGGCCTTCTTGTCGATCTTGCCCATCGGATTGCGGGGCACCTCGTCGACCCGCAGGTAGGCCCTCGGCACCTTGTAGCCGGCGAGGCTCGCTCGGCAGTGGGCGTCGAGTTCGGCGTCGCTCGCCTCGGCGTCCGGGCGGAGCTGGATGACCGCCACGAGCCGCTCGCCCATCTCCGGGTCGGGGACGCCGATGCACGCGGCGTCGGCGACGGCGTCGTGCGTGGCGAGCGCCTGTTCGGCCTCGGCCGGATAGATGTTCACGCCACCCGACACGACCATGTCGCTGAAGCGATCGGTGATGAACACGAACCCGTCGTCATCGATCACCCCGATCTCCCCGAGGGTGAACACCCCGGGCTCGAGATGGGCGGCCGCCGTCTTCTCCGGGTCGCCCTCGTAGGTGATGCCGCGACCGGTCGTGTCGCGGAAGTAGAGGCGGCCCTCGGTGTTGGCGGGGAGCGGCCGGCCGGCCTCGTCGACCACCAGGGCCTCGAACGGGGCCACGGCTCGGCCGACCGATCCGGGGTGAGCGAGCCAGTCGGTCGAGTTGATCGAACACACCGTGCCCGACTCGGTGCCTCCGTAGCTCTCCGACAGCACCGGTCCCCACCACTCGATCATCGCCCGCTTCACGTCCTGGGGGCAGGCCCCGCCGGTGTGGGCGACCTGGCGAAGCGACGACACGTCGGCGGCGGCGCGGACGTTCGCGTCGAGGGCGAGGAGTCGCACGAAGTGGGTCGGGACCATGATCGACGACTCGATCCCGTGGGTCTCGATCAGCTCGAGACAGCGGGCGGCGTCGAAGCGGGCGGTGACCACGATCGGCACCCCGCTACAGAACAACCGGACCGCCGTGAGCGGGCCGTTGTGGTACATCGGTCCGACGACGAGGTGGGCGCCGAGCGACGCCAGCCGGTGCTTCGCCATGTGCTCGACGAGCCCGGCCAGATCCGGGGCGTCGCCGATCGTCTTGGGGGGCAACTGCACCGCCTTGGGGCGCCCGGTGGTTCCCGAGGTGAACAGCAGGTTCGGGATCACCCGCTGAGTGGGCGCGATCGGCCGGGGTTCGGCGGCGGCCGGGGAAGCGATCTCGACACCGACGTCGGGCAGGAGGATCACCTCGATCCCGTGCGGCAGCTCGGCGACCGCCTCGTGCACCGCGTCGATGGTCGTGGCGTCGGCGAAGGCCAGGCGGGCCTCCGACTGCTCGGCGATGTAGCGGAGCTCCGGGGCGGTCAGGTGGAAGTTGACCGGTACCGACGACGCCTCGCCGGCGAGGCAGGCGGCGTGGGCGATGACGGTCGCCGGACGGTTCCGAGCGACGACGAGGACTCGCCGGGTCGGTCCGAGGTCGGTGCCCAGGATCGCCGCTGCGAGGTCGCCGACGGCGCCAGCGGCCTCCGTCCAGGTGAACGTGGTGGTCGAACCCGACTCGTCGTAGACGA
>JAWSVN010000064.1:28045-47639 GCA_033851875.1 Acidimicrobiales bacterium
GTGCGAGGATCGTCCGGGACCTGTCGGTCGCCGGCTCGTCCCTGGAGCTGCCAGACGCATTCGATCACCTGGCGAAGGCCGCTGGCACCGATGGGTTCACCGTTGGCCAGCAAGCCACCGTCGGTGTTGACCGGCAGCCGACCGCCGATCGTCAGGTCACCCCGCTCGATCCAGTCGCCCTGCTCGCCGTGCTCGCAGAAGCCGCACTCGGCCAGGTGCATCAGGAGGGCGCCGGCCTCGGTGTCCTGGAGCTGGGCGACGTCGATCTCGTCCGGGCCGATGCCCGCCGTCTCGAACGCCGCGGCCGCCGCCTCGACGGTGGCGCCGTCGGTGATCTCCTCGGCCAGCCACGGGTTGAACACCTCGAACGTGCCGAAGCGCCGGGTGCGGAACTCGACCGCCTTGACGTCGATCGGGTCCTCGCGCAGTTCGCGGGCCTTGCCGGCGGAGGTGAGCACGACGGCGGCGCCACCCTCGTTGGGGGAGCAGAACATGTAGCTGGTGAGGGGGTCGTTGACCATGACGGCGTCGGCGATCTCGCCGGCCGGCACCGGCTTGCGGCGCCAGGCGTGGGGCGTCAGCGAACCGTGGTGGAGCGACATCGCCGCCAGCTCGGCCAGCAGACGCGGCTCGAGGTCGTGGTCGTGGAGGTAGCGCTGGATCTTGAGGGCGAAGAACTGGGTCGTCACCATCATCCCGGTCTCGGCGTACCACATCGGCAGGCCGTAGTCGGCAGGGTTGGAGCCGAACGCGCCGCGGGCGTGCTTGTCGAAACCGACCGCGAGGGCCACCTCGGCCTGGCCGCTCTCGATGGCGTGGGCGGCGCTCAGCAGCGCCGAGCCGCCCGTGCCGCAACCGTTGTAGACGCCGATGAAGGGCACCCCGGTGAGGCCGAGTTCGCTGACGAGGGCCGCGGCGTGGCCCCCGTCGCGGCTGCCGCCGGCGGCGTAGTGCACATCGGACCACGCGAGCCCGGCGTCGGCCAGGGCCTCGCGTGCGGCGATGAGCCCCATCTCGCGTCCGGAGATGTCGAAGCGGCCGAAGGGGTGGAGTCCCACCCCGACGATGGAAACGGTCATGACCCTCCCTGGATCACGTAGTCGCCCGGCTCGTCACCGGTCAGGACGATGTGCACCGGTTCGCCGATCCGCCAGCCTTCGCCGTCGAGGTCTCGACCGGCCAGTCGCCCCTCGACCTTGATGCCGCCCAGGTCGACGTAGCCGACGCCGTAGGGCTCGAACTCGCCCTCGCACACGAACGGCGGCTTCGGCTGGAGCCGTTGCACGGTCCAGCTCCACAGCGTCCCCTCGCTCGGGAGCTGGCTCGGCGCGGTGGCCGCTCCGCATCGAGGGCAGGCGCCCTGGGCGGGGAAGGTGGTGATCCCGCACGCCGTGCAGGCGGCGCCCTCGAGGGCCGAGGCGGCCGTCGCCATCAGAACGATCCCTCCTTGACCCGGTCGATGCCCTGCAGGACGACGAGGTCTTCGTGGAACTCCATCCAGATGTCGTGATACGACTCGCACATCACGCCGGTGAAGCGGTTGTCCAGGCCGTTGGTCACGCCGTCGGCGGCCTCCGCCAGGCGGGTCTCGTAGCGCAGCATCCGGGGCAGGATCTCGCCCATCGAGCGGATCACGGGGACCGCCTCGGCGTGGAAGCCGGCCAGCTTCTGTCGGCAGGCGTCGTCGTAGGCGGCGTCGGAGTGGTCGTTGGGCTCTCCGTCGCGCATCTGCCAACCGGTGCAGAGTTCCTTGAACACGAGGTTGAGGGTGAGGAAGTCCTCGTAGGGCCGCTCGAGGCCACCGCGCACGGCGTCGGTGGCGAGCCCCGGGAGGATCTCGAGGTGACGTTCCTTGCCCTCGGGCAGGAGTTGGTACATGTCGCGGGCCTCGAGGTGACGGACCAGGCCGGCCTCGGCGAGGGAGGCGACGATGTCGGCGGGCACGGTGCCGAGGCTTGCCTCGAAGCCTGCGCCGGTGACGAAGCCTCGAATCCGCAACACGTGGAGGACGAGCGCCTCGGTGATCTCGAACGTGGCGGCACCGAGCCCACTCGAGGGGGTCTCGGCACCCCCGGCGGCCGAGGTGGCCGACGTTTCGGCCGCGCCGTGGTCGAAGTCGAACTCGATGTCGTTGATGTGGACCCGGCCGCAGGCGAGCAGCGCCTGGGCGACGCCGAGACGGGCCATCGGCACCCGGAACGGCGAGCAACTCACCGAGTCGAGGCCGAGGCGGACGAGGAAGTCGGCCGACGCCGGGTGACCGGCATGCTCACCGCAGGCGCCGAGCTTGATCTGGGGCTTGGTTCGGCGCGACCCCTCGCAACCGAGCTGGACGAGGCGACCGACACCCTCCTGATCGAGCACGGCGAAGGGGTTGGCGGGCAGGATGCCGGCGGCCTGGTAGGCGGGCAGCAGCTTGGCCTCGACGTCGTCGCGGCTGAAGGCGTAGGTCATCTGGGTGAGGTCGTTGGTGCCGAAGCTGAAGAAGTCGGCGTGCTCGGCCAACGCCGCCGCCGTGAGCGCCGCTCGCGGCGTCTCGATCATCGCCCCGACGGTCACCAGGGTCGACGCCAGCTCGGGGTGACCGAGTTCGTCGAGCACATCGGTGACCCACGAACGGGCCAGTCGCAGCTCCTCGGCGTCGACGACGAGGGGGATCATGATCTCCACCCGGGGCTGCAGACCGCGATCGAACAGGTTCGCGGCCGCGGTGCAGAGGGCGTGGACCTGCATCTGGTAGAGCCCGCTCCGGACCACACCGAGGCGGACGCCACGGGTGCCGATCATCGGGTTGGCCTCGTGGAGGCGCCGGACGGCGGCCAGCTCGGTCTCGCCGGCGGCGTCGAGTTCACCCCGCGCCTCGGCCGCGATCAGCTCGCCGAGGTCGGGCAGGAACTCGTGCAACGGGGGATCGAGGAGTCGGATCGTCACCGGCAGCTCGTTCATCGCCTCGAGCAGGCGCTCGAAGTCGACGATCTGGACCTCCTCGAGCTCGGCGAGCGCCCGGGCCTCGGTCTCGGCGTCGTGGGCCAGGATGAACCGGCGAACGATCGGAAGGCGATCGTGGGCGAGGAACATGTGCTCGGTGCGGCACAGGCCGATGCCCTTCGCGCCCAGGTCGCGGCCATGGGAGGCGTCGCCCTCGGTGTCGGCGTTGACCCGAACCTGCACCGATCCCTCGGCCACCGTGTCGGCCCAGGCCAGGAGGGTGTCGAGTTCCGCCGGCGCCTCCGACCCGGCCGTCGCCAGGCGGCCGGCGTAGACCAGACCCGTCGAGCCGTCGATCGTGATCTCCTCGCCGACCCCGAGCCGGACATCGCCGACGGTCAGACCCGTTTCGTCGACGTGGACCTCGCCGGCTCCCACGACGGCGGGAATGCCCCAACCTCGGGCCACCACCGCGGCGTGCGACACGAGGCCCCCGCGAATGGTGAGGATGCCGGCGGCGGCCTGCATGCCGAGGACATCGTCGGGCGAGGTCTCCGGGCGTACGAGGATCACGCTCCGACCCTCGTCGGCGGCTGCGACGGCGGCCTCGGCGTCGAGGACGATCGCCCCGGCGGCCACGCCGGGGGAGGCAGGAAGGCCCTCGGTGATGGCGTCGGCCGCGACGTCGCCGGCCAGGCTCGTGTGGAAGTAGCCCGCCAGGTCCTCCGGGCGGACGGCGTTGAGGGCGGCGGCGACGGCGAGGCCGTTCCGGGCGCCGCGCGCATCGCGCACGGCATCGACGATTGCAGCGGTGGGGTCGCTCATGGGTTGAGGCTCCGGGAAAGAGATGTCCAGGTCAGGGGCGGGGGCGCCTGCCATGGTCACATCTCCGCGCCCGTCCGAGCCAACGCTCGCACCCTTGCCCGCGTCGATGGCTGTGCTCACAATGAACCTTCCCCCTGTCGATGGTCGCCTCGGAGAGCGACTAACTTTGTAGCACGTCCAGTTATAGGCGACGAAATGCCGAATCGGCGGCACCGCACCCGGGGGAGGGTCGATGAACGACGACTATCTACAGCGATTCCGCAGCCGCTCTGCATGGGAGCGGGGGCGTTCGGGGCCCCCGGAAGGGTTTCCGGCGCTCCCCGACATCGCCCTCGGGCGGTACACCGATCCCGCCTTCCTCGAGGCCGAGATGGAAGGGTTGTTCAGAAAGACCTGGCTCTACGGTGTTCACGAGAGCGAGCTCGACGGCCCAGGCGCCTACCTGCTGCGCCAGGTGGCCGGGGCCCCGGTGCTGTTCGTGCGGGGCGACGACGGCGAGGTCCGGGCCTTCTTCAACGCCTGTCGCCATCGTGGTGCCCCCGTGGTCCAGGGAGAGACCGGCATCGCCCGGAGACTGACCTGTCGCTATCACTCCTGGTCCTACGACCTCCAGGGGTGTCTCGTCGCTGTGCCCGACGAGCGCGACTTCGTCGGGCTCGACCCGGCCGCCCGTGGGTTGCCGCCGGTCCGGGCCGAACGGTGGGGCGGCTGGTGGTTCGTGACCTTCGACGACGACGCCGAGTCGCTCAGCGACCACCTGGGACCGCTGCGGGGTCTGATGGCCGATCTGGCGGCGTCGCCCCTGCGCCACCTGTCGACCGAGACGGTATCGCTCCCGTGTAACTGGAAGGTGGTGGCCGAAGCGTTCCTCGAGGTCTACCACGCCCGCACGATCCACCCGACGACCGTGGCGCCCACCCTCGACACCCGCGGCACCGTCATCTCGCTGTTCGACCGCGGTCACCAGAGCATGATCTCGCCGGTCAACGCCGGTGCCCGCACGGATCGCCGGGATCAACTCCCGACGATCGAACGGCTCCCGGCGTTGTTGGCGGCGGAACTCAATCCCGCCCACGGAATCTTCCCCAACATCGTGTCGCCGCTCGACGCCCGCGGCTTCCCCTTCCTGGTGTTCTGGCCCGACGGGGTCGACCGCAGCCGGCTCGACATCCACTGGTTCGTCGCCGACTGGGGCGACGGCCCGCTGCCACACCAGGAGCTGTGGGACGCACGACTCGAGCGCTTCGACCGCATCATGGACGAGGACTACGCCAACCTCGGACCGATCCAGACGTCGTTGCGTCACGCAGCCCACGGCGGCACGGTCGTGAACTATCAGGAACGCCGCATCTGGCACGTGCACGCCTGGATCGACAAGACGATCTCGCGGACGCTCGGGCCCGAGGCGATCCCGCCCGAGCTGGCAGTGCCCGACCTGCTCGCCGACTGGGTGGAGGACCCGCTCACATGAGCGAGGGCAGGTCGGACGACATCGTCGTCGTCGTCGGTGGCCACTCCTACGACGACACCGCCCTGGCGGCCCTGCTCGACGCCACCTGTGGTCGGCGCTGGCGGTGGTGCGAGCGCGACGATGTCGGTGCGCTCGACGTCGCGGGCCTGTCGGTCGAGGTGCGCTACGACATCGCCGGGCTGGCGCTCGCCCGAGGCCGCGAGCCCGAACCGGCCGACCCAACCGTCGCCGAGCGCACCCACCTCGCCGCCCTGTCGCAGGCCGGGGTGGGACTGGTCGTGCTCCACCACGCCATCGCCTCCTGGCCCACATGGGACGCCTGGGCCGACGGGATCGGCGCCCGCTTCTTCTACGCACCCGGTCGATGGGGCGATCGTGCGTGGCCGGCCTCGGGGTATGCCATGGGCCGCCTCGAGCTCGAACCGGTCGCCGGCCACCCCGTCACCGAGGGGGTGGAAGCCTTCACGATCGACGACGAACAGTACCTCTGCCCGACCGTGCCCGGCCTCGAACCCCTGCTCCGGGTCGCCGTCCCCCTGCAGCCAGAGGCCGCGATCGACACCCACCACGAGGTGGTGGTCGGCGAGCGACGCCCGGCCCTCGATCATCCGCCGGCCGACCCGGCGGTGGCGTCGCTGGTCGGGTGGTGCACCTCGGTCGGCCGATCACCGGTGGTCGTCCTGCTGCCCGGACACGGTCGCCCGGCGTTCGAGCATCCCGACTACCGCCGGCTGATCGCCAACGCCGTCGACTGGGCCGGCAGTGACGACGCCCGCCGCTGGGCGGTCGACCGTGGCGCCCCGGGGTTCTCGGTCGCGTGAGCGCCGCCGACCCGGTCAGATCTCCCAGCTCGTGTCGAGGCGGACGAGCGCCTTGCCGGTGTTGGCGCCCTTGAGCATGCCGAGGAAGCCATCGACGGCGTGATCCAGGCCGTCGGTCACGGTCTGCAGCGCCTCCATCTGGCCGTCGCGCAACCAGCCGGCCACGGTCGCCTCGAACTCCGAGCGCACCTCTTCGTGGTCGCGCACGATGAAGCCTCGCAGCGTCACCCGGCGCAGGACCGCCTCGATGAAGTGGTTGATGTCCTGGCCCCGGCCGTTCTCGGAGTACTGCGAGATCATGCCGCACAGGGCGATGCGGCCGCCGATGCTCATGTTGTGGAGCGCGCCCACCAGCTGGGGGCCGCCCACGTTGTCGAAGTACACGTCGATACCGTCCGGGGCCAGCTCACCGAGCACCGAGCGGGGATCGGCGGAGCGGTAGTCGAACGCCGCGTCGTAGCCGAGCTCGTCGGTGAGGCGGGCCACCTTCTCTGGCCCTCCGGCGCTGCCGATCACCCTCGATGCGCCGAGAAGCCGAGCCATGCGGCCGGCCGCCGAACCGACCGCGCCGGCCGCGGCCGAGATGAAGACGGTGTCGCCCTCCGCCAACCGGCCGATCTCGCGCAGGCCGACCCAGGCGGTGAAGCCGGTCTGGCCGAGGGCACTCAGCCAGGTGCCGCACGGGGCCAGGTCGAGGTCGAGGACCCGGGCCCCGGCCGCATCGATCACGGCGTCCTCGCGCCAGCCCGCACGATGGCGAACCACCGCGCCCTCGGCGATCTGTTCGCTGGTCGAGGCCGTGACGATCCCGATCGCCGAGCCGTCGAGCGGGCCGTCGATCTCGAAGTTGTAGGTGTACTGCTTCTCGCCCTCGTCGAGCCGGCCCCGCATCGACGGGTCGACGCTCATCACGATGTTGTGGACGGCGAGCTGGTCGGGGCCGAGGGCCGGGAGATCCCGCGTCTCGACGGCGAAGTGTTCGGGCAGGGGATCGCCCTTGCCGGGACGAGCCTTGAGGACGACCATGCGGGTGGAGCTGGGCGCGGGCATGAGGGGAGCTGCTTTCGGGAGTGGGGCGGGAGGTCGGATTGAGACGAGCCGGAGAGGTCGGCGGGGTCAGCGCTTGACGACGCCGGGGTTGCCCTCGGTCCACGTCTGCTGCATCAGCCGGTGAGCGATCCGCCAGCCGTCAGCCGTGCGGACCAGCTGGTCCTGGTAGTAGCCGCCGACGATGTAGTTCTCGCCGCCATCGCAGCCGGCGAGGACATGCTGGCTCTGGAGGTGGCAACGATGGGTGGCCCGATCCCCGTCGACGGCCACCTGATGGTTGGCGACGAGGTGTTGGGTGGCGTCGAGTCGGAGCACGGCGCCGCCGATCCTGGCCTTGATCTCGTCGCGACCGTTGCACACCACGCCGCGGAGGTCGCCGACGGCGTCCTCGGCGAAGACCTGATCGAGTTCGTCGAGCTGCTTGGTGTCGAGCGCCCAGGTGTAGGCGATCGCGAGGTCGATGATCTGCTGGCGGTCCGACGTGGCGTCCATGGCCGGAGCTTGGCACAGCTTCGTCGCCCTGCCAAGGTTTCTGCATGTCGACTACAGATGGCCGTCGAGGCTCGACGGGGCCGTGGACGTTCCCGGACGCGGTGCCCGGTCGTCTGCCGCAGTGGGTGCAGCGCGCATGGCTCGTCGAGCGCCTCGAACCCGCCGTCGACGCCCTCGCCGCCGCCGGCCTGGCCGACCGCTTCCAGGTCCGGGACCACCCCCCGATCGAGGTCGCCGTCACACTGGATGGCCAGGCGGAACCTCAGGCGCCGGCCGGTGACTCGGCCTGGCCGCACCGGTCGGCCTTCGGGCGGGCTCGCGGGTCGGCCCTCACGCGATCGGAGCCGGGCGGCACCGAGGCCTGGATGGTCGAGCTCGTGGAGCTGGTCGGGGAGCCGGGGGACGCCGTCTTCGATCTGCCGACGTTCGCTGGCGTCGAGCCGATCCCTGCGTCCGGGCTGGTCGTCGCTGTGCTGGACGGGAGGGAGCATCACCGGGCGTTCGCCGTCGAGGCGCTCGACGTCGAGCTGGGCCGCCTCGAACGCACCCACGGTCCCCTCGGTCGCTTCGTCGGCGCCAGCGCCGGCGGGATTCGATTCGCAATGGTCGATACGGTCGAGGCGTGCGGCTGGGCGACCGAGATCTACGAGCGGTCACCGCGTCTGGCGTCGTTCTACGGCGCGATCCTGGGGTGAGGGTCCTCCGCTGCGGTCGTCGCCTGCCAGATTCGCTTCCCGAGATAGAGTCGCTCTAAAGTAAGCCCATTCGCCCGCTTCGATCGGGTGAGGCACGGGCCGGAACTACGAGGAGGACCAATGCCGGGACCGCAGGGGAACAGGCAGGGGAGCGAGCGGACGATCGGGCAAGGTATCAGCTACGACGAGCTGCTCGACACCGATCCCTTCCCCGTTCCTGCGGTGCTCCGCGACCGGTCGATGCCGGACCTCGGCGACGACGACATTCCCAACGCCCGCTACATCGAGCGCCGGTATCACGACCTCGAGGTCGAGCGGCTGTGGCGGCGGGTCTGGCAGTTCGCCTGCCGCGAGGAACACCTCCCGGAGGTGGGCTCGCACGTCGTCTACGACATCGCCTCGCTGTCGTTCATCGTGGTGCGGACCGCTCCCGACGAGATCAAGGCCTATGTCAACGCCTGCCTCCACCGTGGTCGGCAGCTCAAGGACCATGCGGGTCGTTGCTCGTCGTTCCGCTGCCCCTACCACGGTTTCGACTGGAACCTCGACGGTTCGCTCAAGCTGATCCCCGCCGAGTGGGACTTCGAACACGTCGACCACGCCGACCTGTGCCTTCCCGAAGCCAAGGTCGCGACCTGGGGCGGGTTCGTCTTCATCAACCCGGACCTCGACGCCGACCCCTTCGAGGACTGGATCGCCGGCCTCGCCGAACACTTCGAGCGCTGGAACCTCGAGGACCGCTATGTGTCGGTCCACGTCCACAAGGTGATCCGGGCCAACTGGAAGATCACCCAGGAGGCGTTCTGTGAGTCGTACCACGTCGGTGGCACCCATCCCCAGGCCGCTGGGTACCTGGGCGACGTCAACTCCCAGGTCGACGTGTGGGACAACTTCGCCCGAGTGATCACCGCAGGCGGCACGGCCAGCCCGCTCCTCGGCTGGCAGCCGACCGAGCAGGACATCCTGCGCTACATGCTCGACATCCGCGAGGACGAGGACAGCTTCGTCGACCTGGGTGATCACCCCGACGCCCGGACCGCGTCGGCGGCGGCTGCTCGGGAACGTTGGCGTCCGGTCGTCGGCGACGTGGTCGACACGTGGTCCGACGCCGAGTTCATCGACAACATCGACTACACGCTCTTCCCGAACTTCCACCCGTGGGGGGCGTTCAACCGAATCTGCTACCGATTCCGCCCGAACGGCGACGACCACGAGACGGCCATCATGGAGGTCTTCCTCCTCAGCCCCTTCGAGGGTGAGCGGCCCCCGCCCGCTCCTACGACCTACCTCGGGCCCGACGACGACTGGACCGACGCGACCGAGCTGGGCATGTTGGCCAAGGTCTTCCAGCAGGACAGCTTCAACATGCCGATGGTCCACAAGGGGCTCAAGGCGGCGGCGAAGCCGGGGGTGACGCTGGCCAGTTATCAAGAGGCCAAGGTTCGGTGGCTGCAGCAGACGCTCGGCGAGTGGCTCGGGGAAGACGCCTGATGCTCGGCATGATGCACCCGTTCTCGCGTGCGCTCTACGAACAGGACGGCCATGGCAACGTTCGGGTCTCCAAGGAGGGCCGCACGGGGTTGTTCACCCAGCGGGGCGAATGGCTCGAGGGCGAGATCTACGAGGCCGACCCACAGCTCTGCGGGTGGATCGGCGGCCCCAAGCTGACACACCACCGCATCAGCGAGGATTGAACGGGATGACCAACGCTCCCACGACGACACAGCGTGACCCGCACGGCCTCGGGTGGGGCGACCTGGTGTGGTCCCACTTCAGCCGGCCTCGCCACGGCGACCTCGAGGAGCGGCTCGACGCGGCGGCGTCGGCCGGCTTCATCGGCGTCGGCCTCTATCTCGGCGAGGTGCGCCGGGTGCTCGCGGATGGATGGACGCTCGACCGGCTGCGCGGCGAGCTCGACGAGCGGGGCCTCGCCCTCGCCGACGTCGAGGCGTTGCGAGGGTGGGCCGACCCGGACGGTTCCTCGGCCCGGGCCGCCTGCGCCGACGACGAGGCACTCATCGCTCGGATCGCCGACGAGGTCGGTGTGCACAACGTGCAGGTGATCGGGCCTCACCCCGGCGACCGTGACGTGGCGATCGACTCGCTCGGCCGGCTGGCGTCTCGACTCGACGCCCTCGGTCTCGTGGCCAGCGTGGAGTGGCTGCCGTTCACCAACATCGACACGATCGCCGAGGCTCGGGCGATGATCGAGGCGACCGAGGCCACGAACCTCGGGCTGTGCGCCGACATCTGGCACCACCGCCGTGGGGGCAACGACGAGGCAGCCCTCGCCGCCCTGCCGGGCGAACTGGTGACCTCGATCCAGCTCAACGACGGCGGGCCCGAGCAGATCGGCGACGACTACAAGGTCGACTGCCTCGCCAACCGGATCGTCCCCGGCGCCGGAACGTTCGACTGCGTCGGCTTCCTGCGCACGCTGCTCGCCACCGGCACCGACGCACCCCTGGCGCTGGAGGTCTGCTCCACCGAAATGTGGCGGGTGCCGGCGGCCGAGGCGGCGACCCGAGCCGCGGACGCGGCCCGGGACGTGCTCGCCGCGCTCGAGCGGGAGGGCACCCCCGACGAGCAGCAGACGTGCGCATGACGGTCGCTCGCGAGGCGCTGACCGCCCTGAACCTCGAGTACGCCGACGCCGTGCGAGCCCGCGACCCCGAGCGGTGGGGGGCGACGTGGGCCGACGACGCCGTCTGGGAGCTCGGGCCCGACCGTCACGTGACCGGGCGTGACGCCATCGTCGAGCTCTGGTCGAGGGCGATCGCCAAGTACGACCGCGTCGTCCAGCTGTACCTGTCGACGGTCTTCGCGATCGACGACGAGGCCGGCCGCGCGACCGGCCGGGTCGAGCTGCTCGAGCTGAACCGCACCGCGGACGGTGCCGCCCACTCGATGGCGGGCCACTACCTCGACGGGTATGTCCGCACCCCGGACGGGTGGCGGTTCGCGTCGCGTCGGCTCGAGAAGTACTACGCCGGCCCGCCCGACCTGTCCGGGCTCTTCGCCGGCGACTGACGCTCGCCTCGCCGATGGCTGAGCGTGGCGTCCTCAGACCCGGGTCGAGGTGGCGCCGGCCGGCGAGTTGGCGAACATCCGCTCCGAGTCGAACCCGATGCGGTCGGTCGGGCGGATCTCGATGACCACACGGCCGGGCGAGTCGAGGTGGTCGACGAAGGCCGCCTGCTTGGTCTCGGAGTCGGGCCGGACCTTGGCGGCGAGCGCCGGGTAGAACCAAGCCTTCACCTCGTCGGAGTCGTGCACGACGGCGTCGCCCTTGTAGGTGACGGCCTGGGAGATGCCGATGTCGGTGCCGCGGCTGGTGATGGCGAGCGCCACCCGCGGCCGGTCCTCGACCGCCTTGACGCGCTTGCGCCGACGAGTGCAGGTGACCCAGAACTTGTCGTCGTGGGCCACGAAGTTCATCACGACGCCGACGGGATCGCCGGTCTTCGTCGTCCACATGAAGGTGCACTCGGTCTGGGCGTCGAGCAGGGCCTGTTCGCGCTCGTCGTCGAGCGAGAACATCGAGACGTCCTCGTAGGAGTCGACATAGTCGTCGGGACGGTCCGAGGTCGTCATGCGTTCGTCCGTTCCGCCGACCAGAAGCGAGGTGACGCCTTGCCGTCGGGCCCCTTGACGGCGTCGCTGGCATCGATCCGGTACTTGACCGCCGATCCGCCCAGCCGAGGGTGGGCCCGGAGGGCGTCACCGGTGGCGGCGAAGTTGGGGTGTTCGAAGTGGGCGGCGAGGCTCGCCTCGTCCTTCCACAGTTCGACGATCTGGATCCGACCCGGGAACACCGGGTCGGCGGAGATCGTGTAGGTCAGGCAGCCCGGCTCGTCTTCCCGGGTCTGGCGCTGTAGGTCGGCGGTCGAGGCGACGAGTTCGTCGCGGACGCCGGCGGCGACGTCGATGTGGCCGATGATGGCGATCACGTTGGTTCCCCCTGTCGTGTGCCGTTCGTGTCGATGCGCCCGACGCAACCAGAGATCGCTGCGGGAGCGAGCTCAGTCTATAGTCCGTCTCAAGAAACGTGCCAGAAGGGGGCCGAACTGATGGGGACCGTCGACTACCGATTCGACGACGAGGTGGCGTTCGTGACCGGCGCTGCCGGGGGGATGGGGCGGGCCACGGCCCTCGCCTTCGCTGCGGCTGGCGCCACCGTGATCGCCGTCGATGTCAACCGCGAGGGTCTGGCGGAGACCGCCGATCTGTCTGCGGGCGAGCGCGTCCACGTCGTCGAGGCCGATGTGTCCGACCCGGAAGCGGTGGAACAGGCGGTGGGGATCGCCGCAGCGGCCGGGCGCCTCACCTGCTGTGTCAACGCGGCAGCGATCGAGAACGAGGTGGGCGGCGTGCACGAGACGACCGTCGAGGCCTTCGACCGGATGCAGGCGGTGAACCTTCGCGGGGTCTTCCTCTGCATGAAGAGCCAGCTCGACGTGATGCTCGGCAGCGGCGGCGGGGCCATCGTCAACATCGCGTCGACCAACTCGTATCGGCCCCAGCCCCACCAGCCGGCCTACACGGCGTCGAAGTTCGGCGTGCTCGGGCTGACCAAGCAGGCGGCCCTCGACTACGGCCCCAAGGGGGTGCGGATCAACGCGATCTGCCCCGGGGCGATCGACACCCCGATGCTGCGCAACGCGATGGCTCGCCGAGGTCGTGACGCCGCCGACGTCGCCGGCCGCCTGAGCCTCACCGGCGAGTTCGGGCTCCCCGACGACATCGCGCAGGCGGCCCTGTGGCTCTGCTCGCCGGGGTCGGCCTACACCTTCGGCCACGCCGTCGCCGTCGACGGCGGCTACCTCGCTCGCTGACGGTCGAGCAGGATCTCGGCGAGGGCGAACGCCTGGCGGGTGGCGTGGACCACCCGGCGCGGGGCGAAGGCGTCGCCGAGGAGGTGGAGCGTCGTCTCGCCCATCGGCCGCTCCCGGAGCTGGCGATGGAGGCGATCGTCACCGATCGCCCCGCAGGCAAGGACGACCGAGTCGACCCCGTCGAGATGCCAGCGCCGGCGACCGAACGTCGATGCCACCTCGACCCGTCGGTTCGGGAGGTCGATCCCGGTCACTCGCGCCATCGGTACGAACTCGACCCCGGCGTCGATGAGCATGGCCAGCATGCCCCCCTTGGAGTAGCGGCCGACGAGGGGTGCGGGCTCGGGCGACTGGTGGACCAGGGTGCAGCGATGGCCTCGTGATGCGAGTTCGTGGGTGGTCGACAGCGGCGCCGGCCCGTCGTCCTCGACCACGACGACGATGTGCGAGCCACCCTCCGGCGTGGATCGGAGGGCCTCGGCCACGGTGAACACGCCCGGCCCGTCGACTCCCGGGATCGGTGGTCGGCGCGGGGTCGCCCCGGTGGCGGCGACGATCGCGTCGAGTCCCTCGCCGAGGATGAGGTCGGCGTCGACCTCGACTCCCAGTCGGAGATCGACACCCAGGCGGTCGAGCCGGCCGCGCTGATGCTCGAGCCAACGGGGATAGGTGTGGTTGCCCCGAGCGAGCGAGGCGACCCGGAGCGTTCCCCCGACCGCCGCGTTGCGGTCCCACACCACGGGTTCGGCCCCGCCCTCGGCGAGGAGGCCGGCCAGTTCGAGGCCGGCGGGGCCGGCGCCGACGATGCCGACCCGCAGGCCACGCCCGGCCCCGACGGTCACCGGCGTGGGGTGCGCGACGGTGGCCTCACGCCCGAAGCGAGGGTTGACGCCACAGGCGTGCGACAGGCCCTCGGTCAGGCGGCGGTTGATGCACTCGTTGAGTCCGATGCACGGCGTGGCGCTTGCGCCGTCAGGCTCGAGGGTCTTGGCGACGATCTCGGGGTCGGCCATCGTGGCTCGGGCCATGCCGACGAGATCCGCGTGTCCGGCGGCGAGCACCGCCTCGGCCTGCTCCATCGTGGAGACCCGACCGGCGTAGACCACCGGCAGGTCGGTCGACCGGCGGACCTCGCCGCACAGCTCGGCCCACGCCATGTCGGGGTACCACGGGATCTGGATGTAGCTCGGATCGTCCCAGTTGCCGCCGATGTCGAAGCTGAAGTAGTCGAGGGTCCCGTCCGCGGTGAACGCCTCGACGATCTGGGCGCAGCCCTCGGCGTCGTAGCCGCCCTCGATGCGCTCGTCGAGGTTGAGCCGTAGCCCGAAGGTGAAGGGTCGCCCGGCGGCGGCCCGGATCCCGTCGCAGATCTCGCGCAGGAAGCGTCGGCGGTTGTCGAACGAGCCCCCGTAGCCGTCGGTCCGCTGGTTGGTGGCGGGGGAGAGGAACCACTGCACGACGTCGTCGTGGTTGGCGTGGATCTCGATGGCGTCGACCCCGGAGGCCAGGGCCTCGCCCGCCGACCAGACGAACTCGTCGATCAGCCATCGGACCTCGTGGGCGTCGAGGGCGTGGGCGATCGAGTGGTTGAGGTGGCCACTGAAGGTGGCGGACGGGCCCGTGGGCATGCCGCCCTGCTGCACCATCTGGCACGACACGACCGCACCTTCGGCGTGGAGTACGTCGACGAAGCGTCGCATCCGGTCGCGGAAGCTATCGGCCCGGAAGAAGCCGGGCCCATGGGCGCCGACGCCGGAGGGCTCGAAGCCGGGCGGCATCGGGTTGGCGACGAAGACGGCCGGCCCGCCGAGCCATTGCATGCCGCCCGCCGCCTTGCGCCGCCACATCTCGCAGAGCTGCTCGAACTCGGCCTCGGCGCCGATGAGCTTGGAGTTTCCGCCCCCGTGTGGTGGGACCACGACCCGTCGGTCGAGCTCCAGGGTGCCGACCGTGATCGGCGAGAAGACCGTCGACAGTGCGGTGGGCGTGCGAGGTTGGCGCGAAGGCGTCATGAGGGCGAAGATACTCAAGTTCGATTTCAGTTTCTCGCCCTCATTCGGAGACCCCCGTGACCACCGCCGCCCCGTTCCTCTCGCCCGGCCCCGACCGCGCCTTCGACGCCGTCGTGTTCGACTTCGGCGGGGTGTTGATCACCCCGATCACCGACCTGCTCGACGAGGTGGCCGGCTGGCACGGCATCTCGATGACCGAGATGCTCGACGTCCTGCTCGGTCCGCGCGAGACCTCGACCGACGACCACCCGTGGCATCGGGCCGAGCGCGGCGAGCTGCCGACCGCCGCGCTGCAGGCCGAGGTCGCCCCGTTCGCTGCCGCTGCGGGGCTGACGCTTCGGGGCGACGAGTACGAGCGCCTGCTCTGTGGCGTGTTCGTGGTGCGCGACGCGGTGGTCGACCTGGTTCGCCAGCTCCAGGCGGCCGGCTACACCACCGGCCTGCTCACCAACAGCTTCGTCGAGTTTCGGGATCACCTGGAATCCAAGGTCGACTTCGGCCTTTTCGACGTGGTCGTCGACTCATCGGAGGTCGGCTGCCGAAAGCCGGAGCCGGCGATCTACGACATCGTGACGGACCGCTGTGCCGTGGCCGCGGACCGGATCCTCTACTTCGACGACTTCGCCGCCAACCTCGTGGGCGCCACCGGTGCCGGCTGGACGACCGTGCACGTCACCGAGGAGGCGGCGGTCGCCGCCGGCCTGGCCGCCCACCTCGGCAGGTGAACGGCCCGGCGGTGGCTCAGCTCGGAAGCTGATCGATCGTGATCGTCCCGGCCCCGCCGTCGACGGTCACGATGGCGCCGTCGGGGATCCGCCGGGTGGCGTCGGCCACCGACGGCACACAGGGGATGCCGAGTTCACGGCTCACGATGACCGCGTGGGAGGCGACGGCGCCGACGTTCGTCACCACGCCGCCGGCGGCCAGGAACAGCGGCGTCCAGGCGGGGTCGGTCTGCGGGGCGATCAGGATGTCGCCCGGCTCGAGTCGGCTCGGGTCCGACAGATCGAGCATGATGCACGCCCGGCCCGTCACGGTGCCGGGAGAGCCCGAGACACCGGTGAGGGTGTCGCCCGCCGCCACCGCTTCGACCTCCCCGGCGTTCTTGCGCTCCCAGGTCGACAGCGGGGGAACCGAGCCGTCGACGACGTAGGGCGGCTCGAGGTCGTGCAGCAGCTCGAAGTCAGCGGCCCGCTCGGCGACCGTCGCCTTGAACGACGCTGGGTCGGCCATGAAGTCGTCGAGCTCGTCGGCGGTCAGCATGTAGAGGTGCTTGTGGTCGTCGAGATGACCTCGCTCGACCATCCGGCGACCGATCTCGTCGAAGCACTGGCGCACCTCGTTGTGGGCTCGGATGTTGGCCGACTTGCAACGCTCCCGGGCCGCCATGAACACGGCGCTCGCCGTGACCGCGGCCTCGAAGGTTCCGGCCGCCTCGGCGTCGCCGGCGAACATGGCCCGGTACTTGGTGATCAGCTCCTGTCGGGTGGCGCCGCCGCTCGCGACGGTGCGGGCCGGGTCGGCGTCGTCGCCCGCGCCCCGGGCCCGCTCGATCGCCTGGAACAGCAGCTTGGGGTGGGTCTCGTAGCAGGGGCGGTAGACGTCCCACTCGTTCGGGCCGCGCCCCCCGTGCTGGTAGAGGAACTGCTCGACGGCAGCGCCGAAGGCGTCGGCCTCGTCGTCGTCGAGGGCCTCGATGCGCTCGGCCACGGTGTCGATGTCGCCGTCGAAGGCGGCCATCAGGGCGTCCGACCGTCGGACGATGCGGGAGATGGCGAAGATCTGGGCGGCGATGTCGGCCGAGTCGACGTCGCCGATGCCCGTGATCAGCTTGACCGACGCCGTCGGGTCGTCCTCGCCGGTGAGCGCTGCCAGGGCGCCGCTGCTGGCCGAGGCACCGAGCGACGTCCAGACGACCTGGGCGAACATCGTGCGGAGGTGGCGCTGGAGCATCTTGGCCCGGCCCAGGACCTGCTCGTCGCTCTGGCCGGCGAGGTCGGGGCGGGACGCCCGCAGGGCCTCGGCTTCCCACTTGATGAGCTCGGTCTCGGGGACCGAGTCGGTCGACATGACCCAGGCGACGGTCTTGCCGAGCTTCTCCTGGTGGCACGGCGAGTTGTGCCAGTCCTGCTCCCGGTAGGGAGGGATGGCCTGGCTGGAGCTGTCGAAGTAGGTGGCGTCGACGGTCTCCCAGCCGGCGCCCGAACGGATGCCGAAAAGCCGGGCCTGGGTCAGCGAGTTGTAGAAGTAGCCGCCGAACAGACCGAACGTCTCGGGGAAGTCGGCGTCGTACTCGTTGGCGTCGAAGATGCCCATCTGTTCGAAACCGTCGCGGCAGCCGAGCACGGCGCCCGGCTCCCAGCAGAACGTCCACGCCAGCGGACTGACCGGATCGGCCAGGACGTCGGCGGCGTTGCCGCGGGTGTAGTCAGGAAAGCGTTCGGTCGTGACGCGGTCACAGATCCAGCGATCACCAAGCATGGTCAGCGGTCCCCCTCGGACGGTGTCGGGCGCTCGACCAGGGAGTCGAGCGCTGTAAGTCGCACGAGAACGCTAGTGCACGAAGTTGACATCGGCAATCGCTCCGAGCCCCATTTCCGGGGGTGTTAGCGGCAGTTTCTTGACATCGACTAGAAGAAGGGGCGCGTGTTTGGCATACTGCGGCCGAGCCGCCGGGGACTCGGCGGCCGATCTCGCAACGAGGGGAACCCTGATCCATGACCGTCCGCCCGTTCCGCTTCGGCGTCCAGGCTTTCGAGGCGACCTCTGCACAGGAGTGGTTCGACACCGTGGCGATGGCCGAGGACCTCGGCTACTCGACGCTGTTCAGTTCGGACCACTACTTCGGGCCCGGGGCGATCTCGGAGGCCACGGGCCATCGCCCGGTCGATCTGGCGCCGCTGTCGTCGATCGCCGTCGCGGCGGCCCGGACGTCGACGCTTCGAGTCGGCTGCCGGGTGTTCGCGTGCGACTTCCATCATCCGGTGGTCCTGGCGAAGGAGATGGCGACCCTCGACCTGCTGTCCGAAGGTCGGCTCGAGGTCGGGCTCGGCGCGGGCTGGGTCGCCGACGAATACGAGGGACTGGGCGTGCCGATGGAGCGCCCGGGCATCCGGATCGCCAAGGTGGCCGCCTACGCCGAGGCGATGCGAGCGCACTGGAGTGGCGAGCAGCTCGACCTCGACGACGGCGTGGTGACCGCAAAGGGGTTCTCGGGACTCCCGCTCCCGGCGACGCCCGGTGGACCGCCGATCATGATCGGCGGCGGTGCTCCGCGCATCCTTGGGGTGGCAGGGCGACACGCCGACATCGTCAGCCTCAACTTCAACAACTCGAGCGGTCGCCTCGGCGGAGCCAGCGTGGCCAGCTCGGGTGCCGACGAGACCGCCGAGAAGATCGGCTGGATCCGTGACGGCGCCGGCGAGCGCTTCGACGACATCGAGCTCGAGATCGGGGCCTACTTCGTGGCGGTCGGCGACGACGCCGACGCCCAGCTCGAGGCGATGGCGGCTCGGTTCGGGGTCAGCGCCGATGAGTTCGCCTCGCATCCCCACGCCCTGTTCGGCACGCCCGAGCAGATCTGCGAGACCCTGATCGCCCGTCGAGAGACCTATGGCGTGAGCTACGTGACCGTGGCGCAGCGCACCATGCAAGACCTGGCGCCGGTGGTGGCGACACTCGCCGGCGCCTGACAATCGCCGGTCACCCGCCGTTGCTGTCGGGCGGTGGGTGACCGGTACCTCCCCGATCGGGGCGGATCGCTCAGGCGAGCAGGTCCGGGGTGGCGAGCAACCCGACGATCTCCCGACAGAACTCGGCGGCGGGCGCGCCGTCGACCACGCGGTGGTCCCACGTGAGCGACAGGGTCATCACCTTGGTCGACCTCACTTCCCCGTCGGCGAGTCGCAGCTCGTCGCGCAGTCGACCGACGCCGAGGATGCCGGCGTTGGGTGGGTTGATGACCGGGGTGAACATGTCGACGCCGAACATCCCCAGGGTCGACACGCTGAACGTGCCGCCCTCCAGGTCGGACGGGCCGAGGGCGCCGTCGCGAGCGGCGCCGGCCAGGCGACGGGACTCGGCGCCGAGGTCGTCGAGCGACAGCTCGGGGGTCTGGTGGATGACGGGCACGAGGAGCCCGTTGTCGACGGCGACGGCGAGCCCGACATGGACCTCGCCGAGCACGGCGATCCCGGCGTCGGTCACCTGGGCGTTGAGCCGGGGGTGACGCTGCAGGGCGATCGCCGTGGCCTTCACCACGTAGTCGGTGATCGACGGGACAGGCCTGCCGCCGGCGGTGTCCTTGCGGGCGGCCCGGTCGGCGAGGAGGGCGTCGACGTCGGCGTCCATCGAGAGCGTGAGCTGCGCCATCGTCTGCAGCGACTCGTGCATCCGCTTGGCGATCGTCCCTCGCATCGCCCGCAACGGGATCGTCTCGATCGGCTCCTGGAGGAGCGGCCAGGCG
>JAWSVN010000065.1:0-25692 GCA_033851875.1 Acidimicrobiales bacterium
ACGAGGCCCTGGCCGGGCCGGAACCGCATCTCCCAGAAGAACCCCGACAACCCCTCGAAGCGAGCGGCGGCGGCGAACTCGACGTCGTCGAGCAGGTGCTCGGGCGCGAGGAATGCGGCGACGAGGGTCGGGAGCGCGCCGAGCAACGCCACCAACCAGGTCGACGCCGGACGGGGCGCGTCCGCTCCCTCGTGCGGCGTCGACCGCCGCTCCAGCGTCGACACCATGTCATCTTCGTCGGCGGTTGGGCGCCGTCGTCAAGCGGTTGACCTCCTGACGCGTGCAGTTCCATCGGCCGGGTACCGACCCCAGGAGACCCGGTTGAGTACGTTCGGACGAATGCCCACCCCCGGCGTCTCTCATGAACCCGCCGTCGCGCCCGACGCGACGTCGGTGAACCGCTCGTTCGTCACCCGCTTCTCCACGCTTGCGGCCGAGCGCTGGATCGTCACCCTCGGTCTGTGGGTGACCGTGATCGCGCTCGGGCTGCTCGCCTACGTCGGCGGCCTGGCCCGCGAGGGATTCCCCGCGATCAGCCTGCCGATCGCCGTGGTGGAGGGCACCTATTTCGTCGACGACCCCGAGGCGGTCGACGCCGAGGTCACCGTGCCCCTCGGCGAGACGTTTGCGGCGGGCGCGGGCGTCGACGGCATCCAGTCGTTCTCCCAGGCCAACACCCTGTTCTTCGTCGTGCAGTTCGACGGCGACGTGACCTCAGCCGACGGCGTCGCCCAGCTCGAGGAGGCGATCGCTGCCACCGATCTGCCGGCCGAGGCCCAGGTGTCGGCCCGGCCGATCGACGCCACCAAGTTCCTCGAGATCTACGACGTGCTGGTCGCCGTCACCGGACCGTCCGACGGCTCGATCGCCGACCTGGAGGCCCAAGCCAGCGCCGTCGCCGACGACCTGGCGTCGGACCCCCGGATCGAGGCCGCCGAGGTCCGCAACCTGATCACCGAGGCCGTCGACCCAGCCACCGGCGACACCGAGATCCGCCAGACGCGGTTCTCCCGGGTGGCACTCGAGGGCGACGGCTTCACCGACGGGGTGGTCATCGGGCTGATCCGCAACGAGGCGGCCGGGCTCGACACCCTCGGGTTCAACGATGCGGTCGAGCAACGCCTCGACAGCGCCCCGCTCGACGACGAGTACACGGCGACCGTCACCGCCGAGTTCGCGTCCGAGATCCGCAACCAGATCGGCTCCCTCACCTCCAACTTGCTCACCGGCCTCGTGGCCGTCGCCATCGTCAGCTTCCTCCTGATCGGCTGGCGCACCGCGGTGGTGACCGTCGGCTTCATGACCACGGTGATGCTCGCCGCTCTCGCTGCGCTGTGGATCTTGGGTTACTCGCTCAACACGATCACGCTCTTCGCGCTGATCCTCACCCTCGGCCTGTTGGTCGACGACGCGATCGTGATCTCGGAATCGCTCGACGCCAGCCGGGACGATCGGGTCCACCCGATCGACGTGGTCCGGACTGCCATCAACCGGGTCGGCTCCGCGTCGATGTCGGGCACCCTCACCACGGTCCTCGTGTTCGCTCCCCTGCTGTTCGTCACCGGCATCCTCGGAGCGTTCATCCGGGCGATCCCGGCGACGGTGATGATCACGCTGCTGCTGTCGTTCGTGTTCTCGGTCGTCTTCATCCCGGCGGTCGCCCGGCCGTTCCTCCTGCGGGGCAACACGACGCACAACGCGTTCATCCGCGGGCAGCAGTCGCTCGCTCGGTGGTTCGGCAAGCTCGCCGAGTACCCGTCGAGCCACGGCGCCAAGGGCGTCGCCGTCGGGGCCGCCCTCGTCGTCGGATCGCTCGCCATCGTGGCGTCGTCGTTCTCGATCGCCGGTGCGATCGGGTTCAACGTGTTCCCGCCGGCCGACGACGCCGACGCCATGTTGATCGATCTCTCGTTCGACCCCGGCACGTCGCTCGAGGCGGCGTCCGCCAAGGCCGCCGAGGTCGACGCCGCCACGGTCGAGGTGTTGGGCGAGGACCTGCGCCGGGCCCAGTACGTCACCGGCAACGAGCGGGGGTCGCTGATCTTCATCGACCTCGTGTCGTTCCGTGACCGCGACACCAAGGCGCCGACGTACGTCGAACGACTCGAGGAGGCCGTCGCCGATCTCGAGGGCGTGCGGGTATCGGTGTCGGTACAGGCCAACGCGCCGCCCACCGAGGACTACCCGTTCGCGGTGCAGATCGACGTGGAGGACGGCGGATTCGCCGACGGTCAGGCCCTCGCCGCCGAGATGCGCGACGAGCTGATCGGCCTCGAGCTCGACAAGGCGACCGGCGACGCCACCGAGATCACCGACGCCCTGATCTCGACCGAGGGGCAGGTGTTCCGGATCGACGGGCGCCGCACGATCGAGGTGCGGGGCGCGTTCTCGACCGACGACCTCACCGCCAACGTCAATGCCGCCGAGGAGCTGGTCGTCGAGCGCTTCGACGACGACCGCCTCGCCGCCTTCGGCTTGACCAGCGACGACNNNNCAGGAGTCGAACAACCAGGAGGACTTCGCGTCCCTCGCCACCGGCGGCATGATCGCACTCGCCCTGATGGTGCTGTTGCTGGTCATCCAGTTCCGCAGCCTGGTGCAGCCGCCGCTGATCCTGCTGGCGATCCCGTTCAGCTTCTTCGGCATGTTCGGGATGCTGGCGCTGACCGGCAACACGCTGAGCTTCTTCGTGGTGGTCGGCTTCATCGCCCTGACCGGTGTGGTGGTCAACAACACGATCCTGTTGATCGACGCCGCCAACCAGAACCGGCGCGACGGGATGCGGCCGGGCGCCGCGATCGGCGACGCCGTCACCCGCCGCTTCCGCCCCCTGGTGGCGACCACGCTCACCACCGTCGTCGGGCTCGTGCCGCTGGCTCGCAGCGACCCCTTCTGGGAGGCGTTCGGCTACACCCTGATCGGCGGGCTCCTGAGCTCGACCGTGCTGGTGATCGTGGCGTTCCCGGTGTTCTACCTGGCCGTCGAGAAGGTGCGCACCCCGATCCGCAACGCCGCCCGCCGCCGCCTCGGCCGCGCCGAGATCTAGCGGCGCTCCACCCCTCGGCGGGCAGGCTCCTCAGCTCTGGCGACGNNTCAGTCCCACATGCGGGACTGAGCGTCACGAGGTCCGGCGTCAGTCGCCGGCGAGGAGCGCTTCGAGGGCGCGAGCCGCATCGGCGACGGTGGCGCCGTAGCGGGCGCCGGGGTCGTCGGTCAGCCGCTCGATCGGGCCCGACACCGAGATGGCGGCCACGACCGAACCGTCGGGCGACCGCACCGGGGCGCTCACCGACGCCACGCCGAGCTCGCGCTCGCCGACCGAGGCCACCCACGTCTTGTCGGCTGCCTCGCCTGCGGCGTCGCCGGTGAGGGCGGCACCGCCCGAGCCCTTGTCGATCGGCAGGCGCGCTCCGAGCGGCACGATCGTGCGCAGGCCGTGAGGCGACTCGACCGACGCCACACAGAGCCGCTCGAGACCGTCGGCCACGAAGAGCTGGGCGCTCTCGCCCGTGTCGTCCCGCAGCCGCTCGACCACGGGCCCGGCGGCGTCGGCGAGGGCGGCCGGACCGAGGGCCCGCTGCCCGAGCGCCCACAGGTGGAACCCGAGGCCCCACGCGCCGGCGTCGTCGCGACGGAGCAGTCCGTGGACCTCGAGGGCGGTCGCCAGACGGTGGGCGGTGGCCCGGTTGAGCCCGCTGGCCTCGACGATCAGGGCGAGCGTCGTCGCTCCCCCGGCGACAGCGTCGAGCACGGCGAGAGACTTGTCGATGACCCCGACACTGCTTACCCTGGTGACCACGGGATGATCCTACCGTCTCACGATGCGAGATCGGAACGGATTGCCTCGTCGCATTCATCACTCCAGCCCTGAGAACGACTGCGGGAGCAGCCCATGAGCACCCCCAAGACCCTGGCCGAGAAGCTGTGGGAGCGACATCTGGTCGCCGCCGGCAACGACGGTGAGCCCGACCTCCTCTACATCGACCTCCACCTCGTCCACGAGGTCACCTCGCCCCAGGCCTTCGACGGCCTCCGGATCAACGGCCGCACCGTGCGCCGTCCCGATCTCACCATCGCCACCGAGGACCACAACGTCCCCACCGAGAACATCGACCAGCCGATCGCCGATCCGATCAGCGCCAAGCAGGTCGACACGCTGCGAGCCAACGCCGCCGAGTTCGGCATCACCAACCACCCGATGGGCTCGCCCGGCCAGGGCATCGTCCACGTGATCGGCCCCGAGCAGGGCCTCACCCAGCCCGGCATGACGGTCGTGTGCGGCGACTCCCACACCGCCACCCACGGGGCGTTCGGCGCCCTCGCCTTCGGCATCGGCACCTCCGAGGTCGAGCACGTCCTCGCCACCCAGACCCTGCCTCAGGTGCGCCCGAAGACGATGGCGATCACCGTCGACGGCGAGCTGCCCGAGGGCTCGACGGCGAAGGACCTGATCCTCGCCATCATCGGTCGCATCGGCACCGGCGGCGGCATCGGCCATGTGATCGAGTACCGGGGCGAGGCCATCCGCAACCTCTCGATGGAGGGCCGGATGACCGTGTGCAACATGTCGATCGAGGCCGGCGCCAAGGCCGGCATGATCGCCCCCGACCAGATCACCTTCGACTACCTCGAGGGTCGCGACGGCGTGCCGAAGGGCGACGCCTGGGAGGCCGCGGTCGCCGACTGGAGGACCCTGCCGACCGACGACGGCGCCACCTTCGACGTCGAGGTCGTGATGGACGCGGCCGAGATCACCCCGCAGGTCTCGTGGGGCACCAACCCCGGTCAGGTCGCCCCGATCTCGGGTGCGGTGCCGGATCCGGCGTCGTTCGCCGACGCCAGCGAGGCCGACGCCGCCCGCCGGGCGCTGGAGTACATGGACTTCGAGGCCGGCACCCCGTTCTCGCAGATCCCGGTCGACACCGTCTTCATCGGGTCGTGCACCAACTCCCGCATCGAGGACCTCCGGGCCGCCGCCGATGTGGCCCAGGGCCGCACCGTCGCCGAGGGCATCCGCACCCTGGTCGTCCCCGGCTCCCACCGGGTGAAGGCGCAGGCCGAGGCCGAGGGCCTGCCCGAGATCTTCACCGCCGCCGGCTTCGACTGGCGTGAACCGGGCTGCTCGATGTGCCTGGCGATGAACCCCGACAAGCTGTCCCCGGGCGAGCGTTCGGCGTCGACGTCGAACCGCAACTTCGAGGGTCGCCAAGGCCGAGGCGGGCGCACCCACCTCGTGTCGCCGGAGGTGGCCGCGGCCACCGCCATCGCCGGCCACTTCGCCACCCCCGCCGACCTGCCGGCCATCCCCACCGACGCAGCCTGAGGAGCACGATCATGGAAGCTGTACACATCGTCACCGGCACCGCCGTGCCCCTCGACCGTTCCGACGTCGACACCGATCAGATCATCCCGTCCGACTGGCTCAAGCAGGTGGAGCGCACCGGCTTCGAAAAGGGCCTCTTCTCCGAGTGGCGCGACGAGCCGAGCTTCGTCCTCAACGACGAGCGCTTCAGCGGGGCGTCGGTCTTGATCGCCGGCCCCAACTTCGGGGTGGGTTCGAGCCGTGAGCACGCCGTCTGGGCCATCCAGCAGTACGGGTTCGCCGCGGTGATCACGTCGCGCTTCGGCGACATCTTCCGCAACAACTCGACCAAGAACGGCCTCGTGCCGGTCGTGCTGTCGAGCGAAGGCGTGCGGACGCTGATGGACGCCGTCGACGCCGATGCGACGCTCGAGATCACGATCGACGTGGAGCGTCGCACCGTCGAGGCCCCGGCCATCGGGTTCTCCGAGGGGTTTCCCCTCGACGACGCCACCCAGGAGCGATTCCTCAAGGGCCTCGACGACATCGGGCTCACCCTCGCCAAGGGCGACGCCATCGACGCCTTCGAGGCCAAGCGCCCCGCCTACTGGAGCTGACCCAGCCGCTTGCAGGTCAGAGGAAGTCGACCACGTAGTGCAGCTCGGCGGTGCAGGAACCGCTGCCGACCTTCAACTGGTTCGCCTGGGGGAACGTGCCGCCGAGGCCGGTGGAGCTCGGAGTGAGGTTCGTCCAGTTGTTGGTCGCGGCGTTGTAGACGTGCCGCTGGCTGGTGGTGGCCCCGTCCATGCGATCGTCATTCCACGATCCGCCCAGGCCGGTGTCGCCTTCGGAGCCGGTGAAGGTGACCGTGAAACTCTCGCCCTGTTCCCAGGCGACATCGAAGTAGACCTCGCGGAGCACGTTGACGTACGCACCGTCCCCGAGGGACGCCTCGGTGGCGACCGCGGAGTCGGGGACGGCGCGACCTGCCCCGTCCAGGACACCGGCCCGGAAGGCGAAGTCGCCGTCGCCCTCGATCCCGTCGCAGTCGTTGATCGCCTGGAACCGGATCAGCGTCACCTTCACGGTGTTTCCGACCTGATCGGTGACGCACTCCGTCGCCGTGTACTCGGTCGTGTACCCGAGCTTCGCCAGCGAGTTGTCGTGGAGATGGCGCACCGAGTAGGCGATCGGGACGCCCGGATTGCCCGTCGAGTAGATGGCGTTCTCCCCCTGGATGACCTGGGGCAAGGTGGAGGGGTCGATCAGCTGTGACTGCACGGCGGCGTTGCCGCCGAGCGTGATCACCTCGAGGGAGGACTCCTCGAGGATCGCGTCGTAGCGGGCGTTGGCCGTGGCCTCCACCCGTACACCGGTCGCATAGTTGAGGGCGGCTTCGGCCTCGGCCGCGGTGACATCGCGGCTGCTCTCCATCCGAACCATGAGAATCCGGCCGTAGACGACCGACGCCACGTACGCCGGGGCGCTCTCCGGTGTCAACGCCGCTCGGGCCCGCTCGAGTTCGACGCTCGGCGCGATCATCGACGCCGGAGAGGTCGGGGTGTCGACGCTCACGGTGTAGAAGGCCTGTTTGAACGTCGCCATCGTCGTCCGGGTCTGCGACGAGTTCTCGATCGACAGGCGGCCGGCGAAATCGCCGGATGCCCACGCAACGTTCAAGCCGACGTCGAGGGCAGCCTGCTGGGAGCTGTAGGCGGTGCGGTACTGGAACGACGAGTTCGCCGCATTGACATGCCCGTCGATGTAGGCGTTGCGGTTCCACCAGTCGAGAGCCCCGTCGACGGCGACCTGCACGCTGGAATTGGTCGGCTGTTCGATCCGCAGCGCGCCCGCCTCGCCGATGCCCGGCAGATCGACGCTGAGCGACACCGGACCCTGCTCGATGCCGAGGGGGACGGGCACACCGTCGAGCAACGAGGAGTCGGCTCGGACCAGCGCCCCCGGATAGACCACCCCGTTGGTCGGTCGGAGAATCGCGACCTCGCTGAAGTTGGTGCGCAGGTCATAGTCGGTGCTCGTGCACGAGACCACCGTGTTGCCTTCCGCTCGTTCGGTCTCGACCGTGTCCAAGGCGTCACGCGACGAGGCGCTTCCGTCGGCGATCGCCTGCACGTTCAGGGCCTCGTCGCTTTGGCTGAGTGTGGCGATGTGCGCATCGAGTTCACCCTGCCTGGCAGTCTCGGTGCCTGTGTCGACGGTGATCGGAGGCTCGGCCCTCGGGATCGTCGGTTGGCTCTCGGCTGTCGATCCGCCCGATCCGGTCGCGGCGCTCGGCAGCGAACAGGCGCTTGCCCCGAGTGCCAGAGCGGCGAGCGCTCCGAGCAGCCGTCCGCCACGGCGTCGACAGCGGGGTTGGGTCGGTGGGTACTCGTCGATGTCCATGCCTCCATCGTGAGGCTCCTGCGGTGGACCATCGATGGTCCACGGGTGCGGGCGATGCACGTCGAGGCACCCACCGAGCGGGGGTGCCTGCACCACCCCGAGGTGAGCTAGCGCGTGCTGGAGTGGGGAAGACGGGCCACGACCGTGGTGCCGCCGCCGGGCACGGACTCGATGCGAAGCTCGCCACCCACCGCCGCCATGCGATCCCGCATGTTGTGGGTCCCGTTGCCAGGCCCGACGGTTCCCACGTCGAAACCGGGCCCGTCGTCTCGCACCGTGAGGACCGAGACACCGTCCTCCTCGGTCAGCCGGAGGGTCACCGCTGAACCCGGCGCGTACTTCGCGGCGTTGGTCAGCGCTTCGAGAGCGACGAAGTAGAGCGCTCGCTCGTGGCCGGTCTCGAGGCGTTGGCCGACGGCCACGTCGGCTCCGACCCCCGGCCCCGACCGGCGAGCGGCGACCTGCAGCGCTGGTCCGATTCCGCTCGTCTCGAGCAGGGGTGGATAGATGCCATGGGCCAGCATGCGGAGTTCCTCGACCGCGCCGTCGGCCTCGTTCACGAGCCGGCGGAGGTCGTCGTGAAGGTCGTGGTCGGGTCCGATGATCGACTCGAGCAGCCGCAACCGGACGCCGAGCGCGACGAGACGTTGCTGGGCGCCATCGTGCAGATCTCGCTCGATCTGTCGACGGGCGGCGTCGCTCGCCACGACCACCCGAGATCGCGAGGCCGCCAGCTCCCGGCGAGATGCCTCGAGCTCGACGTTGAGCGCCTCGAGGCTCTGGAGCCGATCCTGCAACAGTCGGTTGGTGTTGTGCGCGATCAGGGCGATCGGGACGGTCAGCGCGACGCCCGCACCGATGACGAGGAGCAGCTCGAACTCGTCCTCGAGGTCGGGGACGACACCGCCGTCGTCGTTCAACAGTCCTGCCGCCGACACGACCGAGACCGTTGCGGCGGCTGCCGAGAGCAACACGACCAATGGCCGCTTTCCAAGGAAGGGCGAGGCGAGCACGACGGGCATCAGGGTCACCATGATCATCACCGGCCACAGCTGGGGCACGGTCGAGGCCACGACGACAGCGACCACCCAGTTGCCGATGGTCGCCAGCGCAAGCGCCCGTACGACCGCGTCGGCATCGAGCGCGCGCAGGGCAGCCGTCAACAGCGCGATCAGGCCGACGACACTGGCCGCGACCACCAAGAGCAGCCCGTCGCGGCGAAGACCGAAGGCCCATGCGACGAGCACCACGAACAGACCGCCGAAGGCGCTGACCCGATCCAGCCGGAGGAACGGCTCGATCGTCGTCCTGGCCTCCTGCCGATGCCGAGCATCCCCGGGTCGGTCCTCGAGTCGTGCCCCCATGCGGGCACCCTAGTTCGCACCCCTGGAGGCGACAGGGGTGCAGGCACCACCCCGGGCCGGGGTTCCACACGCTTGTCGGATCCTCGGGCCCCGAACACAATGACGAGCGAGTGTCCACCATGAACCACCACCTTGAGCGAGAAGCCGAGTTCGACCCAACGGGGCCCGAGGTCCGAGTCCTGGTCGTCGACGATCACGACGGCTACCGCTCGATCGTCGACGAGGTGATCGCGGCCACCCCGGGGTTCGTCTCGGCGGGCAGCACCTCGTCGTGGGCCGAGACCCGCGAGCAGATCGGTGCGGGAACGATCGTGGCCGACCTGGTGCTGATGGACGTCAACCTCGGTGACGAGAGCGGGATCGTCGCCGCGACCGAGCTCGGAACGCTCTCGCCCGAGAGCGTCGTGATCTTGATCTCGACGCTCTCGATCGCCGACCTCCCGCCCGAGGCACGGACCTGTGGTGCCGCCGGGTTCGTCACCAAGTCCGAACTCGGCCCGGCCAAGATCGCCCGGATCTGGCAAGGGGCGAGCGACTGGGCGCAGCCATGACGCTGAAGGTGGTGCTGGCCGATGATCACGAGCTGATCCGTCACGGCCTCGCGGCCGTGCTCGACACCATCGAGGGCGTCGACCTCGTCGCCGAGTGCGCGGATCATCCGCAGTTGATGAGCGCGGTCGCCGACCATCGCCCCGACGTGGTGATCACCGATATCCGCATGCCCCCGACCGGCACCGACGAGGGCATCGCCGCGGCGCTGGCGATCCGCGAGGATCATCCCGACACCGGCGTGATCGTGCTGTCGCAGTTCGCCGAGGCGGAGTACGTCCTCGAGTTGTTCGTCGACGGCAGTCAAGGGCTCGGCTACCTGCTCAAAGACAAGGTCAGTCGGGCCGAGCTCGAGCGGGCGGTCCTCGAGGTGAGCAGTGGAGGTTCCGCCGTCGACGCCGCGATCGTCGAGGTGTTGGTCTCGGGACGCCGTCAGCAGTCGCCGATCGACCTGCTGACACCGCGCGAGCAAGAGGTGCTGGGCCTCATCGCCGAAGGCCGCAACAACGCATCGGTCGCGGCCGAGCTGGTGCTGAGCGCCAAGGCTGTCTCCAAGCACATCAACTCGATCTTCTCGAAGCTGGCACTCGGCGACGAACCCGACTCGCATTCGCGCGTCAAGGCCGTCCTCCTCTGGCTCGCATCGAACCGGGCCTGACCCGGTCCCGGCGACGGGTGTTACAGAGAGGTGACGGATGCTCGGAGGGGAACCAGGCGTGCCGACCGGACGTCTCAGTGACCATGAACACGTCTCCACGCTCCCGACCACTCGGGTCCGCCCTTCCGGGCGGGCGCCGAGCCCTCACCGCCGGCTTGGCTGCTCTCGGGCTGCTGGCCGGCGCCTGCACCTCCGACGGCGACAGCGCCGGCTCGGTCGACCTCGACGGTGACGACGTCGTCCTCACGTCGGCCTCGCTGTCGACCGCCGGCAGCTGCGACGAACTCCTCGACCTGCTGATCGCCGAGGGCGTCGAGCGGGTCGGCCCCTACGGCTTCGGCCAGGGCGGCTACTGGGGCATCGAAGAGGACGCCATGGCGATGGAGGAGTCGGGCGACTTCGACGCGGTCGACGGCGCCATCGCCGACGACTCGGCGACGGCCGAGGGCAGCGCCACCGGGGGCGACGGCGGCTTCTCCGGCACCAACAACCAGGAGGTCGGGGTCGACGAGCCCGACATCGTCAAGACCGACGGCGAACGCCTCGTCGTCTCCAACGGCAACACCCTCCGAGTGATCGACGTCGCCACCGACGAGCTGATCCGCACGATCGACCTCGGCGACGACACCTGGGTCGAGCGCTTCTTCCTCTCAGGCGACTCGGCGATCGTGATGACGACCACCTGGAGCGAGGTCCCGCTGGCGGCGTCGACCTCCGACGCCATCTCGCTCCCCCACGGCCTCAACGTCGCCCGCCTCACCGAGGTCGACCTCGACACCGGCGAGACCCTCGGCTCGGTCGAGTTCGAGGGCTGGATCCTGTCGGCTCGCGACACCGACGGCACCATCCGGGTGGCCGTCTCCACCGACCTCAGCCAGCGCTTCCCGTTCCTCTATCCGTCGAACGAGGGCGCCGAGGAGGCTGCCGAGGAAGCCAACAAGGATCTGCTGCGTGACTCGACCATCGAGCAGTGGCTCCCCACCTATCGCCTCCTCGACGGTGACGGCGACGTCGTCGACGACGGCCTCGCCGTGCCCTGCGACGCCTTCCACCTGCCTCAGGAGTTCTCCGGGCTCGGCGCCGTCACGGTCGTGACCCTCGACGCCGGCGACGACGGCCTCGAGATCACCGACCGCCTCGCCGTGCTGTCGAACGGCCAGACCGTCTACGCCTCGACCGACCGTCTCACGATCGCCACCCAGTCGTACCCCGTGTTCGACTGGCGGACCGGCGAGGTCGTCGACGGCGAAGAGGACGAGGTGTCGGTCAAGCTCCACAACTTCGACACCACCGTCGCCGGCGCCACCGACTACGTCGCCTCGGGGGCCGTCACCGGCCACCTCCTCAGCCAGTACTCGCTGTCGGAGTACGACGGCTACCTGCGGGTCGCCACCACCGAGGGCAGCCAGTGGTGGGGCAACGACGAGGACTCCGAGAGCTTCGTCACCGTGCTCGACGAGGTCGACGGCGCCCTGGTCGAGGTCGGCCAGGTCGGCGGGCTCGGCAAGGGCGAACGAATCTTCGCCGTCCGCTTCATGGGCGACGTCGGCTACGTCGTCACCTTCCGCCAGGTCGACCCGCTCTACACCGTCGACCTCTCCGAGCCGACCGCCCCGACCGTGCTCGGCGAGCTGAAGATCCCCGGCTTCTCGACCTACCTGCATCCCGTCGGCGACGGCCTGCTGATGGGCGTCGGCCAGGACGCCACCGACGACGGCCGCACCACGGGCGCCCAGGTGTCGAGCTTCGACGTCAGCGACCTGACCAACCCGCTCCGGGTCGACCAGCGCATGCTCGGTTCGCAGCTACCCGAGGGGGCCGAGGGGCAGTCGTACTCGACCGTCGACTGGGATCCGCTGGCCTTCACCTGGTGGGCACCGACCCGCACCGCCTTCGTGCCGGTGAGCTGGTGGGGCTGGGACGAGCAGACCGGCACCGACCACTCCGGCGCCGACGTGGTGGCCGTGCAGGTCGCCGACGACGGCACGCTCAGCGAGCTCGGCCGCCTCGAGCAGGCCGCCAGCGAGCAGTGCGAGACCTGGTACGAGGAGGAGTGGCTCGAGGAGGACGTCGAAGCGCTCGAAGCCGAGGAGGCCGAAGCGGCCGAGGGTGCCCCCGGGCCCGACGACGACAGCGACGACACCGGCGATGCCGAGGCCGGGTTCGCCGGCACCACCGAGACCGCCCCGCCGGCCGACGAGGAGCCGGTGGCCGCCACGACGGCGCCGGTCGAGGAGTACTGCTGGACCTGGCAGCCCGAGATCCGTCGCACCGTGATCGTGGGCGACGCCGTCTACACGATCTCGGAGCGGGGCGTCGGCGTCCACGACCTCGAAGGATTCGCCGACCGGGACTTCATCTCATTCGAGTGAGCCCTCGAGGACTGAGCACGCTGCTCAGGCAGTGAAATCCGCCGACACGGCCCCCGTCGCCTCCACGAGGCGGCGGGGGTCGATCGCGAACACGTGGCGGGGCGTCCCGCCGGCGGCCCACACCTCGCCGAAGGTCAGCAGGTGGGGGTCGATCCAGGTGCGGACCGGGGTCCGATGCCCGATCGGCGATACGCCACCGATGGCAAACCCGGTCACCTCCCGCACCCGGTCGGCGTCGGCCCGACCGCAGCGCTCGGCCCCGGCGACGACGGCGAGGGCGGCGCCGTCGACCTGATGGGCTCCGCTGGTGAGGGCGAGCACGATCTCGCCCGCCCCCTCGGGGTCGACCGCCTCGAAGATCATCGACTTCACGATCTGATCGACCTCACAGCCGACGGCGGCCGCGGCGTCGGCGGCCGTGCGGGTGCCGTCGGGGAACTCGGCCAGCTCGATGACGAGGCCGAGTGCGGCTGCGGCGCTCAACACCCGCTGGGCGCCGGCCGGCAGGTCACTCGACGGGGTCGTCATCCGAGCAAGGGCCGAGGGCGACCGGGGGCGACGGTGCGGGCCAGGATCCCGAGGGTCGCTCGGAGCGCGCCCTCCGACAGGATCGGGAAGATGTCGGCCTCGGCCCACTGGGGGTGGATGTCGGACCAGTCGTAGTAGGAGGTCACCAGGGTGACCGGCCCGTCGACGCCGTCGGGCAGATCGGCGGCGGCGACCGGGGTGAGGCGGTAGCCGTAGACATGGCCGATCGGCGGGTCGATGGCGCCCTCGATCGTCCACGCGATCTCGGTGTCGGGCTCGATGACGGTGATCCGCACGGTGACGTCGTAGAGCCCGAGGTCGTAGTCGTTGAGCGCCTCGCGATCCATGTGGACCACGAAGGTGTCATCGACCGCCGTCGCCGAGTCGCCGTCGGCCGACATCAACATGCCGGACGAGTCGATGTCGACGTGGCCCTGGGGGCTGGCCAGGATCGCGAAGATCTCGCTCGCCGGGGCGGCGATCGCGCGGGTCGTCTCGAGGCGGGTGGTGTCGCTCATCGCGACAGTCTGGCCGACCNNAGCGAGATGGCGTCGACGCTGAGGATGCCGTCGGTCGCCTTGAGGGCGGCGACGACCTCGCCGGGAACCGGACCGTCGACGGCGATCACCATCACGGCGTTGTCGTGGGCGCTGGTGCGGCCCACGTCCATGTCGTCGATGTTGACCCCGGCGTCGCCGAGGATCGTGCCGACCAGACCGATCATGCCGGGACGGTCGTCGTTGGAGACGAGCAGCATCTGATCACGGGGCGGCACGTCGACGTCGTGGCCGTCGACCATCACGATGCGGGCCTCCTGCCGGAGACCGAACAGCGTCGCCGCCAACTCGCGTCCGCCGCCGCGGATGGTGAGGAGGTTGACGAAGTCGTTCGACGCGGTGCTCGACACGGCCTTCACGCTCACGCCCTGCTCGTCGAGGAGGGCGCCGACGTTGACGAAGCTCACGGGATCGTCACCCGAACAGAGCATGCCCTTGGAGGCGGCGAGGGTGGCGAGCGATGCGTCGTAGCCGCCGATCTTGCCCTCGAACACCACCTCGATCTCGCTCGGCAGCTCGCCGACCATCGAGGCGAACAGGGCGCCCAGCTCCTCGGCGAGGGGCAGGTAGGGCTTGAGGATGCCGGCGACCTCGGCGGCATCGATGTTGACGGCGAAGGGCACGAACTCGTTGGCGAGGGCCAGCTGCACCTGCTCGGCGATCGTGACGCCGGCCTTGAGCTGGGCCTCGGCGGTGGAGGCGCCGAGGTGGGGGGCGAGGGTGACGTTGGGGAAGTCACGCAGACGCGACTCGCCGAGGGGCTCCGACGCGAACACGTCGAGGCCGGCGGCCGCGACCTTGCCGCTCTCGAGGGCGTCGGCGAGGGCGTCCTCGTCGATCACGCCGCCGCGGGCGACGTTGACGATCCGGATGCCGTCCTTGGCCTTGGCGAAGAAGTCGGCGCCGATGAGGCCGAGGGTCTCGGGCGTCTTGATGACGTGGAGGGTGACGACGTCGGCCTGGGCGGCGAGCTCGTCGAGGGTGACCAGTTCGACCGACAGCTCACGGGCCCGGTCGACCGACACGAAGGGGTCGTGGGCGATCAGGTTCATGCCGAACGCCTTGGCCCGCTCGGCCACCAGGGCACCGACACGGCCGAGGCCGACGATGCCGAGGGTCTTGCCGTGGAGCTCCATCCCGGTGAACTTGGAGCGCTCCCACTTGCCGGCCCGGACCGAGGCGTCGGCAGCTGCGGTGTTGCGGGCCTGGGCCATGATCAGGTTGAGGGTCTGCTCGGCGGTGGTGATGATGTTGGACTGCGGCGCGTTGCAGACCATCACACCACGCTTGGTGGCGTACTCGACGTCGACGTTGTCGAGGCCGATGCCGGCCCGGCCGACGACGATCAGGTCGGTGCCGGCGTCGAGCATCTCGGGGGTGACCGTGGTGGCCGAGCGGATGATCAGGGCGGCGGCGCCGGGGAGGAGGGCGTGGATCTCCTCGGGCGACTTCCCGGTCTGGATGTCGACCTCGTGACCGGAGGAGCGAAGAAGCTCCAGCCCCGTCTCCGCGATCTCCTCGGTCACCAAAATACGAGCCATTTGGTAAGGATTACCGATCGGACCACCAGGGCCAACCGGATTGCGACAACTTCCACAAAATCCGAGGCGGTCGGAGGGCCCTGGAGTCCGGTTGATCGCGGGCGAGGTCGGCAGCGTTAGCGTCGGGTCCATGCACCCCACCACCCCCGCCGGCGCGTCCGGCCGCACCGTCGTCGTCGGCGCCGGACTCGCCGGGCTCACCGCCGCCCGCGACCTCGCCCGGGCCGGACGAGACGTGATCGTGGTCGACAAGGGCAGGAGCGTCGGCGGCCGGCTCGCCACCCGGCGCATGGGCGACGCATCCCTCGACCACGGCGCCCAGTTCTTCACCACCCGCTCCCCCGAGTTCGTCGCCGAGGTCGCCGACTGGCTCGCGGCCGGCGTGGCCGCCGAGTGGTGCCGGGGCTTCGACGCCGACGACGGCTACCCCCGCTACCGGGGCGCCCCGTCGATGAACGGCGTGGCCAAGCACCTCGCCGACCAGGTCCGAGCGGCCGGCGCCGAGATCGTCACCGGCCGCCGGGCGCAGAGCGTGATCGACGTCGGCACCCACTGGAGCGTCACCTACGACGGGTTCACCCGCGTGCCCGACGACGCCGGGTCGGTGATCCTCACGCCGCCCACGCCCCAGACGATCGAGCTGCTCACCTCCGGCGGCGTCGCTCTCGACGCTGCCGACCGAGCCACCCTCGACGCCGTCGGCTACGAGCCCGTGCTCGCCCTCCTGGTGCGGCTCGACGCTGCGGCCGCGGCCCTCACCCCACCGGACCTGGGCGAGGCCGGCGCTCGACAGTGGCCCGACGGCGACCCGTTCACCTTCGTCGCCGACAACGCCGCCAAGGGCGTCTCCGCCGAAGTGGCGATCACGTTCCACGTCTCCCACGCCCGGTCGCGGACGCTGTGGGACGCCACCGACGCCGAGGTGTGGGACGAGCTCGGCGCTGCGGTCGACGACCTGATCGGCCCCGCCACGATCGCCGAACGCCAGGTGAAGCGGTGGCGCTACGCCGGCCCGACCGAGGCCCGTCCCGAGCCCTGCCTGGTGGCCCGCACCGCGCCCGGCCCCCTCGTCGTCGCCGGCGACGGGTTCGCCGACGCCAAGGTCGAGGGGGCGTGGCGCAGCGGGGCCGCCGCCGCCGAGGTGGTCCTCCGGCACCTCTGATCGGCCCGGCGCCGCCGATACCTATCCTGGGGACACGGCAACGGCGCCGGTCCTCCCTCCCCAGCCACGGCTCCCCAGCCAGGGCTCCTCGACCACGGCTCTCCAGTCAGGGGCACACGCGATGACGACGCTGCGACTCAAGACGATCCCCGACGCCGACGCCGACTTCCTCAACCTGCCGTGGTCGACGCCGCTCGAGTACTGGCCCGACGAGCTGGCGGTGCGCCTGCCGCGGGGCCGCCACCGGCACGTGGTGCGCTTCATCGAGTACGGGGGCGAGTACTTCGCGTGCAAGGAGCTGCGCCCCGATCTGGCCGACCGTGAGTACGAGCTGCTCGACCACCTCAAGGAGGAGGGACTGCCGGTGGTCGACCTGGTCGGGGTCGCCGACGATCGGACGACACCCGACGGCGAGCCCCTCGACTCGGTGTTGATCACCCGCCACCTCGCCTACTCGCTCCCCTACCTGCATCTCTTCGCCGGTCGAGGGAGCTATGGACTCCACGACCATCTGATCGACGCCCTCGCCGTGCTGCTCACCCAGGTCCACCTGGCCGGGGTGTTCTGGGGTGACTGCTCGCTCGGCAACACCCTGTTCCGGCGCGACGCCGGCGAACTCGTCGCCTACCTCGTCGACACCGAGACCGGCGAACACCACACCACCCTCACCGACGGGCAACGCCTCCACGACCTCGAGATCGCCACCGAGAACATCGCGGGTGGCCTCTACGAGCTCGAGGTGCTGGGCCGCCTGCCCGACGGCGTCGACCCGTTCGCCGTCGCCGAGCAGCTGAGCGATCGCTACGAGTCGCTGTGGGCCGAACTGACCGCCACCGACGAGGTGGCCGGCGATGAGTTGTGGCGGATTCAGGCCCGGATGCGGCGCCTCAACGACCTCGGCTTCGACGTATCGGAGATCGAGATGGTCGAGACCGGGGCGACACCCGGCGACGGGCCGCAGCAGGTGGCGTTCCGACCCCGCGTCGTCGAGGAAGGTCACCACAAGCGCGAGCTGCTCCGCCTCACGGGGATCGAGGCTGAGGAGAACCAGGCTCGACGGCTGCTGTCGGCCCTCCACGGCTACGGCGCCTGGTTGGGTCGCGAACAGGGCCGGGAGCTGCCCGACGCGGTCGCCGCCTACCGCTGGCTGGCCGAGCGCTACGAACCGACGATCGCCACCATCCCCGACGATCTCCGCAACCGGCTGACCGACGCCGAGATCTTCCACCAGGTGCTCGACCACCTGTGGTTCCTGTCGGAGGAGGCAAAGGCTGATGTCGGCCTCGAGACCGCAACCCGGGCCTACGTCGAGTCGATCCTGCCCGAGCTCCCCCAGGAGCGAGTGGTCATCGAGTCGGACGACCTCGAGGACGGGCTGCTCACGAGCTGAGCCGACGAGCCTGGCCGTCAGGAGATCGAGCGGAACCAGGCGTCGACGTCGTCGGCCACCCGGGCCGGGGCCTCGAGCGGCCCGAAATGGGTGAGGTCGGGGTAGTCGGCGAGCGCGAAGCGGTCGGGGAACGCCTCGGCGACCCGTCGACCTGCCACCGCCGGCAGTTCGTCGCCGGCGCCGACGGCGACCAGGTACGGGAAGTCGATGTCGCCGGCGGCCTCCCAGGCTCCGGACTTGTGGTGTTCGAAGACCTGGGCCTCGTGCTCGGGTTCGCAGCGCAGCGTCACCGTGCCGTCGGGCAGGTCGACGAACCCGAACTCGACGTAGGCGTCGAGGGCGTCGGCGTCGAGCAGCGACAGCGGCGGGCGCGAGCCGTAGCGCTCCCGGGCCTCGGCCCGTGACGGCCACACCGCTCGACGCTTGCGGGCCCCGTCGACCAGGGGCGACCGCCGGGACGGGGCGTCGAGGGGGATCAGGATCGGCTCGAACGCGGCGGCGGCCGCGATCCGGCCGGGCGCCTGGACGCCGGCGAGCACGATCGCTGCCCCACCGAGGCTGTGGCCCATCACCCGCACCGGCTCATCGGGGGAGACGGCGTCGATGACGGCGAGCAGGTCGGCGGCCATGCCGCCCCATTCGAGGGTGACGCCGGCCGGCAGCTGGCTCTCGCCGTGCGCCCGGTAGTCGATCGCGAAACAGTGGTGGCGGTCGGCGAGGGCGGCGGCGAACGGGCGCCACACCCCGCCGCAGAAGCCGGTCGCGTGGCTCAGGATCAGTGGCGGGCCGTCACCGCCGAGATCGTGGATCCGCACCCGCACGCCATCGGTCGAGTCGACGAATTCGGGCACGGGAGGATTGGTCACCGATGCATCCTGCCCAGCGATCGGTCGACCGCACCAATCGGAGCGACGACCGGGCGCAGCCCCGCCGTCAGCTGGCAGTGAGGTCGTCGATCGGCCAGCAGTTGCCGGTGCGCAGCGAGTCGAGGGTGTGGGTCGGGGTGGCGATCCGGACACAGATCCGCTCGGGGATCACCCCGCCCGTGAAAACCTTGCCCGGCGTGGAGACGAAGGACTCGCCGTCGTCCCACACCTGCCACGTGCCGCCGCCGACCGAGGCGTCACCTGCTGCACCTGCGGTCTCCGGGGCGACGTCGTCGCCGAAGATGTGCATGTGGTACGTCGACCCGATGTCGAAGGGCACCGGGCCGGGATCGGAGTGGATCGTGGCCGAGATGTTGGTGCCGTCCCAGGTCGCCTCGGTGATGCAGGCGAAACGCTCGTTGTTCTGGATGGCGATCGTGCAGCGCTCGTCCTCGGCCTGGACGAACATGTCGTCGATCACGTTGGTGACCCCGTCGACGTCTTCCACGGCCTTCACAACCGCGAGTCGGGTGGGCGGGTCGAACATCGTGCCGGCCACGATCGCGACACCGTCGTTGACGACGACGGTCGGTTCGTCGGTGAAGAGCCCGAGGGCCGTCACCTCGTCGGTCACGGCGGTGGCCGCCGCGCTCGCGGCGGCCTGGATCTCGGCGTCGGATCGGGCGACGGCGGCCGTGGTCGTCGCCGTGTCGTCGGCGGTGTCGTCACCGGCCACCGTCGATGCGGTGGTGCCGGAGGTCTCGTCGCCGGCGACCTCGCTCGTCTCCGGGCCGTCGGCAGCGGCGTCGTCGCCACCGAGCTGGGTGGCGGCGAAGATGCCGCCGATGATCACGACGGCAGCGACGGCGATGGCGCCGATCAACATGCCGCGCCCACCGCCGGTCGGCTCCACCTCGCCGGGCGAGGTGAGGGGCGCCGGCTCGCTCGGGGTGTCGACGAGCCGGGGCGGCGGCTCGCTGATCGACGACGAGCGAGGGGCTACCGGTTCGGGCTCGGGCGTCGGCTCGGGTTCGGACGCCGACGCCGCGGGCGCCGGTCGCTCGACCGGGGCACCGGTCGGCGGCGGCGAACTCGACACCACCGGCGTGGTCGGTGCCGGAGCGTCGGGCACCGGGTCGTCCTCGAAGATGCTCGGCGGCGCCTCGGCGGGGGCCTCGGGGGCCGGCGGCTCGTCGATCGTGACCGGCGGAATCCCGGCCGGGGGCGTCGCGGCGGCGTCGGCCGGGGGCGGCGTCGCCATGTCGCTGCCGGTGTCGGACGCCGCGAAGTAGGACGCGCCGAGGGCGATGGCGTGCTTGGGGTGGGCGTCGACGGCGATCGGGCGTCCGAGCTCGGACGACACCATCTGGGCGATGAGGGGCACGCGGCTGGAGCCGCCGACGAGCAGGACCCGCGAGACGTCGTCCATCTCGAGGCCGGCGGAGCGCACGGCGCGCCGCATCGCCTCGATCGAGTCGACCAGCGACGGCCGGATCAGGCCTTCGAACTCGCGTCGGGTGAGGCGGACCTCGGTCTGCACGTTGGGCAGCAACACCGGGATCGTGGCGTCGGTGTCGGCCGAAAGGGCCTCCTTCGCCTCGACACAGTCGGCACGCAGGCGGGCCACCGCCGCGAGGGCCGTCGGGTCCTCGGGGTCGAGCTGCTGGATGGCCCCGTCGAGGGCGCGGCTGACGTGAGCGAAGACCGCGGCGTCGAAGTCGATGCCGCCCAGTCGTTCGATGCCCTCGGGACGACCGATGATCTCGAACCCGTTGTCGGTGCGACGCAACATGGCGGCGTCGAAGGTTCCGCCGCCGAGGTCGTAGACGGCGACGACGGCGCCCGGGTCGATGCGCTCCTGGCTGGCGTAGCTGATCGCCGCGGCCTCGGGTTCGGTGAGGAAGCAGACCGAGTCGGGATCGAGGTTGGCGAGGGTGACCGCCTGGGTGAGCAGATCGATCTTGTAGGGGCCCCAGTTGGCCGGGTGGGAGATCGCGATCCGGGTTGCCGCTTCGCCCTCACGCTTCTCGACGGCGTCGACGACCGAACGCAGCAGCCGGGCCATCAGGGCCTCGGACGAGTAGGGGCTGCCGCCGACGATGATCGGCGTGGTGTCGCCGAGGCGACGCTTGAACTCGCGGGCCACCCGCTCGGGTTCGGTGACGGCGCGCCGTTCGGCGGCGTCGCCGGTGAGCACGGTGCCGTCGTCGCGCAGCAACACGACCGACGGGATCGCGGCCGATCGGTCGCCCAGCGAGAAGATCGTCGACCGATCATCCCGATGGATGGCGGCGGCCGTATAGGTCGTGCCCAAGTCGATTCCGAGTTGGTAGCTCACTGGTTTGGCAATCCCTCCGTCCCGAAGTGGGCATGATAGGTCGCCTGAAGGCGTTCGACCGAACGCCTGGGCGAACCGTCCCGCCGACGGGTCATCGCTGAGTTGTCCCTGGGTGCGTCCCAGGGACCTCCCGACATCGTCGGGGATCATCCCCCACCCTCGAGGGGGGATATCCCCGATCTCCCCGATCGGCACGGGGGAGTACGTTGTGAATGTGACCCTTCGAGACGCCATCGAGGGCCTTCTCGGCCCGACGACCCAACGCCCTGCGGCCGATGCACTGGCCGACGAGGGCCACGACTCCCTCGGGAGCGACCTGTTCGGCACGGCCCTGGGCCACTACGCCGACACCGCCCCCATCGAGCAGGCCGACGCCCTGGCCCCGATCGTGACCCGCACGAGTTCGGTGCCCTTCGAGGCCGACGACCTGCCCGAGAGCGACCTGCCCATCGACGGCGATGCCCTCGCCCTGTTCGACGCCGCCGACCCGGCCTCGATGATCGAGGCCGACACACCGCTCGACATCGACGAGCCGATCGACACCGCCGACGCGGTGGACGCCGTGGTCGACGACCCGGGCACAGAAGCGGGCGACGTCGNNCGACGAGGTTGGCGACCCGTTCGCCGGGTTCGGCGACGACTTCGGCGACGAGGCGGGCTTCGAGGGGTCGATCGACAGCGTCGAGGCCCCCGCCGCGCCGCCGGTGACGACGGAGGACTTCGGCGTCGGCTCGACGGTCGAGCCGCTCGACGACCTGGCGGCGACCGACGCCGAAGCCCTCGAGGGGTTCGACGAGCTGCCCACCAGCTTCGAAGCCCCGGTCGACGGGCTCGACATCAGCGGCGGGGTGGGCCTCGGCGACGATCTCGACGCCGACGAGGAGATGACCTCGCTGTTCTCGACCGACTTCACCGAGGAGACCGACGGAGCCGACCCCGACGACCTCGATCTCGACTTCGACGCCTGAGCAGGGTCACCGGGGCACCGTCACATGGCTGCGGTGACGATCGCCTCGAGCGAACGGATCGCGACGCGAGCCGCAGTGGCCAGATCGTGGGTGGTGAAGGGGTTCTCGGCCAGGCGCTGCCAGCGGCTGAGCTCCTTGATCGCCGTCTCGCGGAGGTCTTCGGGCGTGGCCCCGGGCTCGAGCGACAGCCGTTGCCACGGCGCCGTGCCCGACGAACCGAGCACCCGCTCCAGATCGTCGAGATCGGCCTGTTTGGCCGTGATCCACCCCGACCGGACCGCCGCCATCGTCGCCAGCTCGTTGAAGGGGTGAGCACCGGCCATGATGCGCTCGATGTCGAGCACCAGATCGTTGGTCCCAGGGCGATCGGGGTGGGCCAGACACAGCTGCTCCACCGCCAACAGCGCCGAGCGGGCCTTGAGCACATCGGCGCGGTCGACGAAGAGGGTGGTGAGCAGGGTCTGCAGTTGCACGAGCCCGGATCGCTCGATCAGTTCGTCGCTGAGCTCCACGCTCGAGTCGACGACGTTCCGACGCAACAGGGCCAGCGAGAGCCGTACCCCGAAGAGGCCGAACCGGTCGAGGAGCTGCTGACGCTCCAGCGACGTCATCGGCGTCTCGGGTCGGGCCTCGACGAAGCGATCGGCCGACAGGAGGTAGGGCTCGAGGTCCTTGGCCGGCACGGTCGCCAGCGAGCGGAGCGCCTTGAACTCCCACTCGGTCAGCGTCTCGGCGGTCTCGGCCAGCAGGCCCGCGACCGGGACCACCACCTGCACCAGGCGACGCAGGCGACCGTCGTCGCCGTAGCGCTTGGCGATGCGACGAGCCGACGCCATCGAGTCGAGGCGGCCGGCACCGATCTCGTCGGCCCGGCTGAGCACGGCGACGGCGTTGACCGGATTGGGGGTGGAGACCTCGTCGTCGTGGAAGGCCTCGAGGAGGCGCAGGTCCGACGCGTGGATGTGCTTCATGAGATAGAGCACGGCGTCGGCCGGGGTGGCGTTGTCGTCGGGGTCGAGGAACTGGAACGCCCGGGTCCCGACGCCCTCGGTCAGCGAGTCGACACCGGGGGTGTCGATCAGGGTGAGTCGACGCAGGCCAGACGAGGGCCAGGTGATGTCGAGGTGATCGATGTCGTTGGCGTCGCGACCTCCCAGATCGACCTCGATCGCTCCCTCGTCACGATGGAAGCGGGCCTGGATCGCACCCGAACCGTCCTTGGGGTGGACGAGAACCTGGTAGGTGTGCCCGTCGCGGTACCAGGTGACCACCCGGGTGCACTCGCCGGTGTCGGTCGGGGCCAGCCGCTCGCCGACGAGGGCGTTGAGCAGGGTCGACTTGCCGGCCTTGACCTTGCCGGCGATCGCCACCCGCAGGGGGCCGTCGAGGCGAGTCAGCGCCGCACCGACCGTGTCGGCGCCGTCGGTGCCAGCGAAGACGGTCTGCGCCCGTTGCAGGACGTCGCGTGCCTGATCGACGAGGGTCGTCATGCTGCACCCCCGGCGGCGGTCGGCTCCGACAGGGCGGCGGCCCGCTTGCGCAGTCCACCGATGCGGGCGAGTTCGGCCTCGATGTCCTTGGTGCGGGTCGCCCGCTCGACCGCGCCGACCTTGGCGGCCTCGGTGGCGGCCTTGAGCGCTTCGGTCGTGGAGCGATGGAGCTCCTCGGCCCGACGCGAATAGTGATCGCGCAGCTGACGCTGCACCTGGCGGAGGGTGTCCTTGCAGTCCTTCGAGACCTGGAACGACACGTCGTCGCAGTAGCGGCGGACCGAGTTCTTGGCCTGGGACCGCCGCATGGCGACCTGCCGCGACTTCTCGTCCTTGAGGGTCTTGCGTCCCATCACCAGGCCGATGCCGACGGCGACCGGGCCCAGGGCGACGCCGACCATCGAGCCGAGCATCGTGAACATGAGGATGCCGGTGTAGGAGCCGCGCAAGACGGTGAAGCCCTTGGCCCCGATTCCCTGTTCGTCCATCTCCATGCCGGGATCGACGGTCACCCGCTGCAGGGCGGCTTCGGGGCTCTGGACGTCGAGGTGTTCCAGCAGCTCGCTGCCGTCGAGGGCGAAGTGATCGCCCACGGTCGCCGAGAGTTGGGCGGCTCGGTCGGTGAGGAAGCGGTAGTTGCTGACGACCTCGTGGGAGACGCGGCTGGTCAGCCACGGTTCGAACTCCGACCAGGTGTCGAGGGGGTCGCTGTCGTCGATCGCCTCGTCGGCTTCCTGGGTGATCTTCCGGATCCGCTGACGGAAGTCGAAGTCGACGTCGGAGCTGAGGTCGGCGATGCCGTCGTTGAGCGTGGTGCTCCACTTGGCGGCGCGACTCTTCAGCTGCTCGGAACGGCGCTTGGCCTCCTCGAGCTGGTCGACGAGGGCCTTCGCCCGCTCGGGGTCGGTGAGGGCCGCCAGCTCGGCCTCGAACTGGCTGGCCAGCTGGTCGGAGACGCCGAGCAGGTCCTGGCGGGCCCGGGCCCTCACGAGGTCGGCGTGGCGGGCGACGATGTCGTCGGACAGGGCGCTGACCAGGACCGGGAAGCCCGACTCGACGTTGAGCTCGCGGTCGTTGCGGCGGACCGCCTCGGCGCGGAGCATCGACGAAACCGGCAGGATCGGCACGTCGATCCCCAACCGCTCGAGGTGGCCCTTGTTGAGGTCGAGGACCTTGCGCCACGCCGGGTAGAAGTCGGTCTTCGTCATCACGCAGATCACGGTCTGACACAGATCGATCGCCTGGCGCAGGAAGTCGACCTCGGCTCGGGTGAACTCCTGCGACGCGTCCGAGACGAAGACCGCGGCGTCGGCGACCGACATCGCGCCGAGGGCGGCGGTGGCGTGGGCCGACCCGAGGCCGCCGACGCCGGGGGTGTCGACGAGGACCAGGCCGGTGCTCAGCAGCTTGCGGGGAAGCTCGATCTCCACGCCCTTGACCACGGCGTCCGAGCTGCTCACGCCGAGCTCGGTGGCGTAGTTGGGGACCTGATCGAAGGGGATCGGCCGCTTCTCGGTCGGCCCGTCGGGGTCGGCCGGCGACGCCACGATCACCTCGGCGCCCTTCTCCTCACCGAAGCGCAGGATCGTCGGCACGGCGGTGGCGATGTCATCGTCGACCGGGCAGATGCGGGCGTTGAGCAGGGCGTTGATCAGCGAGCTCTTGCCCTGCTTGAACTCGCCGACGACGACGACCTGCACGTTGGGGTCGCCGACCTGGTCGAGGCGCCGTTGCACCCGTTCCCCCAGGTCGGGGCGGTCATAGGCCGTGCACGCCTGGAGCCCGAGTTCGAGCGCACCGCGCACATCCGCGTTGAGGTCCGGGCGGCGTGTGGTGCCGCCCGGAGCGCCGGCTCCTGTGCTCGTTCCCTGAGCCGGCTGGGCCGGCGGGGGTTGTTGGGTCACCCGTTCCCTCTCGATCTCTCCTGTCCGACCGTAGCGGTTCGTTCCGCACCCCAACGGCCGAAACGAGGTCCGGCGTCCCGGACCTCGCTGCAATCTTGGCACGTCGGCCGAGGCACCACGGGTTCGTGGCGTCCTCGGCCGATCCAGCCCCGCCGTGGCGCCGGGCGGTCCGCATCCGCCCGGCGTCCAGGTTCCCGGCCGGCGACCGGCCGACATCGTCGGCACGGTCGACCGAGCAGTCGACTCAGTCGACGATGTCGGCCTCGCCCACGAAGGACTCGGTGGCGTCGATCGTCGTCT
>JAWSVN010000066.1:0-2103 GCA_033851875.1 Acidimicrobiales bacterium
TCAGCGCAGCAGGTCGACGCCGAGGAGGGCGGCGGCGGTGGCAACGCCCTGGCCTGCCGCGACGGCGGCGTCGATGGCAGCGACGGCCGTCGGCGTGTCGACGTCATCGTCGAGGGCGGCCCGCACATCGGCGAGAGCCCCGTCGTCGCCCTGACCATTGGGGGCCGCGAGCCAGGCATCGAGGCGGGCGGCGGCCGTCGGCATCAGGTCGTCGTCCCACTCCCACTCGGTGCGGTAGTGATTGGCGATGATGCCGAGCCGGATCGCTCGGGTGTCGTAGACCTTGCGGAGATCCGACACGAAGACGAGGTTGCCGAGCGACTTCGACATCTTCTCGCCGTCCATGCGGACCATCGCCTGGTGCATCCAATGGCGGACGTACGGCTTGCCGGTGACGGCCTCGACCTGCGCGATCTCGCACTCGTGGTGGGGGAAGATGAGATCGCCGCCACCGCCGTGGAGGTCGATCGTCTCGGTCTCGAGCTCGCGCAGCGCGAGGGCGGAGCACTCGATGTGCCAGCCCGGGCGGCCGTCTCCCCACGGCGCCTCCCACGACGGTTCGCCGGGGGCAGAGGGCTGCCACAGCACGAAGTCGAGGGGGTTGCGCTTGCGTTCGTCGGTGATGTTGCCGCCGCGCTCCGCCGCGTAGTCGAGCATCGTGGCCTCGTCGTAGTGGCTCAGCTTGCCGAAGCCCTCCGACGTGGTCACCTCGAAGTAGACCCAGCCGTCGACGACATACGCGTTGCCGCCCTCGAGCAGCGCCGAGACGAGCGAACGGATCTCGGGCATCGCCGAGGTGGCACGGGGTTCACTCCAGCTGGGGAGCATCTCGAGAGCGATCATGTCGTCGTCGAAGCGAGCGGTCTCGGCGGCGGCGAGATCGAGGTAGTGCATGCCGACCTCGCGGGCCTTGCGCAACAGGTCGTCGTCGACGTCGGTGACGTTGCGGACGCAGCGGGTCTCGTGGCCCCGGTCGCGCAGTCGTCGTTGGAGCACGTCGTAGCCCATGTAGACCGCGGCGTGGCCGAGGTGGGTGGCGTCGTAGGGCGTGATCCCGCAGGTGTACATGGTCACCACGGGTCCCGGCTCGAACGGAACCACCTCCCGACGGGCGGTGTCGAAGAGCATCAGAGGACCGGGGGCAGCGTCGCTCACCCGGCGCAGGGTAATCGGTCGACCGCGCCGGGCGCGACTCTCGTCGGCGGCGAGGCCGGCCGGCACCTGTTCGAGGACGGAACCGGGCCACAAGGCGTAACTCGACGGCGGAGCTGCTAGTCAGATGTGCGATGGGTCTCCTCGATGACAAGAAGCTGCTGATCACCGGTGTGCTCACCGACGACTCGCTCGCCTTCGGCGTGGCGAAGATGGCGCAGGAGCAGGGCGCCGAGATCGTGCTCACCGGATTCGGCCGCGCGCTTCGGCTCACGCAGCGCACCGCCCGAAAACTGCCGACCGAGCCCGAGGTGCTCGAGCTCGACATCACCGATGCCGAGCATCGGGCGGCGGTCACCGAGCAGCTCCGCGAGAACTGGGGGCGGGTCGATGGTGCGCTGCACGCCATCGGCTTCGCCCCCGAACCCTGCCTCGGCGACGACTTCTTCGGCGCCACCTGGGACGACGTGTCGACCGCACTGCAGGTGTCGGCCTACTCCTTGCGTGACCTGGCCGACGTGGTCACCCCGCTGATGACCGAGGGGGGCTCGATCCTCGGGCTCACCTTCGACGGCACATTGGCGTGGCCCGCCTACAACTGGATGGGCATGGCGAAGGCGGCGCTCGAGTCGCTCAACCGCTATCTGGCCCGTGAGCTCGGACCGCAGGACATCCGCTGCAACCTCGTCGCCGCCGGCCCGGTGAAGACGATCGCTGCGAAGTCGATCCCCGGGTTCGCGGCGTTCGAGGAGGAGTGGACCAAGCGGGCGCCGTTGGGTTGGGACGTGACCGACTCGACCGGCGTGGCGAAGAGCTGCACGGCGTTGCTGTCGGATTGGTTCCCCCAGACGACGGGGCAGGTCATCTTCGTCGACGGCGGCTACTCCTCCATCGGCGCCTGACCCGCAGCCCTCACCAGCCTCTCGGGTTTGGGTCGCTCACAGGGCGTCA
>JAWSVN010000066.1:2170-39097 GCA_033851875.1 Acidimicrobiales bacterium
GGGCGGCGGGGTCAGGGCGGCGGGGTCAGGGGAGCCAGCGGGGATTGTTGAGCACGAGGCGGTCGACCGCGCGGGACTCGAGCGCAGCTCGGAGCGTGTCGTCGCTCCCTTCGACCGCCGCCTCGAAGTCCCCTGCCCGGATACGCCTCGCCAGCTCCGAGTCGTCGGCGACCTCGAGGTCGTCGAGGCGGGCCCGATGCCGGAGCTCCTGGGCGTCGCCGATCGCCAGCTCGCGCTCGACGGTCGACAGGACGTTGCGAACGACCCGGCCGAGGAACCCGACGCGGGGGTCCGCACCACCGATGATCTCGCCGTCGATGAACTCCCGAACGGCCTCGATCAGCTCACTGATCGACGGCTCACGATTGGCGAAGACGGCGGGTACGGGCGGATCGAGGTCGCCTTCATCGGGCTCGGCGGGTGCGAGCCGCTCAGGAGCGAGGAGACGACACAGGTCGTATTCCTGCTCGGGGATGCGGCGGCCGATGGCGGCGAGCTCGACCGACCGCACCCCGCCGGAGCGGTGCCGCTCCACCTGGGTTGCACACATGATCCCCCACTTGAGGGTGGCCAACACCTCCCACCAGCGGGCCGCCTCGGGATCGACCTCGCGACCGCTGGCCTCGGCGTAGGCCGCCCACAGCGCTTCGCGTTCACCGACCCCGGCCACCGGCAGGGGCGAGCCGAACCGCCACGCCCGACAACACAGCCAGCCCAGATCCTCGAGGGGATCGCCGAGGTGAGCGAGCTCCCAGTCGATGACGGCGGCGAGCCCGTCGCCGTCGATGATCAGGTTGCCGAGCCGGAAGTCGCCGTGGACGAGCACCTCGGTCGTCGTCTCGGGCCGATGCTGTTCGAGCCAGCGGAACGCCAGCTCGAAGGCCGGACTGGCGATACCGAGTTCGTCGGCCACTTCGCGGTACCGAGCGAGCTGGTCGTCGCGTTCGAGGTGCCGCCCGATCTCGTCGAGCGGCGTGGCGTGGATCCCGGCCAACGCCCGCCCGAGTTGCGCCGGCAGGGCTTCGCGGGCAGCGGCGAACTCGTCGTCTCGCAGGATCCGCCGAGCGATGGTCTCCCCCGCCACGGCCCCGGACACGAACCAGCTCCGCCCCGGCCAGTGGGGGCCGTCGAAGCCGGACTCGATCGGTGGATGCACGGCGACGACGGGAGCGACAGGTGCCCCGGCCTCGCCGGCGGCGGCGATCACGGCCGCCTCGGTGACCATCCCCTCGGGTCGGCGTAGCTCGCCCGGCTCGGCCTGGAGGATCAGGTCGACCCGCTCCCCGGACCCGTCGACCCCCGACAGGGCTGTGGTGGCCCGACTCGCACCGCCGGTGAGCGGCGTCAGCCGATCGAGCTGCACCGCCACCCCTGCAGCATCGAGGGCGGCCTGCACGGCCGCCATCGGTTCATTCTTGCCCTCGTCCCCGTGTGTGGGGTCAGCAGACCGCTCTGACATATGGGTAGGGGTTTACCGCAGCTCCGCCTCCGGGGTGAACTTCGAAGTGCAGATGAGGGATGCCGGCGGCGTTGCCGTCGTCGCCGACGTAGCCGATCACGGTGCCGGCTGCGACCCAACCGGACTCCCCGTAGCCCGACAGGTGGGTGCCGTAGTAGTAGTTGCCGTCGTCGCCGTCGAGGTGGAACGAGCGACCGCCGACCCGGTTGGAACGGTGGGTGACGGTGCCGCTGACCGGCGCCACGATGGGCACGCCGGTGTTGGCCATCATGTCGACACCTTTGTGCCGACGACCGCCGGAGCGGGGATAGCCCCACGAGTCGATGAACGAATGCGACCCCGCTACCGGGCAGTAGGTGAGCGTGGTGCCACCGCCGCCGCCGCTCAGCACCGGGGTGCCCCCCGACGACGTGGTCCCCGAGGACGTGGTGCCGCCGGCCGCGGCCCGCTCCGCTGCGGCCCGACGGGCGGCCTCTTCGCGCTGTCGGGCCTCCTCGGCCAGGCGTTCGGCCTCGAGCTCTTCGAGGCGGGCCAGCTCGACGGTCAGCTCCTCACGGGTGGCCACGAGGATGGCGAAGGCCGCTTCGGCGTTGGCCTGCTGCTCGGCGAGCGCGCTGCGCAACACCTCGAGATCCTCGAAGATCACTCGGTAGTCCTCGAGGGCGTCGCCATCGGCGCCGAGCGCGGCCTCGTTGAGGGTGCCGAGGCGGATCGCCTCGTTGAAGTCATCCGAGGCGAGCACGCTGCGGCCGGTCTCGCCCTGCGAGGTGAAGTCGGCGATGGCCGCCGCTGCGACGTCGCCGGTCAGGGCCTCGGCTTGGGCCTCGGCCTCGGCGATCGCCGTCTCGGTCCCGACGACCTGCAGCTCGAGCTGGGACAGCTCGACCTCGGCGTCGTTGATGTCCATCGCCATTCGCTCCGCCCGAGCCCGAGCTTCGGCCAGTCCGGGTGTCTGCTGGGCACCGGCGGTTCCCGCCAACACGGCCCCGGCGATCACGACGGCGAAGAGCTGGGCCAGCAGCGCTCGACTCCGGCGGCGGCGCACTCGCGACCCTTGGGGGCGCGAGTGGCCCGCATCACCGACGCGGGTCGGAGCGTCGGTCGAGGTCGAGGGGGCCGTGGGTACGGCTCGAGTTCCAGCCCGCACGGCTCCGAGGCTACCCCTCGCCCAAGGGTCGCGGCCATCGAGCGTGAGGTTTTGCCACTATGGGTGAGTTGACTCACACCCGCAGTGACCGGAAGTGATCAGTGACGACGGTCAGTGATGGCCACCGGACACCCCTGCCAACGCGGCCGGGTCGACCTCGCCGTCGGATTCGACGAGGGCCCGGACCAGATCCTCGACCGACACCAGCCCCGACGGGCCGTCGTCGCCGACCACGACCGCCAGGTGTCGCCGGCGCCGACGCAGCAAGCGCAACGCTTCGACCAACGGCTCGTCCTCCCGCAACACCGCCATCGTGCGGGTCAGGCGTTGCGGGATCGGTTGGCTTCGTTCGTCGGGCTCGATCGTGAACAGGTCCTTGGCGTGGAGGTAGCCGACGTAGCGCTGGGCCCCGAGGGCCGGGGCGACGACCGGCAGGCGGGTCTGCCCCGAGCTCATCACCGCTCGCTCGGCCTGGACAGCGGTGGCGCCGAGCCGGATCGACGTGACGTCGTCGAGCGGGGTCGCCAAATCGCCGACCGGGCGTTGGGCGAAGTCGAGCGCCCCACGCAGCAGGCCGCCGCTCTCGGCTTCGATCGCCCCCTCCTGGGTGGACTGGGCGACGATGGCGGTCAGCTCGGCCACCGAGTGCGCGGCCACGATCTCGTCCCGGGGTTCGACCCCGAACAGGCGACAGCCGACGTTGGCGAACCAGTTGAGCATCCGCACGACCGGGCCCACGATCGCCAGGTAGGCGCGGTAGGGCATCACGAGCCAGCGCACCGTCGGTTCGGCAGCCGAGATCGCAATGTTCTTCGGGATCATCTCGCCGACGACGAGGTGGAGGAAGCTGACGATGGCCAGCGCGATCGCGAACGCGACACCGGTACGGATCTCCTCGGGGATGGCGTCGCCGGCGACGTTCAGGATCAGCGCGTCGATGGCGGGTTCGCCGACGAAGCCGAGGACCAGCGTCGCCATCGTGATGCCGAACTGGGCCCCGGCGAGCTGGAGCCCGAGGTCGCCGAACGCGTCGATGGCGGCCTTGGCCGTGCGCTTGCCGGCCTCGGCGTCGGCCTCGAACTTCGACCGCTTGGCCGCCAGGATGGCGAACTCCCACGCCACGAAGAAGCCGTTCAGCAGGATGAGGACGGCCGCCGCGATCAGGCTCCACACGATCGTGGCGGTCGACGCATGGTGTTCGGCCTCGCTGGCCAGGACGACGACGGCACTCACGCCTCGCCTCCCCGTCCCAGCATCTGGACCGAGGCCACGCGATGCCCATCCATCGCCGCCACCTCGAAGGTCCAGCCGTCGTGCCGGAAGCTCTCGCCCTCGGTCGGGATCCGGCCGAGCTCGTGGAGGACGAAGCCGGCGATGGTCTCGAAGGGCCCCTCGGGGATCTCGAACCCGGTGGCGTCTGCCACCTCGTCGGGGTGAAGGGTGCCGGCCACGATGTTGACTCCGCTCGGTCGGGCGACCGTGAGGGCAGTGTCGTCGGCCTTGTCGTACTCGTCGTCGATCTCGCCGGTGATCTCCTCCACCACGTCCTCGAGGGTGAGGATGCCGGCGGTGCCGCCGTGCTCGTCGAGCACGACCAGAAGCTTGCGGTCGGTGGTGCGGAAGTCGTCGAGGATGTCGACCAGGTCCCGCGTCTCGGGCACGACGAGCGGCTCGCGCATCACCTCGGTGAGGGGCGTCGCCTCACGCTCGGCCAGGGGGATGGCGAACACGTCGGCGACATCGACGACGCCGACGAGGTCGTCGAGGTCGTCGTCGCAGACCGGATAGCGGGAATGCCCGGTCTCCCGAGCCCGGGCCAACAGGTCGCCGACGGTGGCGGTGTGCTCGAGCCAGTCGACGTGGACCCGGGGCACGAGGGCGTCGGCCGCGTTCTTGTCCTCGAACCGCAGGGTGCGGGTGAGGAGCTGGAGCGCTTCGTCCGACAGCGTGCCGGTCTCGGCCGACGAGCGGATCAGGTACTCGATCTCGTCGAGCGATCGCACCGCGGTCAGCTCCTCCTGGGGTTCGATGCCGAGGCGGCGCACCGCCCAGTTGGCCGACCCGTTGAAGAGCCAGATCATCGGCGACATCGCTCCGTGCACGATCCGTGCGGCGGGAGCGAGGGCGAGCGACAGGGCCTCGCTGCGAGCGATCGCCACGTTTTTGGGGATCAGTTCCCCGGCGACCATCTGGAAGACCGTGGCCAGGGCGAGGGCGACGACGACCGTCATCGTCGCCTCCTCGCCGAACACCGGCGACAGCAGGGGGTCGAGCAGGACGGCGACCAGGGGCTCGGCCATGAAGCCGAGCACGAGGCTCGACAGGGTGATGCCGAGCTGGGCGCCGGACAGGTGGAACGACATGCGTTGCACGGCGTTGACAGCAGCCTGGGCGCGCCGCGAGCCCTCGGCGGCCCGAGCCTCGAGCTTCGATCGATCGGCGGCGATCAGCGCGAACTCGACGGCCACGAAGAACGCGTTGGCGGCGATCAGCAGCACCACCACGACAACACTGAGGACCATGTTCACGGTGCGACGATGTTACTGGGACCGCCCGCGTCAACGCGCCGGCGACAACCACGCCGCTACGGTTCGCAGGCGGTGACCACATCGACGAACCCCGATGCCACAGCCCGCCCCGTCCTGCGCCTCGCCGGCATCGGAGCGACGATCGACGGCGTCGAGGTCCTCGCCGGCGTCGACTGGACCGTGCACCGGAGCGAGCAGTGGGTGGTGCTCGGCCCGAACGGCGGCGGCAAGTCGACCCTGGTGGCCGTGGCCGGGCTCCATCGCCATCCGAGTGCCGGCACGGTCGAGGTCCTCGACCACGAACTTGGGCGGATCGACATCCGACCCCTGCGCCGTCGGATCGGCACGTCGTCAGCCGTGCTCGCCACCCAGCTCCGATCGGCGCTGACCGCACGGGACGTGGTGATGTGCGGCTCGACGGGTGCGCTGGAGCCGTGGTGGCACACCTACAGCGACGGCGACCGGGACCGGGCGTCGGCCCTGCTCGTCGTCGCCGGCCTCGACGGCTTCGACGACCACACCTTCGGGTCGCTCTCCAGCGGCGAACGGCAGCGCTGCCTGTTGGCCCGGGCACTGATGCCGGCCCCCGAGCTGCTCCTGCTCGACGAGCCGACCGCCGGGCTCGACTTCGCCGGCCGGGAGGCGCTCGTCGCCGCCCTGGTCTCGGTCGCCGCCCGGTCGGATGCGCCGGCCACGGCCCTGGTCACCCACCATCTCGAGGACATCCCGCCGACCACCACCCACCTGCTCGCCATCGGTCGACCGGCGGGCGCCGCCGACCGCGGCCCGGGGCGCACCCTGGCATCGGGGCCGATCGACGAAGTGCTCACCGAGGAGCTGCTCGGCGAGCTGTTCGGGTTGCCCGTCGAGCTGGGCCGCCACGGCCGACGCTGGTCGGCCCGCGCCCGCACCTGACCAGCCGCCGCCGACCGTCCACCGACCTCAGTGGCGTCGGTGGTGGGCGTCGCCGGCGGTGACGACCTCGCTGGTGCCGTCGGGCCGGCGCAACACGAGACCGCCGGTGTGATCGACGTCGGTGACGACGCCGTCGAGAACCCCGCCAGGCGCATCGAGCTCGACCGTGCGACCGATCGTCCAGCACCGCTCCCGGTAGGCGTCGAGCAGGAGGTCGACCCGACCGCTCTCGGCCTGGACGAGGCGGGCGTCGACCCGGGCGAGCACCGCCCGCAAGAGGTCGTCGACGTCGGGGCGAGCCACCCCGGCCGCGGCGGCCACCGCCTCGAGGTCGACGGCGAGCGCCGCCACCTCGGCCGGCGGCGCCGGCTGGAAGCGGAGGTTCATCCCGAGCCCGACGACGACGGCGATCTCGCTGCCACCCCCAGCGCTGCCTGCCGTCGTGGCCTCGGCCAGGATCCCGGCCAACTTGCGTTCCCCGCCGGGCGCGGCCACCAACACGTCGTTGGGCCACTTGAGGCCGACCGGCCACCCGGCACCGAGGCCGAGCTCGTCGAGGGCCTCGACGACGGCAAGGCCCGTGAGCAGGGGCACAAGGGGCGCCCACGACGTCGGCGGTCGCAGCAACCAGCTCACGAGCAGCGACGAATCGGGCTGGTCGAGCCACGTCCGACCCTGGCGTCCGCGGCCCGCGGTCTGGTGTCGGGCCCGCCGGACGATCCCTTCCGGAGCACCCGTGGATGCCCTGGTCAGGAGGTCGGCGTTGGTCGATGCGGTCTCGTCGACGACCTCGATGACAACAAATCTTGTGGCGGGTGGCCCTGGTACTTCCCTTTCGGGGCTCATCTCGGCTAACCATACGGTGTGACTCCCGCACCTTTCTCCAAAGTTCTGATCGCCAACCGGGGCGAGATCGCTGTTCGCGTCATCCGTGCCTGCAAGGAGCTCGGCGTCGAGACCGTCGCCGTCTACTCCGACCTGGACCGGGAGGCGCTCCACGTCCGCATCGCCGATGAGGCCTACGCCCTCGGCGGCCAGACGGCGGCCGAGAGCTACCTCAACACCGAAGCGATCCTCGACGCCATCGACCGGTCCGGCGCCCAGGCCGTCCACCCCGGCTACGGGTTCTTCTCCGAGAACGCCGACTTCGCCCGAGCCATCACCGACAAGGGCGTGAAGTTCATCGGCCCGCCGCCCGAGGCCATCGAGGTGATGGGCGACAAGATCTCGGCCCGTGAAGCCGCCGAGAAGGTCGGCGTCCACGGCGTGCCCGGCATCGCCGAGTTCCTCACGGGCCCCGACGAGATCACCGCCTTCGGGGCCGAGCACGGCTACCCGGTCGCCATCAAGGCCGCCTTCGGTGGCGGCGGCCGCGGCATGAAGGTCGTCCACAGCGCCGACGAGGCCGCCTCGGCCCTCGAGTCGGCCCAGCGTGAGGCGCTCGCCTACTTCGGTCGCGACGAGTGCTACATCGAGCGCTACCTGACCAAGCCCCGCCACATCGAGATCCAGGTGCTGTGCGACGAGCACGGCAACGCCGTCTACCTCGGCCAGCGCGACTGCTCGGCCCAGCGCCGCCATCAGAAGCTCGTCGAGGAGGCCCCGGCCTTCGGACTCACCCCCGAGATCGCCAAGGCGATGGGCGAGGCCGCCGTGGCCGTGGCCAAGGGCTGCGACTACACCAACGCCGGCACCGTCGAGTTCCTCTTCGAGGACGGCGACTTCCACTACCTCGAGATGAACACCCGCCTCCAGGTGGAGCACCCGGTGACCGAGATGGTCACCGGCCTCGACCTCGTCGCCCTGCAGCTCCACGTCGCCGCCGGCGGCGAGCTGCCCTTCACCCAGGACGACGTGACCATCGAGGGCCACGCCATCGAGATCCGCATCAACGCCGAGGATCCGGCCGAGGGCGCGTTCCTGCCCTCCCCCGGCCCCATCACGAAGCTGCGGGTGCCGTCCGGCTACGGCGTGCGCTGGGACGGCGGCTACGAGGAGGGCGACGAGGTCAGCCAGTACTACGACAACCTCGTCGGCAAGCTCGTGTGCCACGGCGCCACTCGCGAGATCGCCATCGCCCGTACGATCCGAGCCCTCGAGGAGTTCGTGATCGAGGGGGTGGCCACGACGATCCCCGCCGACCTGGCCATCCTGAAGCACGACGAGTTCGTCGCCGGCGAGCACTCCACCAAGTGGGTCGAGGAGGTCCTCGACCTCACCGGCGTGAAGGGCGCGCAGGGGGCCGGCGACGACGCCGGCGACGAGGACGAACCCAAGGTGCGTCGTGACACCGTCGTCGAGGTCAACGGCAAGCGGTTCGACGTGTCGCTGTGGGTGCCCGAGGGCGCCATGGCGGTGGCCGGTGCACCGGCGAAGAAGAAGGCCAAGCGCCGCGCCGCTGCCGGCGGCGCCGGCGGCGGTTCCGGCTCGGGCGACGTGAGCGTCCCGATGCAGGGCACGATCGTCAAGGTGTCGGTCGAGGTCGGCCAGGAGGTCGCCGTGGGCGACACGATCGTCGTCCTCGAGGCCATGAAGATGGAGAACAACGTGACGGCGGAGAAGGCCGGCACCATCAAGGAGATCAAGGTGGCGGCAGGCGACGCCGTCGGCGGCGGCGACGTGGTCGCCACCATCGAGTAACCCTCACCCGCTCAACCTCCTCCGAAATCCATACGCTTCGGCCTCTCAACGGGCACGGGGCGTATGGATTTCGCCGTNNCTCGGCGGTGGTCTACTCGGCAGCTTCGGAGAGGACCTCGGCCAGGGCCGGGTGCACGAAGAGCGACTCGACCATGTCGTTGACGGTCAGCCCCGCCGTGACCGCCAGGGAGATCACCGAGATCAGCTCGGCGGCGTGACGGCCGACGATCGATCCGCCGAGCACCACGCCGGTCGCCGGGTCGGACACGATCTTCACGAAGCCACGGGGGTCGTTGTTGATCTGGGCCTTGGCCGACACCGAGAACGGCACCTTGGTGACCCGAACCTTGCGCCCCGACGCGAACGCATCGGCCTCGGCCAGCCCGACATCGGCGATCTCGGGATCGGTGAAGATCGCCGAGGCCGCCTTGTCGTAGTCGAGGTGGCGGTGGGGGCCGGCGTGGAGCCCCATGGCGTGTTCGGCAATCTTGCGGCCCTGCATCGAGGCGACCGATGCCAGGGGCAGCTTGCCCGACAGATCGCCGGCGGCGTAGACGCCGGGCACGTTGGTCAGGCAGTTGTGGTCGACCTTCACGTAGCCCCACTCCGACTCCACACCGGCCTCCTCGAGGCCGAGGTGTTCGGAGTTGGGGATCGAACCGATCGCCATCAGGACGTGCGAGCCGGCGATGGCGCGCCCGTCGTCGCAACGCAGCACCACCCCGTCGTCGGTCACGTCGATCCCCTCCGCCCGGGCGCCCATCACGAGCTTGACGCCACGGTCGAGGAAGCTCTGCTCGAGCACGCCGGCCACCTCGGGGTCCTTGCCCGGCAGCACCTGGTTGCGGCTGACGATCAGGGTGACCTTGGAGCCGAACGAGCTGAACATGTGGACGAACTCCACACCGGTCACACCGGAGCCGACCACGATCAGGTGCTCGGGCAGTTCGGGCGGCGGGTAGGCGTGGCGGGTGGCGAGCACCCGCTCGCCGTCGATCGGCGCCCAGTCGGGAAGGCGGGGACGCGAACCGGTCGAGAGCAGGATCACGTCGGCCTCGAGTTCGTGGGTGCGACCGTCCTTGCCCTCGGCCACGACCAGGTTCGGGCCGACGAGGCGGCCGGTGCCCTCGATGATACGGACGCCCTGGCTCTCGAGGAGACTCGAGACCGAGTGTTCGAGATGGTCCTCGATCTGCACGATCCGTTCCCGGAGCGCCTCGAAATCGAGCTGGACGTCGACGGTGGCCAGGCCCATGTCGGCGGCGGCCTTCATCATCGACATCGCGCCGCCGGTGGCGATCATCGCCTTGGAGGGGATGCAGTCGAGCAGGTTGGCGGCGCCGCCGACGATGTCCTTCTCGATGAGGGTCACCTCGGCGCCGAGACGAGCGGCGTGGGTGGCGCACGTCGTGCCGCCGGGGCCTCCGCCGATGATGACGAACCGCTTCTTCTCTCCTGGCATGGTCTGACCCTACTGTCGGCGGCGGCGCTCGGGTTCCACCTGCGCTGCCGGTGGTCGTGGTGGTTGGTCACAGCCCGATCCCCGTGACGAACGGCCGGGCCCGGCGATCACGAGTTGCGGGTCCGGTACTCGTCGGAGGCGACGAGCTCGACGGCGAGGTCGAGGTCTCGGATCTCGAGCAGACGACCGGTCCAGAACTCCGCGCCGCCGGCGTCGGGGGCTCGGTCGAGCAGCCGGGCGTAGAGGCCGGCGACCCTGCGTTGGCGCCCCTCGGGCGACTCGTAGATCTCGGCGACGAGCGACGGGTGGGACATCCCGGCGGCGAGTCGGGCGAGAGCGCCGTCACGGCCTCCAGCGTCGACGGGGCGGCCGAGCACGGCCCGGTAGACCGCATCGAGCCACGCCGCATCGCCGGCGAAGCCACCCCGGTACTCCTCGGACCCGTAGAAGTGGGCCACCACGCTCGACATCCGCTCCCCCGCTCGCACCCGATCGGCCCAGAACCGCAGGCCGTCGGCGTCGGGTTCGCGGTCGAGGGTGGTGCGGTAGAGCTGGGCGACGGTCGAGGAGATCCAGGCGTCGCCGTTCGCCAGTTCCTCGACGAGTTCGACGTGGGTGAGCTGCTGGGCCCGGGCTCGTTCGCTCTCGGTCGGCGCCCGGAACGCCAGGTCGCGGTAGACCGCGTCGACCAGCGACCGGCCGGCGGTCGTCGTGGCCGGCGAACGGTCGGACGTCTGGTGGGCGCCGACGGCGTCGGCGCCGAAGAAGGTGGTCGTCCAGCGATACGAGGTCGCATGGCCTCCGGCGACGACACCGTCGATCCGGACGTCGAACACGGTCTCGCCCGAGGTCGCCGGGGCGGCCGAGGACGGGAGGTCGAACACGACCGCACTGCCGGGCCGACCGTCGCCCTGGGCTCGGTGGACCGTCGCCGGGATCGCCTGGCCGCCCCGGGTGACGCTGACGGCGGCCGACGCGACGTCGCCGTCGATCGACAACGACCAGCGCGAGGTCCACAGTCCGACCGGGGTGTCGCCGGCGGGCGGCCACACGACGGGCGAGGGGAAGTCGGCACCGCCGTCGGTGGTCACCGACAGTGCGTGCCAATCGCCGGGCTGACCACCGACGCCGATCGTGGCCGCGCTGTCGATGAGCAGCCAACGGCGATGGGGTACCGCGACGTTGGCCGGGTGCGGGTCGTGCATGTAGCCGGCCATCGCCCGCGACGACCGGTGGAGCAGGCTGAGGCTGTTGGCCGGCGTCGAGCCCACCAAGGTCGCCTGGTAGCAGGCCGACCCGGGATCGCGGTCGTGGGCGAGCCGGTTGTTGGCGGCCGCCCACAGGCTGGCCCGTTGCGCCTGCTCGTGGTCGCCCGAGCTCCACACGACCTCACCGACGCCGGCGAAGCGACGGAAGGCGTTCACCCGTACCAGCTGATCGGTGGCGAAGGCCTGCGACACGGTGCCGGCGACGCACGACGCCGGCGCGCCGGTCGAGCCGTTGGCGGGTGGCGCGGGACGCAGCGTGGCGTCCCACAGGGCATGGGCCTCGGCCCGGCCGAGGGAGTTCGACGGCACGACGACGGTGCGGGCGCCGAGCACCTCGGGCCCGTTCGCCGGCTGCACGAGGGCGAGCACGCCGGCGACGACCGCGAGCATCGATGCCAGTGCCAGGAGCTGTCGGACCCAGGTCGGACCACCCGGACGGGAAACGGGAGGGATCGTCACCTTCCTACTGTCGGCCGGATCGGGGCCCACGTGACGACGAGCGGTTCACGGGTCGACCAGCGAGCGATAGACGTCGACCAGGCCCCGCGCCGTCGACGCCCACGAGAACCGCTCGGCCCGCCGTCGACCGGCCGCCACCAGGCCGGCGGCGGCGGCTTCGTCGTCGAGCACGGCGGCCATCGCCGCAGCGAGCGCGTCGTTGTCGCTCGGCGGCACCAGGACCGCCGCGTCGGCGCACACCTCGGGGACCGAGCCGCCGGCCACGGCCACCACCGGCGAGCCGGCCGCCATCGCCTCGAGCGGGACGATCCCGAACCCCTCGTAGGTGGCCGACGACACGACCACGGCGGCGTCGTGCAACAGCGATGCCTTCTCCTCGGCGGTCACGTGGCCGAGGAGGCGGATCCGCTCGCCGTGGGCGCTGGCGGCGATCGCGTCGGCGAGGGCCTCGCTCCCCCACCCCGGCCCGCCGGCGATGGCGAGGGCGAGGTCGGGGCGATCGGTGGCGATGGCGTCGAAGGCAGCGACCAGTCGGGGGTAGTCCTTGCGCGGCTCGACCGACCCGACCGCGAGGACGAACCGTTCGGCAACCGCGCGCCGGTCATCAGGCCTGTCGGCGGCGACCTGGCGGAGACCGGCACCGGGTTCGGCCGGTGGCAGGGTGTCGGCAGCCAGATGGACGGTGTGGATCCGGTCGCGACTCACACCGAGGTCGGCTTCGATCTCGTCGGCCACGAACCCGGAGATCGTGTGGAGGTGGGCCCCGCGAGCCAGGGCTCGCTCGACCAGCCGGGGATAGGCACGACTCGTCGGGGTGACCTGTTCGGGGTCGCGCCAGGCCGAGAGATCGTGCACGCTCACCAGCTGGGCGGCGCGCCGCGCCGGCGGGACCACGTAATTGGTGCCGTGCACGACGTCGACCGGGCCGGTGAGCCATTCGACCGGCGGCAGGTCGATGCGTCCCCAGGCAGCCCGGAGCAGTCGGGCAGGGGCGGCCCGGCCGAGGGTCGCGCCCGCGTCGTGGAGGGCGGTGGCGATCTCGTCCCGTCCCCGGGCCGTCATCGCCAGGCCGACGAGCTCGACCCGGTGGTCGGGGTCGGCGAACTCCTCGACCATGGCAGCGGCGAACAGGCCGATCCCGGTCCGAGCCCCGGCCAGCGGGGTGACGTCGAGTGCCACACGCATCGGCACCGAGGCTACCGAGCGACCGCCCGGCCGACCGTGACCGAGTTCCCAGCGTCCCCAGCTGTTCCCGGTCCCCCATTGCCCTCTACGATCGTCGCCGTGAGCAACGAAGCTTGGAATGCTGCTGCCGAGAAGGAGCTCCGCGGAACGTCGCCCGACGACTTGGTCGTCACGACGCCCGAGGGAATCCCCGTCAAGCCCCTCTACACCGAGGACGACCTCGACGGCGTCGATCACCTCGGGTCGCTCCCGGGCTTCGAGCCCTTCGTGCGCGGGCCGCGAGCCACGATGTACACGAACCGTCCGTGGACGGTGCGCCAGTACGCCGGGTTCTCCACCGCCGAGGAGTCCAACGCCTTCTACCGGCGCAACCTCGCCGCCGGCCAGAAGGGCCTGTCGGTGGCCTTCGACCTCGCCACCCACCGCGGCTACGACTCCGATCACCCCCGGGTCACCGGCGACGTCGGCAAGGCCGGCGTGGCGATCGACTCGGTCGAGGACATGAAGGTCCTCTTCGACGGCATCCCCCTCGACGAGATGTCGGTGTCGATGACGATGAACGGCGCCGTGCTGCCGATCATGGCCTGCTACATCGTGGCCGGGCTCGAGCAGGGCGCCACGACCGAGCAGCTCTCCGGGACCATCCAGAACGACATCCTCAAGGAGTTCATGGTCCGGAACACCTACATCTATCCGCCGGAACCCTCCATGCGGATCGTGGCCGACATCATCGAGTACACGGCGAACAACATGCCGAAGTTCAACTCGATCTCGATCTCGGGCTACCACATGCTCGAGGCCGGGGCGTCGGCCGAGCTCGAGCTGGCGTTCACCCTCGCCGACGGCCTCGAGTACGTGAAGTCGGCACTGGCCAAGGGCCTCGACGTCGACGCCTTCGCCGGCCGCCTGTCGTTCTTCTTCGGCATCGGCATGGACCTGTTCATGGAGGCCGCCAAGCTGCGAGCCGCTCGCCTGCTGTGGTCCGAACTGATGAGTCAGTTCGAGCCGAAGAACCCGCGCTCGAAGATGCTGCGAACCCACTGCCAGACCTCGGGCGTGTCGCTCACCGAGCAGGATCCCTACAACAACGTGATCCGCACCACGGTCGAGGCCCTCGCCGCGGTGCTCGGCGGCACCCAGAGCCTCCACACCAACTCCTTCGACGAGGCCCTCGGCCTGCCCACCGACTTCAGCGCCCGGATCGCCCGCAACACCCAGCTGATCCTGGCCGAGGAGTCGGGCGTCACCCGCACGGTCGATCCCCTCGCCGGCAGCTACTACGTCGAGTCGCTCACCGCCGCGCTGGCCGACTCCGCCCGGGCCATCCTGGCCGAGGTCGAAGGGCTCGGCGGCATGACCCAGGCGATCGCGTCGGGCATGCCCAAGCTCCGCATCGAGGAAGCGGCGGCCAAGAAGCAGGCCCGCGTCGACCGGGGTGAAGAGGTCGTGGTCGGCGTCAACAAGTACGTGGTCGACGACCCCGAGATGGTCGACGTCCTGATCATCGACAACACCGCGGTGCGAGAGCAGCAGGTGGCCCAGCTCCAGCGACTCCGCTCAGAGCGCGACCAGGGCGCCTGCGACGCGGCCCTGGCCGCCATCACCGACGCCGCCCGCAACGGCGGCAACCTCCTCGCGGCGTGTGTCGAGGCCGCCAAGGTGCGAGCGACCGTCGGCGAGATGTCCGACGCGATGGAGGCCGAGTTCGGCCGCCACCAGGCCGAGACCCGCACCATCTCCGGGGTGTACGGCGCCGCCTACGACGGCGACGAGGACTTCGCCAAGATCCTGGCCGACGTCGAGTCGTTCGCCACCGACGAGGGCCGTCGACCCCGCATCCTGGTGGCCAAGATGGGCCAGGACGGACACGACCGCGGCGCCAAGGTGATCGCCACCGCCTTCGCCGACCTCGGCTTCGACGTCGACGTGGGCCCCCTGTTCCAGACCCCGGCCGAGGTGGCCGCCGACGCCGTCGACAACGACGTGCACATCGTCGGCGTGTCGAGCCAGGCCGCCGGCCACTCGACCCTGGTTCCCGAGCTGATCGGCGAACTGGCCAAGGCCGGTGCCGGCGACGTTGTGGTCGTGTGCGGTGGCGTGATCCCACCCCAGGACTACGACGCCCTCCGTGAGGCAGGCGTCGGGGCCATCTTCGGGCCGGGCACCAACATCCCGGCCGCCGCGGCCGAGGTGCTGACGCTGGTGCGAGACCGAGCCGCCTGAGCCCGCCCCCGACCGGGGTGACTCAAGCGTTCGACCGTGGCCGCCGATACTGGCGGCCATGGTCGCGCCCATTCGTCATCGTCGCCTCCGAGCCCTGGCCGTGGCCGGCGCCGCCGCCCTACTCGGCACGATGGCCCCGGCGACACCTACCGACGCAGCGACGACCGGCCTCACCGAGACGGAACGGTTCACGATTCCGCAGCAGGCGTTTCACTCGTCCTACAACGACGAGTCGATGAGCTCGGTCGCCTACGGGGACGTCACCGGCGACGGTGCCCCCGACCTCGTCGTCGGGGGCATGGACGGCTACGTGACGATCTCGACCATGAGTGGAGCGGTCCTGCATCGACACCACACCGGGCCAGGCGCCATCCACTCGAGCCCGACCCTCGCCGACCTGAACGGCGACGGGGTCGCCGACATCGTGGTCGGCAACACCCACGGAGACGTGGTCGCCTTCACCGGCAACGGAACCGAGCTGTTCCGGAAGCGAACCAACCTCGAGAACGAGCGCCTCGGCGTCACCAGCAAGCCCGACGACATCTACTCGACCCCGGCCGTCGGCGACCTCGACGGTGACGGCGCTCCCGAGATCGTCGTCACCAGCGCCGACCACCACGTCTACGCCTGGAACCCCGACGGGTCCCTCCTGCCCGGCTTCCCGACCTGGCAGAAGGACACGACCTGGTCGAGCCCGTCGCTGGCCGACGTCGACGACGACGGGTTCGCCGAGATCGTGATCGCCTACGACATCGACTACCTCACCGCTCGCGACGTCGGCTGCCCGGGCTTCGGGGCGTCGGTGCGGGTGCTCGAGCACGACGCCACCCAGAAGTGGCACACCTGCATCCCCGGCGAGATCATCACCTCGTCGCCCGCCGTCGCCGACCTCGACGCCGACGGCGACCTCGAGATCACGATCGGTTCCGGGCTGTTCTTCGGCTGGCAGCACGGCTTTGCCCCGTCACGCAAGCTCTGGGTCCTCGACGCCGCCACCGGCGCCGTCGCGCCGGGCTGGCCGGTCGACCTGGGGGCCGTGAGCGATGTGAACCCCGCGGTCGGCAACCTCGACGGTGACCCCCAGCTCGAGATCGCCACGACCGCCGCCGACGGCCAGGTGTCGGTCTACGACCACGACGGGTCGCTGAACTGGCGCCGGTGCACCCTCCACGAGGCGTTCAACTGCCCGTTCGCCCAGGTCAACGCGCTCGATGCACCGGTCTCGATCGCCGATGTCGACAACGACGGGGCCAACGAGGTCGTCGCCTACGTGCAGACCGACCTGATCGTCTACGACGGCTCGACCGGAGCGACCGAGGACGCCCTGCGGATCAACACCCGCTTCGTCCCCAACGCCCAACCGACGATCGTGGAACACGAGGGAGCCGCGACGATCATCGTGCAGAGCCTCGACGACGCGTCGGGCAACAACGCGCCCTCGGCCGGCGACAACATGGTGGTGACGGTCGCCACCACCGGCACAGCGCTCGGCGACGCTCCCTGGCCGATGGCCCGCCAGAACCCCGAGCGGACCGGCTCGACCGAGACCACCTGGGACGGTGGCGCCTGGATGGACCCGTGGCTGTCGGCGGTCTACATCGATCTGCTCGGCCGCCCGATCGACGACTCCGGCCTCGCGTACTGGAAGGGCCGCCTGGCCGGCGGACTGTCCAAGGCCGACCTGGCCCACCAGTTCGCCGCCTCCGACGAGTGGCTCGGGGTGGTCGTCGACGATCTCTACCGGTCGATCCTCGGCCGAGGGCCCGACGCCGGTGGCCGTGCCTTCTGGATCTCGGAACTCCGCCAGGGCCGATCGACCGCCAACGTCGTCGCCAGCTTCTTCAGCTCGGAGGAGTACTTCGAGAGCGTCGGCGGCACCAACCCGCTGTTCATCGACGCTCTCTACGACGCCGTGCTCGACCGCGGCCCCGACGCCGGTGGACGCGAGTTCTGGGTCGAGCGACTCGACGACGGGACGCCCCGCGGCCAGCTGTCCACCCAGGTGTTCAGCTCGTTCGAGAGCGGCGGTCGCCGGGTCGACGGCCTCTACGACAAGCTCTTGAACCGTGCTCCCGACGCCGGCGGCCGTGACTACTGGGCGCAGTACCTCACCACGGGTGACGAGATCGCCCTCACGGCGCTGCTCATCGACAGCCCCGAGTACCTCGACCGGGCGGACGATCGCTTCGATCGCTGAGCGCTCCGCTCGCTGCCCCTGCCGACGACTGGGGCTAGCCTCAGTCGTCGTGCCGATCGACGATTCAGCAACGCAGCTCGAAGCGATCAGGGCCGGCAACCGGCGGGCCCTGGCACGCGCCATCACCCTCGTCGAATCGAGTCGCTCTGACCATCGGCGCCGTGCGGCGGCGCTCCTCGACGAACTCCTGCCCGGCCCCGACGGCACGATCCGCGTCGGCATCTCTGGCACCCCCGGCGTCGGCAAGAGCACCTTCATCGAGCAGCTCGGCCTGCACCTCCTCTCGATCGGACGGCGGCCGGCGGTGCTCACGGTGGACCCCACCTCGGTGCGTTCCGGTGGATCCATCCTGGGCGACAAGACGCGAATGGCCGAGCTGTCGCGCCGCCGGGAGGCCTTCATCCGCCCCTCCGCCAGCGGGGGCGTTCTCGGCGGAGTTGCAGCCGCAACCCGACAGGTCATCACCCTGTGCGAAGCCGCCGGCTACGACACGATCCTGGTCGAAACCGTCGGTGTAGGGCAGTCAGAGGTGTCGGTCGACTCCCTCACCGACCTCTTCGTGCTTCTCCTCGCCCCCGGCGGAGGCGACGACCTCCAGGGCATCAAGGGCGGGGTGATGGAGATCGTCGACACCCTGGTGATCAACAAGGCCGACGGGCCACGACTCGACGAGGCCCAGCGCACCGCCAACGACTACCGCTCGGCGCTGCATCTCACCCGGCCGAAAGTGCCAGGGTTGCCGGCCGACGTGACGACCTGCTCGGCGCTCGAACGCACCAACATCGCCGAGACCTGGGAGCTGATCGCCGCCCGCCACGCCGCCTTCGCGACCTCCGGCCGGCTCGCCCGACGACGCTCCGACCAGGCGGTCGAATCGCTGTGGGCAGCGGTGCGCTCGGGCGTGCTCGAGGCGATCGTGGGTCCGGACCTCCCGGACCGTCACCCAGAACTCGCCGACCAGGTCGCGCACGGTGCGAGGGCGCCGATGTCAGCGGCGATCGAGCTGGTGGAGCGCACCCTCGGGGCACTTCACAGCGCGAAGCCCGCCTCGGACGACTAGCGGACCAGGTCGTCGGCGGTGATCGCGACGAGCCGCAACTCGGCCCCGGCCGGCACGCCGTCGAGGACGAGCTCGAACTCGTCGGCTCGATCGAGTCGCCACGCGGCGACGGGTCGTTCGCTACTCAGCTGTCGGGTGCCGGCAGCTTCCAGCGCCCCGACCTCGATCGTCGCCGGCTCGGCAGCGGAAGAGACGACGATCAGGTAGCGGGCGAGAGCGTCCTGGGCGGGCACGGTGATCCGGAGTCCGTCGTCACCGTCGGCCACGCCGAGCGAGGTCGACGGCAGTTCCGATGCCAGCGCTCCGGCGAACCAGGTCGACAGCCCCTCGCCACGGGTCCGGGGCAGCAGCGCCCGGTCGGCGAACTCGACGACGACCGTGTCACTCTCGAGCAGGATCGGGGTGAGTGCGGCATCGTCGACGCGCAGGTTGCGGCTCGTCACGGTCCGGGCGGCGAAGGGCACGAGGAACTCCTGGCTGGCCCATCCGAAGGAGTCGTGGACGAACAGCGTCTGCTCCCTGCCGGTGAGAGGTGCCGTCGCCACGTAACGTCGAATCGCCGTCTCGCCACCGAGGTCTTCGTTCTCGGGGCCGTAGACGGCGCCGATTGTCGGCACCAGAGTCCAATCGTCGGTCGTCGCCGAGGAGACCGAGCCGAGGAACCGCGTCAGGTCGCCCTCGTGCTGGTAGGGCGCCGCCCTCTCCTCTGCGACCCCCCGCCACGCGCCGGGGTCCATCGACTCGACGAGCACCTCGGTCGCACGCATTGCGCCGAGTTGGTTCCAGTGCGAGTCCTGGGGGAAGTAGACGAGGTCGCCCTTCCCGGCGATCAGCTCTTCGGCGGGGTCGACCCACATGGGAAGGCGACCCTCCGCCCGGAGCGCCGCAAACGCCGCCCGATTCGCCAGCAGGCAGTCGGCCCGGGACTCGTGGCGGCCCAGTTGAGCGGGGTAGATACCCGGCTTGGTCGGAGCGACGAGGAAGGAGAAGTCGCGCCCTGTCATCGCCAACAGCGCCGCCGTGTACTCGACGTCGGAGGCGACGAGCTCGACCTCGGCCGCGCCGTAGCACGGGGTCGACAGCGCCAACACCAGGAACAGCCATCCGTCGTCGCCCACCACGATCTCCGGCGACGGGCTGTCGCCCAGAAGGTCGTAGTCGATGGCGCCGTCGACCCCGGCTGCCCACGACCGAGCAGGGGTGCGATCGACGAGGAAGTCCCCGAGCTGGGCATACATCGTCTCATCCAGCAGCCGGCCCGCGTCGAGGTCCGGCGCCTCGGCCAACGTCCGATTCTCGTTGTTCACCGGCTCGACCCCGAGGACCAAGAGGCCGACTTGGGACAGCCCGATCAGAGCGAAGGTGGCGAGGACCAGAAGTTCGAAGCGTCGGCTCATGTCAGAACTGGAAGTAGAGGAACGGGCTGAACGTACCCGCGAGGACGAGCACGAGTGCGTAGGGCAGCGCTCCCACCACCAGCACGAGCCGAGCGATGTCGGCGCGACGCCCCGCTCCGTCGGACAGGTAGGGGCCGGCGACGACCATCGGCGGCAGGACCGCTGTCAGGAGACCGGCGAGCAGCGCGATCGTCGACTTGGTCGTCCACGCGTCGAGCATCGGTCCGGGCAGCACCCCGGAGGTCGGCGTGACCATCGCCTCCATCACCTCGAGCGCTGAGCCGACCGAGGAGGCTCGGAACAGCACCCAGCCGAACACGACCAGCACGAGCGTCACGAGACGACGCAACCACGGGGTGCGCTCCTGATCGAGACCGCGGAGTCCGAGCACCCGTTCTCCGGCCAACAGCGCACCGTGGTAGATCCCCCAGAGGATGAAGGTCCAGTTCGCCCCGTGCCAGATACCGGTGGTCAGGAACACGATCGCAAGGTTGAGGCTCGTCCTGAGCGGCCCTCGGCGGGAGCCGCCGAGCGGGATGTAGACGTAGTCGCGGAACCAGTTCGACAAGCTGATGTGCCATCGTCGCCAGAACTCGGTGATCGAGGCCGAGGAGTACGGTCGCGCGAAGTTCTCGGGGAAGTGGAACCCGAACATGCGGCCCAGACCGATCGCCATGTCGGAGTACCCCGAGAAGTCGAAGTAGATCTGCACCGTGTAGGCGAGTGCGCCCAGCCAGGCCGCGCCCGTCGAGAGGTCCGACGTGTCGGCGAACGCAGCGTCGGCGAGCGGCGCGACCGAGTCGGCGATGATGACCTTCTTGGCGAGGCCGTGGCCGAACCGGACGAGGCCGGCCGCCAGGTCGCCCGAGGTGAGCGAACGCTGCCTGATCTCGTCGGCGAGCTCGTGGAACCGCACGATCGGGCCGGCGATCAGCTGCGGGAACAGGGTCACGTACAGCGCGAAGTCGAGTGGGTTGTCGAGGTGCCGTACCTTTCCCCGATGGATGTCGATCGTGTACGACATCGACTGGAAGGTGAAGAACGAGATCCCGATCGGCAGGGTGACCGAGGTCCACGCGATCGTCCCCACCCCGAGCGCGTCGCCGAGCGTGTTCATCTCGGCGACGACGAAGTTGGCGTACTTGAAGTAGGCGAGCAGCCCGATGTTGACCGACAGCGAGAGCACGAGGCCGAACCGTCGCGCCGTGGAACGGTTCGAGCGGATCCCGTGGTCGACGAGGCGCCCTGCGATGTAGTCGACGATCGTCGACACGAACAGGATCACGACTTGCGCGCCGCCGCCCCAGACGTAGAAGACCAGCGAACTCAACAGCAGGACGGGGTTGCGAAGGCGGGCCGGGGCCACCAGATAGAGCGCCACGACGAGCGGCAGGAAGTAGAAGAGGAAGACGACCGACGAGAAGACCATGGTCAGCCAGCCGAACCCCGTGCCGCCGACCTGGGGCGACCCAGCGCGAGCCACGCCACCACTCCCAGCGCGACGTCGGCGGCGCTGAGGACGGCACGCGCCAACAGCACGATCGCAGCGATCAACGCTGGCCGTCCCTCGACGGCGAGACCGAGAAGACCGAGCAGCGCGGCTTCACGAACACCGGCGCCTGCCGGCGCGATGATGAACAGGGTGCCGGCGACGAATGCCAGGGCGAAGCCGCCGACCGACAACAGGAACAGCGACCCACCGGACGCTTCGAGTCCACGGGCCAGCGCATAGAGCTGGAACCCGTGGCAGAGCCAGCCCAGGACGAGGAGGCCACCGGCAGCCGCAAGGCGGTCGCGCGCCGGCGCGCGGTCGGGCAGGAGCCGAGCCAGCCGGCTCGGAACCAGGTCGAGGAGGCGATCCCACCGACCGAGCATGTGCCACACCAACCCGGCGACGGCCGAGGATGCAGCGGCGCCGACAATCCACCAGCCGCCGAGCGCAACGGCCACGAACAGGGTGCCGACCACGACGCCGGTTCCCAGTGCGAGCAGCAGGGCGAGGAAGAAGCTCGCGAGGTTGACCCGCCGCGGCACCCCGTGGGCCCTGCCCATCTGGGCCTGGACCAGCGCCGGCCACACGCTTCCCGGCAGGTACTTGCCCATCTGGCTCACGAAGAAGACCCGACTGGCCGCCCGCAGCGGGATGGTGTGCCCCAGGGCAGCGAGGGTCGCTCGCCACGCGGCCATCGACAGGATCAGGGCGGCGAGGCTGGCGCCGAACGCGAGGAGCGTCACCCCGGCGGGTACCGCACGAACGTACTGGCCGATCTGCTCCGCGTCCGAGCGGAACACGAAGTACGCAGCGCCGAGCACCGCCACGAGATAGAGCACCGACGCCGTCCGGCGGAGCCACCTCGAACTCGGACGGGCCCGAGAATCACCCGGGTCGTCGGCCATCAACCGGGGCGGCGCGCCATCATCACGAGCCCGAGGCCACGCTCGGTCTTGTCGAGCGGGCGCTGCAGCCGGGCGGCCGTCGTGCCGATGAACTCGGCGACGGGGGCGAACCTGCTGGAGGGCTGCAGCTGGCGGGCGCTGTCGGCAGTGATCTCGTCCATCGGCTTGTCGAGACGGTCGGAACGGCGCACCTTGAGGTTGCGCAGCTCCTCGAACACGTTCCCGATCGGGAAGCCGTAGAACCACACCTGGACGTCGACCAGGCCCGCCGCTTCGGCGAGCGTCTCGATGTCCGGCCGGTCGTAGCGGCGATAGTGACCCGACGCCCGGTCCCACGCCCCGAAACGTCCGGAGTTGGCCGGCGTCGAGAGCAACAGGTGCCCACCCGGGGCGAGCCGGCTGGCCCACTGAGCAGCGACGGCGTGGTGGTCCTCGATGTGCTCGATCACCTCGAAGGCGCACACCAGATCGAATCGCTCGTCGTCGCCGAGGTCGTCGATCGCACCGAGGATCCGCCGGCCGGGCAGACGCTGCTGGGCGATCGAGCGGCTGACCTCGTCGGGTTCGACGCCGACGTAACCCTGCTCGGGCAGACGGCTGGAGACACCGGCCATCCCGACACCGAGTTCGAGGATCGACGAGGGTGCGACCTCGTCGACACAGCGGCGGATGATGTCGTACCGCATCCATCCGGTCATACTCAGCGGAGCGCTCATGGGTTCATTCCTGTGGGTCGAGGCGGGCGGGGGAAGAGCCGACGGCCGGCGGCTCGGACTCGAGCAACGTCGCAATGTAGCCAGGCCACAGAGCCGACGGATCGGGCAGGGCCGCGACCCCGGCTCGGTAGTGCTCGAGGCGATCGGGCTCCATGATCTCGGCCAGTGCCGAGGCGAGCGACGAAGGATCGAACGGTTCGACGAGACGACCCGTCACTCCGTCCTCGATCTGGGACGGGAACGAGCCGACGTTTGTCGCGATGACAGGCAGTCCGAGGCGATTGGCGAGCAGCACGTTCTGCGATGCCGTCCCGTCCCGGTAGGGCAACACCAGCGCATCGTGTTCAGCGAACAGGGCGGGGAGATCGGCGGCGTCCACGTAGCCGGGCAGCAGGTGGACCCGGTCGCCGAGACCGAGGTCGGCGATCCGACGCTCGAGTGCCTCGGTGCCGCCCCACACCTCGCCGGCGATGGTGAGCTCGACCCCCTCGACCCTCGTCATGGCGTCGAGCAAGTCGTCGAGTCCCTTGTACGGGCGGACGAGACCGAAGAACAGGAGGCGCCCGGTCGCCGGGCGACCGACCGCCGAGGCAGTCGCCTGCGTCGGGAGGTGTGGCGGGATCGAGGCCGTGCGGACCGGTCGCCCCGGGGCGAGTCGTCGTGCCTCGTCGGCCTCGGCCTCGGAATGGGTCAACACCCGGTCGCAGCGACGGAGGAAGCTCCGAACGAGGGCGACGTCGGGGCGGCGGGGTTCGTGAGGAAGGACGTTGTGACACAACGCGACGATCGGCGGACGCCGTCGCCCGGCGGCCAAGAGCAGCACGTGGTAGGGGATGATCTGGACCGAGGTCACGAGCGTCACCACGATCCGGTCGACATCGCGGCTCCTGCGACCGACCCTCCACCAGCTGAGTGGATCCCACCAGCGCAGCGTTCGTCGCGTGGACCCGAACGACGGGAGCTCCTCGTCGCCTGCGACGTTCTGCTCACCCGGGTAGAGCCTCGCCGGGTACTGGGCGGCCCAGGATTCGATGCGGGCTCGATGACCGTCGGCGTCCAACTGGTGAGCGAGCTCGGTCGTGTGCTGAGCGATACCCCCCTTGATCGGGTGGGCGGGACCGATCAGGGCGATGTCGCAAGTGTCTCGGCCGTCGGCGATCATGGCGTCTCCTCGTCGGGGCACGACACCACCTCGTACATCACGAGGTCGGCGACGTCCTCCAGGCAGCGCCCGCCGTCGCTGAGCATCGACGCGAGCAGGGACACTTCATCCGGAGTCAGCCACTGGGTGTCGTTGACGATGAAGAACCCTTGGTCAGCGAGCGCATCAGCGACCGCTGCCACCCGCTCCACCGACGGGAACGTGTCGTAGAGGTGGATCGGCTCGTCGGATCGTTCGGTCGTCGTGTTGAGATAGGCGGCCACCAGGATCCGGCGCTCGGGATACAGCACCTTGTCGAGTCGCCTGCTGACCACGAAGGCGTCCTCGGGGACCTCTCGGAGGTACGCGAGTTGGGTGTCCCCGAGTCCGGCGACCGACTGCGAGGTCTGGTTCTGACCATTCGAGCCCCACCAGACGGTGTGGGCGTTGAGCACGACGACGAGCATCCACACCCCGGCGACCGACCATCGCCCGATCGGCTCGATCCAGCGTTGCAGCGACGCGAACTCCGCTGCAGGCAGCGCCGCGGCTCGATCCCTCAGGTGGCTGAGCACCACCCCGCACAAGGCGAACGCGACCGCGAAGACCGGAGCCAGATAGCGCAGGAAGCTCGCGTTGGTCTCGAAGCTGTCCGTGCCCCACAGCGTCGAGGAACCGGTGGCGGCGACCAGCGCAACCGCGCCGATCGCCACGACCACCAGCTGCCGGCCAGCCGGGAGAAGCCCTCGCGCTCGTAACGCCTGGGGCGCCCAACACAGAATGACGACGACGGGCACGACCTCCGGCCGCAGGAGGTAGACGGAGATGTTGCGTTCGAGCGCCACCCAGGAGAACCCGACCGAGCCTCCCTGCCAGTCGATGGCGGTGAGCACCGTCCCGAAGGTGGAGTATCCGGTGTCGGTCGGTGATCCGTAGACGAAGGCGTTGAAGACCAGCACGGGAACGAGCGCGACCGCAGCGGCACCTGCGACCTTCGACGCGGTGAGCGACGCTGCGCGAATCGACCGCTCATTGCCCAGAGCGGCTCCGGCGAGCAGTCCACCCCACCACGGTGTCGAGCCGTAGTGGAAGCCGCAGGCCAGACCTCCGAGCAGGCCGGCGAGCACGAAGGGATCACCCAAGACCGACGGGAGCGGAGCCCTCCGCCCCCGGAATCGGACCAGGACGGCAATCGACGCAACCCCGAACGCGATCCCCGAGAGCGCGAAGCCGAACCCGCCGAAGCTGGCCGCCCACCACGCGACGCTGGTCTGGGCCAAGAGGCACGAACCAGCTGCAGCGAGCTTGGATCTGACGAGCTCCCACGTCAGCCAGCCCACGGCGACCGTCGCCAGGCACGCGCTCACGAGGCCGGCGAGGGCGACGGCGGTGTCGCCGATAGCGGCGGCGACCGCCGCTGCGATCATCGGGTAGGCGAAGTCCTTCGGAACGAGGTCGCCGTCGACGATCGAGGCGTCGCGGGGCAACAACGCGATTTCGAACTCCCGGGGCACGTCGCCCTCGGGGTCGAGCGGCACGCGAGGGCTGCCGGTCTCGACCCACTGCTCCGCCAAGTGGGCGCGGACGCTGCCTTGGGGCTCGAGGAAGATCCTGGGGCGCTGAGCGAGGGCATCCCACCACGGCGCGAATGACGCGATCAGCCACAGACCGGTGCCCAGCAGTATCGCTGCGGCTCCAAGAGAGCGCCTGGTGGACCCCGTCCTCACCCGAGTTCCACCACCGCGGTCGCCGCTGCAGCATCCTCGAACCAGGCGACACCCTCCTGGACCAGCTCCAGCCGAATGATCCAGGTTTCACCGTCGCCTCGCTCCGTCTGCGGCGTCGCCGACCGACGCAGAGCGATGTCGATGACGGCCGACTCGCCAGGGCGGAGCAGGCCGAAGTCGCTGCGGAACGGCTCGTGGATCCGCTCGTGTGGGCTCTCGGGCGATCGCCACTCCACACCGAGGCGGACCGAACCGATCGAGTCGGGGAGATGCTCCGCTCCGACGTACACGTCGTCGGAGGTGTTCTCGATCTCGACCGACAGCTCGTAGGTCTCGCCGTCCTCATCGAGCTCGACGGCAAGCACGGTCAGCTCGGCGGTGCCTTCGTCGAGCGGGGACCCCGGAGCGGGGCGCACCACGAGCGGTTCGAGAACCGACGATCGAGCGAGCGACGGAGCCACCCAGAGCCACTGCCGATGACCGTTCTCGGCACCGATGGCGCTCCAGCCCGGAAGGACGTCGCCGAGGTCCGCCCGCGAACTGATCACGACGTCGCAGGGCACGGCCGCGATCTCGCCGCTGCGCCAGAACGGGAAGGCGATGTCGAGCCGGTGCACCCGGTAGTTCTCCTGCGCCCAGAAGCCCGAGAGGTCGGTTTGATCGAGGGCGACGCAGTGTGCCGCACCCGCCTCCATCGCCCTCGAGACCCCGTCCAGTAGGACGGTCTCCTCGGCAACCCGCTCGGCGTAGGCGCGAGCGTCGGCGGCGTTGAGCCACGCAGAGGCGGCGAAGATCGACACGAGGACCGCAACCGCAGCTTCCACCCTCACGGTCGAGAGCCAGCCCACCGCCACGATGGCCAGCGCGCCGAGAACGGCGATCTCGAGCGGATCGAGTCCGCCGGCCAGCTTCGCCGGCAACGCGAGGCCCGCGAGGTTGAGGCGCTGGAAGCGCAGGTGGAAGATCTCGGCACCCCGGATGCCGACCAGGCCGGACGCAGCGACCGCAATGGCAGCGGGGAGCAGGGTCCGGTACCACCGCGGGAGGCCGGCTGGCGAGAGCAGGACCAGGACGCCGACGAGCAGGATCGGAGCTGCGACCGCTTCGAGGTAGCGCCCGTAGAACGCCAGGTCGCCTTCTCCCTCGTTGACGAAGAGCGTGGCCAGCACCGCGCTCAGGCCGAGATTCAGGAGCACGAAGTCCGAGAGGACCACCGACGTGTCCGCCTGGCGACGGAGCAGGCTGCGCCGCGCCAGATGCGCGAAGCCGACGACGACCAGCCCGACCGATCCGACCGAGACGTTCAGCAACTGGCCGAGGAGGGCGAGGGGCAGCTTGGCGATCGACCGGAGATCGGCGTTTGCCACCAGCAGAGCCGACAACGACTGTCGGCCGTCGTCGGACAGGGCGGCGAGCCCGGTTTGATCGAGTGCGAGCCGGGCGAGGAGGAACGCGATCGCGCCCGAGGCGACCACAGCCGCTGGTACGCCGAACCGTCTTCCACGGTCGTGCCGAGCGGCGTGCAGCGCGAGAACCAACGCGGCGGCGACGACGACGACGACGCCTCGGGAGTGGATCGCAGCCGTCAGCGCGACCGGGAGCGCCCACCCGAGCGCCCCCAGCAGCGTGGTTGCCTGCAGCGAACGCAGCACCAGAAGGGTCGACACCGAGACCATCACGACGAGAGCGTTGTCACCGATGGCCCAGGAACCGAAGTAGACGTAGGCCGGGTAGAGCCCGACCAACACGACCCCGGCCCGCAGCGCGAGTGGGCCCATCTCTGGGAAGAGGCGCCGGCCGAGTACGCCGAGCACCACGAGGTGCACCGTCGCAAGCACCGCGTTGAGCACCTGGGCCCCGCGCCACAGCACCCCCAGATCGGTCGAGAGGCGCGCCACGGGGGCGAGGAGGACGGCGTAGCCCGGCTGGTACCACCACTCGGAGCGGTGGCCCCCGCGGGCGAGGAACCGCGCCGACTCGAGGGTGCCGGATTCATCGGGGAAGACCGTCGGCTGCCCGATCGAGAACGCGAAACACAGCATCACGACCGGGACCACTGCGTAGACCAGGGGCCAAGGGTGCGAGCTCCACGCGTTCGCCTTCGGCACCGGTCGGACAGTACAGGACCTGACCGACCGAGTGGCGGAGTCCCCGCCGGGCCTCCTCGGCGGCGCGGAGACTCCCAGCTAGATTGCACTGGTGCTCGACGGAACACTGAACCGCCGTTCGCTCCCGGACGTCGATCGCCTTGCGGACCAGCTCGAGCGCAGGTGCGATCCGACGACGCTCGAACGGGCGAAACGCCTGGCGAGGGCAGCGCAGTCGGCTCGTCGTCGGGCCGATCGAGCCGTGCGACGGAGCGACGTCGGCTACCTCGAGTCGCTCGTGGCTCGCGCCCTCGCAGCGAGCGAGCGCGCCGGGTCGTGAGGATCGCCCTTGTCCATCCGACGCCTCCGGACGGCACCGTTGGCGGAGCGGAACGCCACTGGGAGGCACTGACGGCCCGCCTGGGCGAGCGCGGCCACGACGCCGAGCTGTTCTGCTTCCCGTCGCACGAAACGACGCTGCGCGAGATCCTCGATGGCTACGAGACCTTCGGCCGGCTCGAGTTCGGTGACCACGACCTGGTGATCACCGGCAAGTACCCGGCGTGGATGCTGCGCCACGACCGTCACGTCGTGTACCTCATCCACACCCTGCGGGGCCTCTACGACACCTACCCTCGCCACCTCGATGAGTTGGCTGCAACGCCCGAGGGACGCGAGATCGCCCGACGTCTCGACGGCTTCGACGACCACGTCGACCTGATCGGCGCCGCGCGTCTCGAACTCGACCGGCTCGGCGACGACCACCCGCTCGCTGCCCTCCCGGGCCCGCTCGCCCGTTGGGTGGTGCAGAGGCTCGACCGGATCGCCTTCGCCCCGGAACGAGTTTGCCGCTTCGCCGCCAACTCCGAGGTCGTCGCCTCGCGCCCCGGCTACTTCCCCGATCTGGCCCCCGTCCTGGTGTCGAACCCGGAGACCAACCTGCCCTTCGAGCTCGGCACGGCGCCCGCCACGCCGGTGTTTTTCACCACGAGCCGCCACGACGGACCGAAGCGGCTCGACCTGGCGATCGACGCCTTCGCCACAATCGACGACCCGAGCGCCCGCCTCCGCATCGGGGGCTCGGGTCCGCAGCGAGCCGACCTCGAGGCCCGGGCCGCCGGCGACGACCGGGTCACCTTCCTCGGCCGGCTCAGCGAGGAGCGACTGGCCGAGGAGTACGCCGCCGCCACCGCCGTGCCCTTCGTCCCCGCGCTCGAGGACTTCGGGCTGATCTCGCTGGAGGCGATGCGAGCCGGCACGCCGGTCGTCACCACCACCGATTCCGGCGGGGCCGCCGAACTGATCGAGCACGGCGTGTCCGGGATGGTGGTCGAACCGGACCCGGAGCGGATCGGCTGGGCGATGCGCCATGTCGCCGGCTCCCGGTACGGCCGCTGGCAGATGGGGCTCAACGCCCGACGAGCCGCGGCGACCGTGTCGTGGGACACCTTCTGCGACGAGGTCGAGGACCTCGGCACCGACGTCGAGCGACCCAAGGTCGTCATGCTGTCGACCTACCCGGTCGACCCCGCGATCGGCGGCGGACAACGCCGAGCCCGGTTCCTCGCCCGCGGACTGGCCGACCGGGCCGACGTGACGGTGCTGGTCAGCTCGGCCTCGGTGGCGGGCAGCCGGCGACGCCACCTCGAGCCGGGGCTCGACCAGGTCGAGATCGGGCGCTCGGCCGCCCAACTGCGGGCGGAGGAGGACATGTTCCACATGATGGGCATGCCGGTCGACGACATCACGGCGGCTCGACTCACCCCCGCCACCCCCGCCTTCGCCGCCGAACTCGAACGGCTCCTGACCGACGCCGACCTGGTGATCGCGGTCCAGCCGTTCCTGCTCCCCCTCGTGCCGCCGACCGACGTGCCGATCGTCCACGACTCCCAGAACAACGAGTCGGCGATGAAGGCCGACCTCCTCCCCGACTCCGACGCCGGACACTGGTTCCTCGATCAGGCACGAACGGTCGAACGGGCCGCGATGGAACGGGCCGCCGTCTTGACGGTGTGCACCGACGACGATGCCCGCACGCTCGGCGCTCTCACCGAGCGCGACGTGCCGACGCTCATGGTCCCCAACGGGGTCGACACCCGGGCCCTGCCGTTCAAGGAACCCGACACCGCCGCCCGGGCCCGGGCCGAACTCCTCGGCCTCGCCGGCGCCGAACGCGACGACGATCGACCGATCGCCCTGTTCATCGGTTCGTGGCATCCGCCGAACATCGCAGCCGGCCGCCTCATCCTCGCCCTGGCCGAACGGCGCACGGACTGGCTGTTCGTCATGGCGGGCAGCCACACGAGCGAATTCGCCGAGGACCCGGTCCCGTCCAACGTCCTGCTGATCCCGATCTTCGCCGAGCCCCTGCTGTGGCCGCTGCTCGCCGGCGCCACCGTCGCCCTCAACCCGATGGTGAGCGGCGGCGGCTCCAACCTGAAGATCTTCGACTACCTGTCCGTCGGCACACCGGTCCTCAGCACGGCCATCGGCGCGCGTGGTCTCGACGACCCCGACGCCGTCCTCCGGGTCGTCGATGGGACGCCCGAAGCCTTCGCCGACGCCCTCGTCGAGGTGTCGGCCGAGATCGATGCCGGCGACCTCGGCCTCGAGGCGCAGCGCCACGCCGGGCGCGACCTGGTCGAGCGGTCGTTCGACTGGGAACACCTGGGCCGCCGCTGGGCAGACGGCATCCTGACCGCCCTCGAGCTGCCCGTCCTTCCGCTCCGGAGGCGCACCCGCAGCGCCGCTCCCCCGATCCTCAGCGACGCCGAGCCGCCGGCCCACGATCCGGTGATCGCCACCATGGAACTCCTGGGCCAGCGGGCCCGAACCATCGACCCGACCCCTCTGGACACGACCGTGGACCCTGCACTTCGAGAGCACCTCAAGTTCGCCGACGAGAACCGCCACGTCGGCCGCAATGTGCCGCCCGACGCTCGTCTGCGCGACGTCAAGCGTCTCGCGGTCAGGGCCGGCCAGATCATCTCCAACGAGCAGTCGAACTACAACGACGCCGTCCTCGGGGCCCTGGAACGGCTGTCGACCCTGGTCGGTGACCTGCGACGCGACAACGAGGCCCTCGGTCGACGCGTCGCCCAGCTCGAGCAGGGCGGCGCCGCGACGACCCCCGAGCCGGCGGCCGGCCAGGGTGCGCCGGGGGGTGGGCGTCTCGACGACGACCCCCGACTCGCCGCCCTCTACCAGGCCTTCGAGGACGAGCTGCGAGGCTCGCCCGCCCAGGTCCGAGCGTCGCTCGGCGACCACCTCGGCGCCTTCGCCCACCTCGCCGGCTCGGCCCGTCCCGTCCTCGACGTGGGGGCCGGACCCGGCACCTGGGTCGGCCTCCTCGGCGAGCACGGGATCCCCGCCTACGGCTACGACACCAACGTCGCCGCCGTCGAGCGGGCCCAGGCCGCCGATCTCGACGTGCGCCTCGGCGACGGCATCGCCCACCTCGAGTCGCTTCCCGGCGGCTCCCTGTCGGGGGTGAGTGCCTTCCACGTGGTCGAGCACCTCTCCTTCGTCGACCTCGCCCGCTTCGTCACCGCCGCCGCGGCTGCGGTCGCGCCGGGCGGCATCGTCGTCGTCGAGACCCCGAACGCGGAGAACCTCCAGGTGTCGGGCACATCGTTCTGGCTCGATCCGACCCATGAACGCCCGACCCATCCCGACCTGTTGCGGTTCCTCTTCGCTCAGGCCGGCCTCGTCGACGTCGAGGTCGAGGGCCTGCATCCCCGGGCCGAGGAGCTCGCCGGGCTCGACGACCTCGCCGACGACCCGGCGCGCAACGGGCTGCTCAGCGCGATGGCCCGCCTCGTCTTCGCTCCCCACGATCTCGCGGTGCGGGGCCGCAGGCCACAGTGAGCGACGGCCTCTCGATCGGCGTCGTCAAGCCCGACTGGGGGGTCGCCGGCGGGTTCGAGCGACTCCTGACCCGGCTGACCGACCACCTGGTCGAGGTCGGCCACGACGTCCGCTACGAGACCTTCCCGGCCCTGATCACGCCGCGGGAATCGTGGGGGTTGGCCCAGGCCCGCCGCGACTGGCACGAGCACCCGGAATTCTTCCGCTACCTCGGCCTGATCGAGGAAGTGCGTCGGCTCGACCTCGACCGCTACGACCTCGTCCTCAGCACCCAGCCGCCGACGTTCCTCGCCGACCACCCCCGGGTGCTGGCGCTCTTCTACCACCAGGCCAGGATCTTCTACGACCTCGCCGGCCCCTACGTCGAGCTCGGCGAGGTCGACCCGGTCCGCCATCGCTCCGCCTCGCGCATCGTCAACGAGACCGACCGTGCCCTCTCCGGCGGCGTCGCCCACTGGCTCGCCGGCTCCCAGGAGTGCGCCAACCGCCTCGACGAGTACTGGGACGTGCCCGACGATCGGGTCTCGCTCGTCCACGCCCCAGCGCTCACCGAGGTGCCGGCCGACCCGCCACCGTGGGACTCCGCCGGACCGGTCCTGTGCGTGAGCCGCCACGAGTGGCCCAAGCGCACCGAGTTCGTGGTTGCGGCCGCACAGCTCGTCGATCGACCCGTCGAGCTCGTCGGTGGAGGCGGCCGCGAGGCCTTCCTGCGACGCCTCGACGCCGAGCTGACGCGCCAGCCCGAGCTGGCCTCGACCGGTGACCCGGCGGAGCTGTGGATGCGTTCCGCACTCGACGTGCGAGCCCCCGAGGGAGCCGCTGGCACCGCCCGGATCCTGGGCAACGTCGACGACACCACCCGCAACGACGCCTACGCCCGTGCGTCGGTCGTGGTCGCCCCCGCCTACCGCGAGGACTATGGCCTCACCGCGCTGGAGGCGATGCTGTGGCGGCGCCCGCTGATCGTGTGTCGCGACGGCGGAGGCCTCGTCGACATCGTGGCCGACACCGGGGCCGGGCTGGTCGTCGACCCGACGCCGAGCGCCATTGCCGAGGGCGTCCAACGCATCGTCGAGGATCGGGCCTTCACCTCCGACATGCTGGAGCGGGCCGCCGAGGTCCCGGCTCGCTACACCTGGGCACGATGTCATGCCCAGCTCGACGACGCCGTCGAGCGGGCGATGGCGGACTGATCGCCCGCCGCCCGGCTGATCAGTCCGCGGTCGGCGCCCAGCACACCCCGACGTCGGCCACGACCCGACCCTCGAGCGGGAGCTGGTTCTGGACCGTGAAGCTGACGGCCTGCTCGCGTTGGTCGTAGCTGGTGGCGACGTCGTGGTCGTGCAGACCGACGCTCACGTCGAAGCGGCCGTCCAGGAACGGCACCGAGGCGAGTTCGATCGAGGCGGTCAGCCGTCCCTCGATCGGGCCCGGCTCGCACGACAGACGGTCGGAGTTGGTGGCCAGCATCTTCGTGCCGTCGGCGTCGTGGATCTCGACCGCCAGGACGAGATCGTCGGTGGCGACGGGGACGTCGATGTCGCACTCGATGCGCAGGCGCTCGCCCGGTCGGACCCAGTGCCCGTCGTGGCCGGTCACGAGGCGCACGTCGACGAAGGAGGCGGCGTCGCCCTGGTGCAGGTTGGCGGCGTGGGCGAAGTCGCGTCCGAGGGCGAGGCCACGCTCGATCGACAGGTCTCGCAACACCCGGATCGCCTCGGGGGGCGCCCCGACCGTGGCGAGGCGCCCGCCGTCGAGCACGGCGGCCCGGTCGCACACCTGCCGCACGACGTCGGCGGTGTGGGTCACGACCACGATCGTGCGACCCTCCCGCTGAAAGCGCCGCACCTCGCCCATGCACTTGCGCTGGAACGCTTCGTCGCCGACCGACAGCACCTCGTCGACGAGTAGGACGTCGGGCTCGAGGAACATGGCGACGGCGAACCCCAGCCTCGCGAACATCCCTGAGGAGTAGTGCTTGACCTGGGTGTCGGCAAACCGTTCGAGCTCGGCGAAGGCGAAGATGTCGTCCATGGCCGCGGCGACGTCGTCGTCGCTCATCCCCTGGATCGACCCCGACAGCTGGACGTTCTCCCTGCCGGTGAGATCCGGGTGGAAGCCAGCCCCGAGCTCGAGCAGGGCTCCGACCCTGCCGGCGGTCAGGATGCGGCCCTCGGTTGGCGTGAGGGTGCGGGCGATGCACTTGAGAAGCGTCGACTTGCCGGACCCGTTGTGACCGAGCAGACCGAAGGTCTCGCCCCGCTCGATCTCGAACGAGACGTCGCGCAGCGCCCAGAACTCCTCGCCGGCACGGTCGCGGTTGACGATGCGTTCCTTGACCGAGCTCTGGGCTTGGCGCCCGAGGACGAACCGCTTGCCGACGCCCTCGATGGCGACGGCGGTGGTCGCGCCGCTCACAGCTGGTCTCCGAAGTCGGGCTCGCGCCGTGCGAACACCGCGAGGCCGACGAACACCAAGACGACCGAGAAGGCGCCGACGACGGCGAGACGGGCGAGGTACCACCCGGGCCCGACGTCGAGGAGCACGGCCGGATCGGGGCCGGGATTGTAGAACACTCGCTGGAACGTGACCACGATCGGGATCATCGGGTTGAGGGTGGTCAACCACTCCTGTTCGCCGAGGCGGTTGGCGACGGTGGCGTAGGGGTAGACGATGGCGCTGACCCAGAACCATGCGGTCAGGGTGACCTCGATGAGGTGTTGGACGTCGCGCAGCACGACGTTGAGGGCCGACACGATCAGCCCGAGGCCGATCGTGAACAGCACGAGCACCAACAGGGCGGGGACGAGCAGCCAGGCGGCGGCGAGGTCGGGGGCGTGGCGGAACACCGCGAGCCCGATGATCAGGACCAGCCCCTGCAGAGCCAGGTTGACCAGCGCCGCTCCGACCGACGCCACCGGGAGGATCTCGCGCGGGAACCACACCTTCTGGACCAGTGCCCGGTTGTCGGTCAACGACACCGCCGCCGAGCCGAGCCCTCCCGCGAAGAGGTTCCAGGCCAGCAGACCCGAGAGCAAGAAGACGCCGAATACCGGGATGTCGACGCGGAGGAACTCCTTGAAGACGATGCTGAACACGACGAGGTACATCGCCGGACTGAGCAGCGACCAGAGGAAGCCGAGGGCGGAGCCCTTGTAACGGACGCGCAGGTCGCGCCGCACGAGGTTGACCAGCAGGGCCCGGTGTGTCCAGACGTCAACGATTCGCCGCAGCGCCGGTCGCTCGCCGGATACCTCGCTGAGCGGGGCGACGGATTGTTCCGGGATGTCGTGCTCAGGCGTCACGTGCAGCCGAGCGCGCAGGCGAACCGGCTCCCGAGCGAGGCGCCTCGCCGGACCGGCCCTCGGCCGGTGCCGAGTCGGTGTCCGACAGATCGATCTCGAGGTAGTGCGACGGAGCGACCCCGGCCGCCAGTTCGAGCCGTCGAACCCGCTCGAGGGTGCGCTGGGTCAGCATCCGGTTGGACGCGATCAGGTCTGCGAGGAAGGCGACGGCCAGCATCTGCACACCTGCGAGAGCGAGAATCGCGCCGAGGACGATCGATTGGAGGTGACCGTCGCTCTCGCCGTTGACGAGCCAGTCGTAGAAGAACGGAACGAACGCCATTGCGGCGCCGAAGAACAACAGCAGGGCTATCGCGCCGAAGAACCGGAGCGGTTCGTAGGCGGCGAAGACCCGCGTGATCACGACTGCGTTGCGGCGCATGTAGCCCCACATCGATCCGAACAATCGAGACTCTCGGGTCTTGGCGTTCGTTCCCACCGGAACCGACGCGACCGCAGCGTGCATCTTGCCGGCCTGGATCAGCGACTCGAGCGTGTAGGTGTAGCGATTGACGACGATCAGCTGGATCGCCGCTTCGGCGCTGTAGGCCCGGAAGCCGGAGGTTGCGTCGGGCACCGTGGTGCTCGACGCCTTTTGCACGACCCAGCTCCCCATCACCTGCAGGCGGATCTTCAGCTTCGAGAACTCAGGGTGGTTCCGAACGTCGCGGTCGCCGACCACGAGATCGGCCCGGTTGTCGAGGATCGGGGCGACGAGCAGCGGGATGGCCGCGGCGTCGTACTGATTGTCGGCGTCGGTGTTGACGATCACGTCGGCACCGAGCTTGAGGGCGGCGTCGAGGCCGGCCTGGAACGCGTGGGCCAAGCCGCGATTCTGCGGCAGCTTGACGACATGGTCGACGCCGTGAGTGCGAGCGACCTCGATCGTCCGGTCGGACGAACCGTCGTCGATGATCATCCACTCGACAACGTCGAAACCAGGCACGTGTCGTGGCAGGTCTGCGAGGGTGTCGGGAAGCTGCGCTTCCTCGTTGAGACAGGGGATTTGGATGATCAGCTTCATGGGCGACGCCGAGGTGCGGGACCGGGGACCGCGCCGAGCCTAGCCAACGTAGACTCAGCGACGGCTGAGGGCCACCAATTCCGTCGACGACGCGAGTTGCACGGCGAGACGGACGTCGTCCTCGGTCAGGAGACGCTCGGCCCAGTAGGCGAGTCCGCCGGCGTCGGGAGCCCGACCCAGGATCGCCAGGTAGAGCTGGGTGACCCGGCGTTCACGAGATTCGGGCGAGGCGTAGAAGTGGGCCGCGACCTCGCTTCGGGTGAGATCGCCGGCGTCGAGCTGGTCGACCCAGTGGGCGAGGCCGCTCTGATCGGCCGGCCGCTCCTGGAGGTCGAGGTAGAGCTGGGCGACGAACTCCTCGGGGTCCGACCCCGTGGAGCGGTAGTACTCGGGCGACCCGTAGAACTCGGTGCCGATGTCGGCGATGCGGGCTCCGTCGGCCACCTCCGCCAACCAGTGGGCTCGACCGCCGGCGTCGGCCGCTCGTCCCAGGGCCGAGCGGTACAGATCGTCGATCATCACGCCGGCCCACTCGTCGGAGGTGGCGAGGTGTTCGGTGAGCAGGTGGAACTGCTCGGCCTCGACCGCGTCCACCCAGCGCACGTGGTCGGCGGCGTCGGCCGGGCGGTCGAGGAAGATCTCGAAGACGTGGTCGATGTAGTCGGTGGCCTCGCCGTCGACGAC
>JAWSVN010000242.1:0-477 GCA_033851875.1 Acidimicrobiales bacterium
CCGACTTCATCTTCATGGTGCGCGAGACCTCGCACATGTTCATCACCGGTCCCGACGTGGTGAAGACCGTGACCGGCGAAGAGGTCACCCTCGAGGAGCTCGGCGGCGCCGGTTCGCACTCGTCGAAGTCGGGTGTGGCCAACTTCGTGGCCAACGACGAGAAGGCCGTGCTCGACGAGGTGAAGTACCTCCTGTCGTTCCTGCCCTCGAACAACCTCGAGGACGCCCCCAAGGTCGAGGCCGAGGACGACCCCGAGCGGCAGTGCCCCGAGCTGGCCGACCTCATGCCGGCCAGCCCCAATCTGCCGTACGACATGAAGAAGGTCATCACCAGCGTCGTCGACGACGGTGAGTTCATGGAGTACCACGCCAACTGGGCCCAGGCGATCGTCTGCGGCTTCGCCCGCCTCGACGGCCGGGCCGTCGGCGTCGTCGCCAACCAGCCGATGATCCTCGCCGGTGTGCTCGACATCGAGA
>JAWSVN010000243.1:0-1176 GCA_033851875.1 Acidimicrobiales bacterium
TGGTGGCGAACGCCTCGCCCATGCCGGCGGCGGTGAACCGGTTGGCGAACACATAGGCGGCGACCGCGACCGCCCCGGCGAACCAGAGGGTCTCGTAGCGGCCGGCGATGATCCCGGAGAAGTCGGCGACGAACCACGAGCTCAGCGACTGGGTGAGGTTGTGGCGGTAGGCGAAGAACTCGGCGACCGCGCGGTAGACGCCGCCGAGCACGATCCCGGTGAGGGGCACGAGCAGGGGGTCGCGGAACTGGATGCGACGGATCAGGGCGACGAAGAGCAGGGTGCCGGCGAGGGCGAAGCCGAGGGCGAACAGCACCTTCCACATCACGGCCGAACCGGCGAAGAAGAGGGCGGCGACGAGGAGGCCGCCGGCGGCGGCGTCGACGGTGCCGGCGGTGGAGGGGGCCACGAACCGGTTCTGGGTGAGCTGCTGCATGATGAGGCCGGCGACGGCGAGGGCCGAGCCGGACAACACGAGGGCGGCGGTGCGGGCCACACGGGAGAGGAAGAACGTCCGACGCGTCTCCGGGTCGGACAACACGGCGTCGAGGCCGATGTCGAGCACGCCGACGAACAGCGAGACGACGATCAGGGCGGCCACGGCGCCGGCCGCCACCCACACGCTGCGACGAGCGAGGGCGGCGGCCGGTGCAGCGGGCATCAGTCGACGATCGAGTCGAGCTCGTCGATCATCGTCTGCACCGAGTTGAGGCCCCCGTAGGAGAGGTACCACTTGGCGGTGTCGACGTAGAGGATGTTGCCGTTCTGGGCGGCGTTGGTGCCGTTGACCAGATCGTTGTCGAGGATCGCCTGGGCGGCCTCGCCCTCGGCGCCGATGGCGGCGTCGCGGTCGAGCACGATCAGGATGTCGGGGTTGGTCTCGGCCAGGAACTCGAACGAGATCGAGTCGCCGTGGTTGTCGATCGCCAATTGCTCGAGGGCGGGGGTGATGCCGAACACGCCGTAGACGAAGTCGAAGCGACCCTCGTCGCTCGGCCCGTAGGCCGACACCTCGCCGCCGGTGGTGAGCAGCACGAGGCCGGTGCCGTCGTCGGCGGCCTGGGCGGCGATGTCCTGGGCGGCGGCGCTCATCGCCTCGAGGGTGGCGATCGCCTCGGCCTCGACGCCCAGCACCTGGGCGATGGCCCGGGTGTTGGTGACGATCGACTCGAGGAA
>JAWSVN010000244.1:0-5764 GCA_033851875.1 Acidimicrobiales bacterium
CACGTGTAGTAGGCCCAGCCCGGCTGGTCCTCGGGAGCGCGGTCCTTGAAGTCGGCGAACGACACGTCGCCGTCGAGTTCGCTCAGATCCTTGGGTCGGATCACCAGGAAGAAGTCGTCGGGGCCGAGGGCGACGTGGCCGCGCATCCCACCGAAGGTGATCTGGCGGAGGCCGCTGGCGAGGTCCTCGATGGCCACGACCTCGACCACACGGGTGGGGATCGACCCCTGCGTGGCGAGCTCCCGCTCGATCGAGGTCAGCTCGCCCTCGGGGGCCGCTGCCCGGGCCGCCGACATCGTGCCGATCAGCAGGCCCTGGAGGTCGGCGGTTGACGCCAGCGGGGTGGGGGCGGTGAGCTGGACTCGCCGGTCGCCCTCGTGGCCCCGCACCTCGATCTCGACCCCGTCGCTGGTGGCGACGAGGAGCTCGGCGTCGGTCAGGGCCGGATCGCCGGCGACGTGGCGGGCCAGGAAGAGCACGCTGTCGGCGTGATTGCCGTTCAGGTGTTCGAACACTGCATCGGCGTCGGGGACGGTGGTGGTCATGGGGCGTCCTCCCGGGACGAGCGGGGCGGTGGACCGCCTGGCGTTAAGGAACCCTACCAATATTCGTCAGCGTCGTTGTCAGCGGCTGAAGAAGAGTTGCAACTCGATCGGGCCGTGGTCATCGACCGACACGACGATCCGTGACGCCGGCACCTCCACGCCGTAGTCGGCGAACGAGATGTCGAGCGAGCCGACGACGACGATCGTGTCGCCGATCAACTGCGCCTCGAGCGGGAACGTCACGGTCTGCGTCACCCCGTGGATCGTCAGCTCGCCGACAGTCGCATCTCGATGCCGTCGAGGAGACGGTCGAGGCCGTAGCGGAACGCCTCGTCGTGATCCCACTCGGCGAAGGTGGGCAGGGCGGCGGCCAGGCCGGGGTGCAATCCGGCGACCCCGGTGACGGTCGCGATGAACTCGGCGCGACGTTCGGGCCGCTCGGCCGCGTGGAGATTCATCATCGCCGCCAGGTCGGCGGATTGGCCGATGTGGCCGATGAACGCGCCATAGGTCAGGGCAGCCTCATGATCGTCGAGGCCGGCCGCGACGAGCACTTGCATCGTCGCGTCGATGATCGCGACCTGGCTGGGGCACGACGGGCCGACCCGGGCGATGTAGAGGTAGGTGCCGGGGTGGCGGGCGATCACCTGATAGCCGTCGAGCGCCAGGCGCTCGAGCCACGTGCGCCACCGATCCGGCCGTGTCGGCGGCGGCGGGATCTCGACCATGGCGATGACGGCGTCGGAGACGGCTCGCCGGACCGCCTCGAGGTCACCCAGGTGGTGCGACACGGTCGTCGGGAACACGCCGGCCCGGCGAGCCAGCTCGCGGACCGTGAACCCCTCCATGCCCACCTCGCGCACCAGATCGACCGCGGTCGCCGTGAGCGACGACGCCGAATGGCCCCTCGTCGAGGCGTCGTCGTGGGCGGGGTTGGCCATGAAGTGAACCTAACCACACTCTTGTACGCCGTACAAGAGTGTGGTTAAGTGCTCCTTACGTCAACAGTTGGTTGACGGCTCCGGCGAATCGAGAGGAGACCGGATGGCGAGCGACGACGGTGAAGGACTGGCGATCGAGGTCGATGGTCTGGTCAAACGGTTCGGCGACGTCGAGGCGATCGCCGGTCTCTCGTTCGAGGTGCGTCGGGGCGAGATCCTGGGCCTGCTGGGGCCCAACGGCGCCGGCAAGACGACGACGGTGAACGTGCTCTCGACCCTCATCGAGCCCGACGCCGGCACCGTGCGCGTCGACGGATTCGACGTCGTCGCCGAGAGCCACCGCGTGCGCCAGGCGATCTCGCTCACGGGCCAGTTCGCCGCCGTCGACGCCCAGCTCAGCGGACACGAGAACCTGGTGCTGTTCGCCCGTCTGCGTGGCCTCCCCAAGGGCGAGGCGGCCGCTCGCTCGACCGAGCTGCTCGCCGACTTCGGCCTCACCGACGCCGCCGACCGACGGGTCGGCGAGTACTCCGGCGGCATGCGCCGTCGGCTCGACATCGCCTGCAGCCTGGTCGTCGAACCCCGGGTGTTGTTCCTCGACGAACCGACGACGGGGCTCGACCCGCGCAGCCGCAGCGAGCTGTGGCAGGTCGTTCGCCGCCTGCGCGCCGGCGGGATCACCATCGTGCTCACCACCCAGTACCTCGAAGAGGCCGACCTCCTGGCCGATCGCATCGTCGTGATCGACGAGGGTCGCAGCGTCGCAGCCGGCACGGCGGCCGAGCTCAAGCAGGCGACCGGCGGCACCACGTGTGTCGTGTCGATCGTCGAGGCTGGCCGCCTCGATGAAGCCGAGCAGCTGGCTGCGCCGTTCGGCGAGGTGGCCGTCGACCCCGAACAGGGCGAGCTGCGCGTCGCTTCGGAGAGTGCGATCGACACCCTGCCCGAGGTGATCGGTGCCCTTCGTGGCGCGGGCATCACGATCGCCGAAGCGGGGATTCGTCAACCGACCCTCGACGAGGTGTTCCTGGCGCTGACCGATCGTTCGGGGGCAGCGGCGTGAGCTCGCGACCGTCGCTCGTGCGAGACACCACCGTCCTCGGCGGCCGGGCGATCGCGTTGTGGACCCGCAACCCGGCCTCGATGGCCAGCGCGTTGATCTTCCCGATCGTCTTCTTCACGCTGTTCAACCTCGTCGCCCGCCGCATGATGACGGCCCGCGGCTTCGACTACGCCCAGCTGTTGCCAGCCACCGTGGTGGTGCAGGCGATGTTCTTCACCGCCATGTCGGCCGCCTACTGGGTGGCCAACGATCGGCTCACCGGCATGACCCCACGGGTGCGGTCGATGCCGGTGCATCGTGCGGCGCCGCTGTTGGCTCGCTCCGTCAGCGAGATGACCCGAGGCGTCATCAGCGTCGTCGTCCTGCTGATCGTCGGCGTGATCGCCGGCATGCGGTTCCAGGTCGGGATCCAGGGGGCGCTCGGTTTCGTCGCCGTCGCCCTGGTGTTCGTCGCCGTCACCTCGATGGGAATGGGACTGATCGGGGCGATGGGCTCTACCCCCGAGGCCGCATCGTCGCTCGCCTCGGTGCCCTACCTGCCGCTCCTGATGCTCTCCAACGGCTTCGTGCCGGTCGAGGACTTTCCCGGTTGGCTGCAGGGTTTCGCTCGCCACCAACCGGTGACCCGCACCATCGACCTGATGCGGGCCCTGATCGATGGTGGCCCGACCCTCGAGCCGTTCTGGTGGTGGGTCGGCTGGATGGTGGTCCTCGGCGTCGTCTTCACCGTGCTCGCCGCTCGTGTCAGGCCCGTGCGATGACGGCGCCGGTCACCATCCCCAAGGTCGTCGCTGCGCTCTCTCGCCGAGAGGTGATGCGAACCCTGGCCACCCCAGCGGTGATCGTTCAGGCCGTGGCGTTCCCCGCCGTGCTCCTGATGGTCCTGCTCGCGGTCTTCGGATCGGCCGTCGAAGACTTCAGTGGCGGCGAGCCCTACGTGCAGCGGCTCACGCCGGCGCTGGTGATCAGCGGCGCCGCGTTCGGTTCGATGGGCACGGTGCTCGGCCTGTTCGAGGATCGCTCGTCCGGGTTCTTCGATCGCATCCGGCTGATCCCCTTTGGTGGCGACACGCCCGACGGGGCCGGCCTGCGCGGACTGCGAGCGATGATGCTGGCCCGCTCGATCAGCGAACACGCCAGGGTCTTCGCCGGGACCGTCGTCCTCACGGCCCTCGGCGCTGTGTTCGGCTTCCGTTTCGAGGCCGGGCTCGGACGAGCCCTCGCCTTCTTCGTGCTGGCGACGATCTTCGGTGCATCGTTCTGCTGGATCGGGTTCGCGCTGGCCACCAAGGGCTCGAGCATGGAGGCGGTCGTGCCCCCCGTGTCGGCACTGTTCCTGATCCTGCTGTTCCTGTCCCACGGCATGGTCCCGATCGACGCCTTCCCCGACTGGGTGCAACCGGTCGTCGAGGTCGCTCCGTCGTCACTGATGATGTTGACCCTCCAGCGGCTGTCCGGCGGCGGCGAGGTCGCCGGCCCGCTGCTCGGTGCACTCGCCTGGACGATCGGGTTCACCGTCGTCTTCGGCACGATCGCGGCTCGCGGTCTCGTCGGCGTCTCGACCGAGTCCCGGGTCGACTCGTGAGTGCGACGGTCAGCCCGCCGGAGTGTCGCTACGGCTTGTTCCTCAACCTCGGCGCCAATCTGGGGTCCGATGCCGGCGAGGTGATGGACCTCACGCTGGCGCAGGCCGAGCTGGCGGAGCGGGTCGGTTTCGGCGACCTCTGGGTGAGCGAACACCACTTCATCCCGTTCGGGCTCAATCCGAGCGCGCTGACGACCGCCGGGTTCCTGCTCGGCCGCACCAGCAGGCTGCGGGTCGGCACGGCCGTTGTGCTGTCGCCCCTGCAGCGGCCGCTCGCGATCGCCGAGCAGGCCGTGCTGCTCGATCGCTTGAGCGGCGGTCGCTTCGACCTCGGCATCGGACGGGGCGGCTACCTGAAGGACTACGAGCTCCTCGGGGTCGACACCTCACGTTGGGACGAGGAGCCGCTGGCGACCGCCCGAGCATTCCTCGACGCTTGTCGCGGCGGTGATCTCGCGGCCGAGGATCACATCACGGGCCCCGGCACGATCCAGCCCGAGCCCCTCACCCGACCTCATCCGCCGCTGTTGCTGGCGACGAGTTCACCCGAGAACGTCGAATTCGCTGCGGCCAACGGTCTTGCGCTCCAGCACTACTTCGCCTCGCCGGTGGAGTCGCGCGTCGAGCTGGAGCGCGCCTACGCAGCGGCCGACCCGGTCGCCGAGGTCGACCACCTCCACCAGCTCATCGCCGTGGTCACCGACGACGAGGAGCGGACGAGGGCGGCGTTGTGCGACGCGCTCGCGACCTCGTTCGGTCACGGTGACTGGCCGAAGGTGCCCCAGCAGCCGGAACGACACGTCGGGCCAGACGGCGAGCCGATCGATCGAGGCTCGATGGCTCGCTTCGTCGCCAACGGCGCGATCGTCGGTGATGCGGCCTCGGTCGTCGAACAACTCGCGGACTTCCGGGAGCGCACCGGCGCCCGTCGGATCGCCATCTACGCCGAGGCGATCGCCGACCGGGGCATCACGCTCCAGACCATCGAGGCGCTGGGCTCCGCGTTGGCCTTGGGCGACGCCTGACGATCTCAGGACCCGGCAGGCCGATCGCGCTCCGGCCGGGACGTCGATGTCGGCCGGCCGGAGCGGAGGCTGTCAGCGAGCTGCGACGATCTCGAGGGTCGGTCGCATCAGCTCCAGCAGATACGGGACCGACAGCGGGGTCGGCGTGTTGAGCCCGACGATGTCGGCATAGGCGAAGTTGATCAGCGTCCCGTTCTCGCTCGATGGCAGCTCGGCGAGGCCGATGACGTCGCTCGGGTCGGTCCCGTTCAGCAGGACGCCGACGAGGTCGGCGTCGAGGAGCGCGATCTCCTCGAAGCTGATCAACGCCCGGCCGACCGCCTCCTCGTCGAGGGCGACGATGTCGGGGTCGATCTCCATTCCCATCGCGTTGAACAGGCGGCTGGCCCCGTCGTCGGGATCGGCGATCACGTAGATCCCGGTGCCGGGCACGAAGTTGGCGAAGGTGTAGGTGGCGCCTTCGAGGCCGGGTAGCTCCTCGGCCACGGCGGCGGCAAGGGCGTCGACCTCGGCGATCGCCTCGGCGGCGGCGTCCTCCGCACGCAGCGCCTGGCCGAGCACGGTGATCTGGTCGCTCCACGGGTCGACCTGGAGGTCACCGAGCG